>DASVEF010000247.1:0-51590 GCA_036380715.1 Thermoanaerobaculia bacterium | reverse complement strand
GACGGCGAAATTCGACCTGACGCTGGCGCTGTCGGAGACGGCGGGCGCCCTGGCGGGCGGGATCGAGTACGCCGTGGACCTGTTCGACCGCCCGACGATGGTGCGCCTGGGCGGGCATCTGGAGCGGCTGCTGGCGAGCGCGGTGGCCTCGCCGGAGGAGGAGCTGGAACGGCTGGCCTGGCTCTCCGAGGCGGAGCGGCAGCAGGTGGTGGTGGAGTGGAGCGAGACGAGCTCGCAGGCGCCTTTAGAGCGGAGTCTGTCTGATCTGTTCTTGGCGCAGGCGCAGAAGAGCCCGGAGGCGGTGGCGTTGGTGTGCGGGGGTGAGGAGGTGCGCTACGGCGAGTTGGCGGCGCGTTCAGGCCGTCTGGCGGCGCGTCTCCAGGCCCTGGGAGTGGGGCCGGAGGTGCCGGTGGGGCTTCTGGCGGAGCGCTCGGTGGAGATGGTGGTGGGGCTTCTAGGGATCTTGCGAGCGGGAGGAGCCTACGTGCCGCTGGAAGCCGGCTATCCGGGCGAGCGGCTGGGGCTGATCCTGTCGGATACGGCGGCGCCGGTGGTGCTGGCGCAGGAGTCTCTGCGCCAGCGGCTGCCGCCGACGAACGCGCAAGTCGTGGGTCTGGAACGGATCGAGGAGGAGGTGGCGGGTGCGGGAGAGACAGTAGGGTTGGGGCCGGATCAGCTGGCGTATGTGCTCTATACGTCGGGCTCGACCGGAGTGCCGAAGGGGGTGGGAGTGCCGCACCGGGCGGTGGTGCGCCTAGTGCGCGAGACCGGCTATGCGCGGTTCAACGCCGAGGAGGTATGGCTCCAGATCGCGCCCCTGTCCTTCGACGCTTCGACACTGGAGATCTGGGGGGCGCTGCTCAACGGAGGCCGGCTGGTGCTGATGCCGCCGGGAGTGGCATCGCTCGAGGAGATCGGCGGAGCTCTACGGCGGCATGGAGTGACATCGCTGTGGCTGACGGCAGGTCTGTTCCACCAGATGGTGGAGGAGCGTCTGGAGGACCTGTCGGGATTGAGGCAGCTGCTGGCCGGAGGCGAGGCGCTGTCGCTGCCGCATGTGGCTCAGGCGTTGCGAGAGCTCGGCTCAACGAAGCTGATCAACGGCTATGGTCCGACGGAGAACACGACGTTCACCTGCTGCTGCCCTCTTTCGGGGGAGGAGGATCTGGGCTCGACGGTGCCGCTGGGCCGTCCGATCGCTGGCACGCGGGTGCAAGTGTTGGGGCGCGGGATGGAGCCGCTGCCGGTGGGAGCGGCCGGGGAGGTATGGGTGGGTGGGGAGGGCCTGGCCCGGGGCTATGTGGGCCGGCCGGAGCTGACGGCGGAACGGTTCGTGCCGGACCCGCTGGGTGAGGAGCCCGGGCAACGGCTGTACCGGACGGGAGACCTGGGACGGTGGCGTCCCGACGGCCGCCTGGAGTTTCTGGGACGGATCGACAATCAGGTCAAGATACGGGGTTTCCGGATCGAGCCGGGGGAGGTGGAGGGGGCGCTGGCGCAATATCCAGGGATCCGGTCGGCAGTGGTGGGGGTGCGGGGTGAGGGCGCGCAGCGGCGCTTGGTGGCTTGGCTGTTGTGCGAGAGCCCGGCGCCCACGGTCGCGCAGGTACGGAGCTTCCTGAGCTCAAAACTGCCGGAGCACATGGTGCCCTCGGCGCTCGTGTTTCTGGAGTCGCTGCCGCTGACGCCCAATGGCAAGGTGGACCGGCGGGCGCTGCCGGCGCCAGAGGCGCCAGAGGAGGTTCCAGGGGAGGGACCACGCACGGCGGTAGAGGAAATCCTGGCGGGAATCTTTGGGGAGGTGCTGGACCTGGATCGGGTGGGCAGGGAGGCGAGATTCTTCGATCTCGGAGGTCACTCGCTGCTGGCGACGCGCGTGGTGTCGCGGGTGCGGCAGGCCTTCGGGGTGGAGCTGCCGCTGCGGGAGCTGTTCGAGAGCCCGACTGTGTCGGGCTTGGCTGGAGTAGTGGAGGAGGCGCTGCAGGCGGGCCCCCCCGCGAAGGCGTCGCCGCTGGTGCCGGTGTCTAGGGACGGGGACCTGCCGCTGTCTTTCGCGCAGGAGCGGCTGTGGTTCCTCGACCAACTCGAGCCGGGCTCAGCCCTGTACAACGTGCCGGCAGCACTGCGGCTCTCGGGCGAGCTCGACCTCGGTGCCCTGGAGCGCAGCTTTGGCGAGGTGGTGCGGCGCCACGAGATCCTGCGAACGACCTATCCTCTGTGGAAAGGACAGGCGCGGCAGCGAATCGCGCCTCCTTGGTTGCTGAACATTCCCGTGGTGGACCTGCGCTCCCTCGATCGCGGGCTCGGAGAGCTGGAGGCTCGCCATCTGACGCTTGCGGAGGCGCGGCGCCCCTTCAATCTGGCGCGTGGACCTCTGCTGCGCGCGCAGATCCTCCGGCTGGGTCATGCTGAGCACGTACTCTTGCTGACCATGCACCACATCATCAGCGACGGCTGGTCGATGGGAGTCCTGGTGCGCGAGGTGACGGCGCTCTATGCGGCGTTCCGCGAGGGCCTGCCCTCGCCTCTACCGGAGTTGGCGATTCAGTACGCGGAGTTCACTCAATGGCAGCGGGAATGGCTCCAAGGTGAATTACTCCAGCGCCAGCTAGCGTACTGGAGACGGCAGCTTGCGGGAGCGCCTCCCATCCTCGCCCTGCCGATTGATCGCCCGCGACCGGTCCGGCCGACACACCGCGGCGCTAGCGTGCGATTCCCGCTCTCCCCGCCCCTGATCGTGGAGCTGCGGAAACTGAGCCGTGAGGCGGGTGTGACGTCGTACATGCTCCTATTAGCCTCCTTCGGCACCATGCTTTACCGCGCGACGGGGCAGACTGACCTTCTCATTGGCAGCGCGATTGCCAACCGCAATCGGGCCGAGACGGAGGGACTGATCGGCTTTTTCGTCAATATGCTGGTGCTGCGTCTCGACTTTGCCGGCGCGCCACGCTTCCGGGAGTTCTTGGAGCGCGTGCGTACCGTCGCCCTCGAAGCCTACGCTCATCAGGATCTGCCTTATGAGCGCGTGATCGACGAAGTGCGGCCCGGGCGAGAGGCTCCTCTACTCCAGGTCGCGTTCGGGCTCAACAAAGCGCCCATCGACGATTTCGAAGTTCCCGGGCTGTCGATCCGACCCTACGAGCTCGAAACACACGCCGCGCGTTTCGAGCTCACCGTCTGGGTTTTGGAAAGGAGAGATTCTATGGAGGTTTCGTGGACGTACGCGACCGATCTCTTCGATGCTGGTAGCATCCGGCGTCTCCACGGTCGCTTCGAGAGCCTGCTGGCGAGCATCCTCGCCCGACCGGACGTCCGCATCAATGCCTTGGAGATCAGTAAGGCCGGAACAGGAGAGCCCGTGTTTCCGCAGATGAGGAGGAGAGACGGCGGGGAGGCCAGACAAAGGATAGAACGGCGTAGAATTTGACGCACGTCTAGAACTTGCAGTGGAGCAGAGATGCCTGATCTTGTGATCGAAGGATTTCGCCTTTCGCTACAGCAGAAGCATTTGTGGTTTTTGCAGCAGGACCAGAGTGTTTATGTGTCGCAGTGCGCCGTCCAGATCGAGAACGGTTCGAGGGCGGATGAAATTCGTGCAGCCTTCCTAGCCGCAGCAGCCAGATACGAGATCCTCCGCACGACCTACCGCTGCTTGCCGGGGATGGATGTGCCTGTCCAGGTAATCGGCGAAGAGCCGTCTGTGTCATTTCGAACGATCCCGCTTGAGTCTTCGGCGTTCGAAGAGGCGGTCGAGGCGGCGTTGCGGGAGGACAGAGAGGCCGCTTTCGACTTCGAACGAGGTCCTCTGGCGCGCTTGTCTCTGCTCGAAAGAGGCGCGCACAACGTTCTTCTTCTGACTCTCCCGGCGATCTGCCTGGATTCCGAGTCGCTGCAAGGCCTGCTGCGAGAGATCCTGCTCCATCGACCGGGGGTCGCCTTGAGCGAGGGCGCCGACGAGGAACCGGTCCAGTACGCCGACTTCTCGGAATGGCAGAACGGCCTGCTCGAGGAGGAGCAGGCCGGCGGCGAGATCAGAAACTACTGGGATGAGGCATCGCGCCGGCTGCCGACCTTTCCATTCCGGCGAGGAGGGACGCCGAGGACGGTCCGCGAGCCGCGCATTCGTCGCATCGAGATAGATCCGTCCCTCGCCGCCGCGGCTGAAGAGATCGCGCGGGCGCACGGGGTGTCGCTTTCAGTCGTTCTCCTCGCCGCATGGCAGGCGCTGATGGCACGGCTCACCGGCGAGACCGACTTCTCCATGAGTGTGCTCGTCGATGGGCGCAGCTTCGAACAGCTTCAAGGCGCGCTCGGACCATTTGCAAAGTATCTGCCCGTACGCTGTGCGGGCTTCGAGGACCTCGCGTTCTCCGAGACGCTGGAGATTTGGCGGGTGGCCTTGCAGGACGCGCGAGAACGCCAGAACCTCTTCTCTTGGGATGTGGAGGGCCGCGGCAAGCGGATGGGCTACCTTCCGTTCGCCTTCGACTTCTGCGACTGGCGGGAGATGGAATCAGGGGGGCTCCGGCTGATCTGCCAGTACAGCCGCAGCGACAGGTCCGAGCTACGCCTCTCTTGCGTGCGCTCACTGGTAGGCTTGAGAGCCGAGATCCACGACAACGGGGTCGCCCTCGACGAGCCCCTCGCCAGTCTTCTCCCCGCCAGGCTGACGGCTCTCCTCCGGTCGGCACTCGTGGATCCGCAACGGCCCCTCTGGGCTCTCGACGTGCTGGGCGATGAGGAACGGAGGCGGGTGCTCGTCGAATGGAACGCTACGGCGCGCGAGTTGCCGCTCGGTGCAGGGCTGGCGAAGCTTTTCCGAGAACAGGCCGTAAGGACGCCCACGGCGCCAGCCGTTGAGTGGAGCGGAAGGATGCTGACGTTCCACGAACTCGATCGCAGATCGGACCTCCTGGCGCGACAACTGTTGGCGGTCGGCGTGGGACCCGATTCGGTAGTGGGCCTGCTCCTGGAGCGCGGCTTCGGCCAACTCGTCGCTCTGTTGGGCATCCTGAAAGCAGGAGGCGCTTATCTTCCTCTCGATCCTCACCAGCCGGCTCCGCGCCTCTGTGCGATGCTGGAGGATGCCGCCGCCATGGCAGTGGTTGGAGATGCGCGGTTCCGAAGCAGCGTGGACGGTATTTCCATGTGGCTGGAGCTCGCTCCCGACGGTGGCGTTCCGGACGAAGGACATGAAGGTCCGCCAGCACTCGGATCTGGATTGGACAACTTGGCCTACGTAATTTTCACTTCCGGATCGACGGGCAGACCGAAGGGTGTCATGGTTCGCCAGGAGTCGGTGCTGAATCTCGCTGCCGCCCTCGGTGCTCGGATCTACGAGGGCCTCGGTGAAAGACTCAGGGTAAGCCTAAACGCACCGTTCTCCTTTGACGCGTCGGTCAAGCAGTGGATCCAGCTCTTGGCCGGCCACTGCCTGGTCCTGGTGCCGGAGGAGATTAGGCCGGATGGCACCGAGCTGCTGTCTTTCCTTGTTAGCAGTGGAGTCGAGGTACTCGACTGCACGCCCTCTCAGCTCCATCTTCTCCTCGACGCAGGCTTGGAGGAGGCGCGCACTTCACTGCGCCTGCTGCTGGTTGGTGGTGAGGCGATCTCCCCTGAGCTGTGGGAGCGCCTCGCGCGCTGGACGCAGGCGTGCTGTGTGAATGTCTACGGTCCGACCGAGTGCACGGTGGACACGACGATTCAGCCGGTGGGCGGTGCTGCCGCGCCGGCACTCGGACGCCCCCTGGACAATGTACGTATCTATGTCATGGATCCGCGTTTCCAGCCGGTACCGATAGGGGTGGCGGGCGAGCTTTGCATCGGAGGAGAAGGAGTGGCCCGTGGCTATTTTGGTCGCCCTGCGTTGACGGCGGAGAAGTTCGTGCCTGATCCCTTCGTCTCCGCTGCGGGTGTGCGGCTTTATCGCAGTGGAGACCTGGCTCGCTGGAACTCGGAGGGGTTGCTGGAGTTTCTCGGCCGCGTCGACCATCAGGTCAAAGTCCGCGGCTATAGGATTGAACTCGGAGAAATCGAGGCATCGCTGCGCCGGCATCCTGGAGTGGAGGAGGCCGTGGTGGCGCTGCATCAGGATCAGCCGGATCGGCCGCGGCTCGTCGCTTACGCCGTTCCTCGGCGGCGCTTCGCCCGATACATAGATGGGCGGATGCGCCGCGAGTTGCCCAATGGCCTCGCGGTGGTGGAGCAGAATCGCAATGAGACCGATTACCTTTACGAAGAGATCTTCATTAAGGAGTCATACGTCCGGAACCATATAACTCTCGCCCCGGGTTCGTGCGTGCTCGACGTCGGCGCCAATATCGGGATGTTCACCATGTTCGTGCGCCGCCGCTGCCCGACAGCGCAGATCTACGCCTTCGAGCCCATCGGTCCGATCTACGACACCCTGCGCATCAATTGCGAGCTCTATGGTCCAGGGACGCACCTGCTTCCCTTCGGCCTCTCGGACCAGGAACGGACGGAGTCGTTCCTCTACTATCCCCTCTATTCGATGATGTCAGGGCAGAAGGAGTATGCCCGGCCTGAGGAAGAGGTGGCAGTGATCAAGCGCTATCTCCGAAACGAGGGGGAGAGGGCCTCATCACTGCTCTCTCACGCCGAAGAGCTCCTCGCCGGCCGATTCGAGGGCGAAGTCTGGCATAGCCGGCTTCGCCGCCTTTCGGATGTTTTGGCTGAGGAGAGTATCGAGCGCGTCGATCTCTTGAAGGTGGATGTCCAGAGGGCGGAGCTCGACGTGTTGCGCGGAATCGATGACGGCGATTGGCCGCGCATTGGTCAGATTGTCATGGAGGTGCACGACGCTCGCGGTGGCTTCACCGAGGGGCGGGTGCAGCAGATCGCCGATTTGCTGGTCTCCCGAGGCTACTCCGTCACTGTCGAGCAGGATGAGCTCCTGGCGGGTACCGACCGGTACCAGCTCTATGCGCTACGACCCGAATGGGTGACCCTGGGAGGGGTGGAGGAAACGCCGGTTGCCGAGCCGGCCGTTCTCGCGCAGTCTGACCTGCGCGAGCACCTTCGGCAACACCTGCCAGACTACATGTTGCCTGCGACAATCCTCCTGCTGGACCAGTTACCGTTGACGCGCAACGGCAAGGTGGACCGCGCCGCTTTGCCGATGCCGGAGGAGGAGGACAGAACAGCGCGAGAGGTAGCGCGTCCGCGCACGCCTTTCGAGGAGATGCTGGCGGGCATCTGGGTGGATGTGCTCGGAGTCCCGCAAGTGGGTGTAGACGAGAGCTTCTTCGATTTGGGAGGGCATTCCCTGCTCGCCACCCAACTCGTCTCGCGCGTGCGGGAACATTTCCAGGTCGAGCTTTCGCTGCGCAGTTTCTTCGAAGGACCTACCCTGGAGCAGCTCGCATTGCGGGTCGAGGAGGCGGTCCGATCCGGTAAGACACCTGGGCTGCCGCTCATAAGGCACGCACCGCGGACGGAGGACCTTCCTCTCTCCTTCTCCCAGCAGCGACTCTGGTTCCTTCATCAGCTCGATCCGGAGAACGCGCTCTACAACAACTCGCAGGTGTTGAAGATCGAGGGCCCGCTCGACCTCAGGGTGCTGCGCCGAGTGCTGACTGAGATCATCCGGCGCCACGAGGTGCTGCGCACCGTGTTTCGCTCGATAGAGGGAGAGCCTGTGCAGCGGATCCTTCCGCCCGAGCCTCCACTGGTCTGCCTCATCGACTTGACCGTACTCCCGGAGGCTCTACGCAATGGAGAGCTGCGCCGGATATTTACCGGCGAGTCGCGACGGCCTTTCGATCTCACGCGTGGGCCGCTGCTGCGAGCGCGGGTCGCACGGCTCGGCGAGGAGAATCATGCGTTGCTGTTCGTGCAGCACCACATCATCAGTGATGCCTGGTCGTTGGGGATTCTGTCGCGTGAGGTGGCCGCTCTCTATCCTGCCTTCTCCCAGGGACTTCCCTCACCGTTGGAGGAACTGCCAATCCAGTACGCCGACTACGCCTGCTGGCAGCGCGCCTGGTTGCAAGGCGAGATACTCGAAGCGCAGCTCAGCTATTGGCGCGGACGCCTGGAGATCGAGTTGCTCCCCCTTTCACTGCCGCTCGACAGAGCCCGGCCAATGATCCCTACTTTCCGCGGATCTGGGGAGCGCTTCAACCTCGATCCGGCCCTCTGCGAACGCCTGCGCGGGCTTGGCAGGCGCGAGGGCGCGACACTGTTCATGGTCCTGCTGACGGTTTTTCAGACGCTGCTCTATCGCTACTCAGGGCAGGCTGCGGTCAGTATTGGTACCCCCATCGCCGGACGTTCACGCCTCGAGATCGAAGGTCTGATCGGTTTCTTCGTGAACACCCTGGTCCTGCGCACCGACCTCTCCGGCGATCCATCGTTTCGCCAGGCACTCGCTCGCCTCCGAGGCGAGGCGCTGGGCGCCTATGCGCACCAGGACCTCCCTTTCGAGAAACTGGTGGAGTGCCTCGCTCCGGATCGGGACTTGGCGATCTCTCCCCTCTTCCAGGTGATGTTCTCGCTACAGAACGTACCTGTGGACAACCTTGAGATCCCCGGTCTGCGCCTGAGCCCGCTCCCCTTTGAAACCGAGTGGGCACCGTTCGATCTTACACTGGTGCTCTCCGACGTGGGCTCTGCCCTCTCAGGAGAGCTTCAGTACGCCACGGAGCTATTCGAGCCCGCGACCGTGCAACGCCTGCTACGCCATTTGCTTACGTTGCTCGAAGGAGCGACGACCGAGCCCGAGCGGTCCGTCTCCGAGCTGCCTCTGCTCGATCCCGCGGAACGCCAGCAGATCTTAGAGGTCTGGAGCGGAGCGAGCGCCAAGGCTCCACAAGGACCGTGTCTCCACCAGCTTTTTGAGATCCAGGCTGAGCGGCTGCCGCAAGCTCCAGCGATCGTGACCTGGCAAGGAACGATGAGCTTCCGCGAGCTGAATCAAGCGGCGGACCGCCTGGCCCGGGTCCTGAAATCACTTGGGGTGGGGCCGGAGGTGCGCGTGGCCTTATGCCTGGACCGCACTCCCCGGATGGCGGTCGGCATTCTAGGAACGCTCAAAGCGGGCGGCGCGTTCGTGGCTCTCGATCCCTCCTATCCTCCGGAGCGCCTCCGCTCCATGTTGGTGGCCTCCGGGGCCTCCGTTCTGTTGACGAGCGGACAACAGACCGAAGTCCTGTCCGACGCTGGAGCGCGCACGGTCCGCCTCGACGCTCCATTGCCGGAGGTAGAGGGCCCAGAGCCGGCGTTCGACCCACCTCCTGTGGAGGCTGCGGCCTACGTCATCTTCACGTCCGGATCGACCGGTATACCCAAAGGGGTGATCGCTCCTCACAGTGCGGTGGCGAGCTACACGCTTGAGATCGCTCGGTACTTCGGGCTCGGGCCGGCCGACCGTGTGCTGCAGTTCGCGTCCCCCGCTTTCGACGTCCTGATCGAGGAGCTCTTTCCCGCATGGGCGAGCGGCGCCGCGGTCGTGTTGGAGCGGCAGGAGGTCCTCGCCACGATCGCTGGGCTCGCTCGAGTGATTGAAGGCCTCGGTGTGACCGCCCTTGAGCTGCCATCGTCCTACTGGCGTGAGTGGGTTGACGAGCTGTCGGCGACCGGCGAGTGCCCGCCCGCGAGCCTACGACTGGTGATCCTGGGCAGCGAGAAGCCCTCTCTTGATCAGCTGGAAGTGTGGCAGCGGTTCGGCGTACCGACCATCAATATTTTCGGCCTGACCGAGACCACGATCACCTCCAACCTCTACCGTGTTCCACTGGGGCCACTCACAGGCAAGGACCGGGTGGACCTTCCTGTTGGTCCGCCGGTCGCTATTGCGCGAGTCTATATCGCCGATTCACGTTTCGAGCCGGTGCCAGTCGGAGTCGTCGGCGAGCTCTACATCGGAGGCGCCGGGGTCGCCCGAGGTTATCTCGGGCGACCGGATCTGTCGGCGGAGCGTTTCATCCCCAATCCTTTCGGGAACTCCCCAGGAGAGAGGCTGTACCACACCGGTGACCTGGCGCGCTTCCGGGCAGATGGCGCTCTGGAGTTCCTGGGGCGGATCGACGATCAGATCAAGATTCGCGGCTTCCGCGTCGAACCCGGTGAGGTCGAAGCGCATCTCGCCCGGCATCCGGTGCTGTGCCAGGCGGTGGTGCTGTCGCGCGAGGACGAGCGTGGGGAACGGCGGCTGGTGGCCTACATTGTTCCGGAGCCTGGTGCGGTCCCTCCCTCAAGCGCCGAGCTACGGTCTTATCTTCGCGCTCTGCTGCCAGCCCACCTCGTGCCGTCGCTCTTCGTCCCCCTCGACGCGATTCCGTTGACGCCTAATGGAAAGATCGATCGCAGGGCGCTCCCTGCGCCACGTTTGGAACAGGAAGGGAGCGGTGCAATGTTCGCCGCTCCAGCCACTCCTATCGAGGAGATGTTGGCGGCGATCTGGTCGGAAGTTCTGGGAGTCGAAAGTCCAAGCCGGGACGGCAACTTCTTCGATCTCGGCGGACATTCCATTCTCGCCACCCGCATGGTGTCCCGCGTGTGCCGAGTTTTCCAGGTGGAGCTCCCCTTGCGGACTGTTTTCGAACGTCCGACTTTGGCGGCTCTGGCTGCCAAGCTCGAAGACGTCCTGCGTAATGGCGAGACGGCCGAGATGCCGCCAATCAGGCGGGCGCCCCGCGAGCGAGACCTGCCGCTGTCCTTTTCGCAGCAGCGCCTGTGGTTCTTCGACCAGCTCGAGCCGGGGAACCCGATTTACAACGTGGCCTCAGCCTTCAGGATCGAAGGACCTCTGGTCGTGCCCGCTCTGGATGGAGCGCTGCGCGAGGTCGTGCGAAGGCATGAAGTTCTGCGGACTCGGTTCGAGTCGGTGGACGGCCGGCCCGTCCAGCGTATCGACGATGGCGCGAGCACGTTTCTGACGAGGATCGACCTCAGTGCGGTCCCGTCCGAGCGGATAGAACACGTCGTGCAAGTTCTCGCTGCCGAGGAGGCGCGGCGCCCATTCGACCTGGCTCGGGGTCCGCTGATTCGGACCACGGTCGTCTGCCTCGGAAACCAGGAGCACGTGGCGTTGTTCACCCTGCACCACATCGTCAGCGATGAGTGGTCGGCCGAGATTCTGATCCGTGAGGTTTCTACCCTTTACGAAACCTTGTGCTGCGGTCTACCTCTGGCCCTGCCGGAGCTCCCAATCCAGTACGCGGACTACGCTTGGTGGCAACGGCAGTGGCTGCAGGGCGCGATCCTCGATGCCGAGCTGGAGTACTGGCGTGTGCGCCTCCGGGAAGCCTCTCAAGATCTCACGTTGCCAACTGATCGTCCCCGGCCTCCGGTCCGCTCCTTCCGGGGAGCCTCGGTGCCAGTGTCCCTGGGCCCCGACCTCTTGCGAAAGCTTCGAGGCCTGGGCCGGGAGGAGGGGAGCACACTGTTCATAACCCTCCTCGCGGCTTTCCAAGTCCTCCTCGCTCGCTGGTGTGGACAGCGCGATGTCTGCGTCGGTACGCCGATCGCCGGCAGGCATCGCTTGGAGACGGAGAGTCTGATCGGATTCTTCGTCAACACGCTCGTGTTGCGCACGGACCTCTCCGTGGGCCGGAGCTTCCGCGAGCTGTTGGGGCGTACCCGCGAAGTGGCGCTCGGGGCATACGCTCACCAGGACCTGCCGTTCGAGAGACTCGTGGACGAGCTCGCGCCCGAGCGCGAGCTCTCCCGCAACCCTCTTTTCCAGGTTTTTTTCTCCATGGCAACTGTGCCTACCCGAATTCCGGAGGTATCTGGGCTGCGGCTGAGTCCCCTCCAGCCTGGAGGTCCCGCGGCCAAGCTCGATCTAGAGCTTGCCCTGTCCGATCAGAAGGATCGAGTCCAGGGACTCCTGGTCTACAGTGTCGATCTCTTCGATGTCACTACCACGATCCGACTCGCGGACCGTCTCCGCATCCTTCTGGATGCCGTTGCATCTTCGCCGGAGATCGATGTATGGGCGCTGGATCTGTTGAGCGAGACGGAGCGGCACCAAGTAGTGGTGGAGTGGAGCGCGATGGGTAAGGCTGGTGACCTCGAGCCGGTACAAGAGGTGTTCGCGCGACAGGCGTTGCGGAGGCCGGACGCGCCGGCTCTGGAATGGGAAGGGGAGAGGCTGAGCTATGGCCAGTTGGAGAGCAGCTCGAATCGCCTCGGCCGTTATCTGATAGAGCACGGTGCAGGTTCGGAAATGGCGGTGGGAGTACTCCTGGAGCGTACCCCTGAGCTGGTTGTGGCGCTGCTGGCGGTGCTCAAGGTAGGAGCAGCCTACGTGCCCCTGGATCCGGAGCTGCCACGGGAGCGCCTGGATCTTCTGATCGAGGAAGGCGGGATAGCATTGGTCGTGAGCCGGGAAGCTCTGGTTTCGGGTCTACCGCGGCGACCGCGAAGACTGGTGTTGCTCGACGCAGACGCGGAGCTGATCGGGTCACAGGTATGCGAAGCCCTGGGAGTGCGGAGCAGGGCCGGAGATCTGGCTTACCAGATCTACACGTCGGGCACTACGGGCAGGCCGAAGGCCGTTATGGTTGAACACGGCAGCCTATCGTGGTTGCTGTGGGCGAGCCGTGATCGGTTCGGCTGGAGCGAGATGGACCGTGTGCTATGCCTGGCACCCTCTTCGTTCGACATATTTCTGTTCGAGCTGCTGAGCCCGCTGCTGGCTGGCGGTACATCGGTGCTGTTTCCGATTCATCCCACGCCAGAGGTGGAGCATCTTGTTTCCGAGTTGGGCCGTTGCACGGCGGTGCATGCGGTGCCAGCGCTGCTGCGGCAGCTGGTGGACGAAGCGATCCGCCGGGGTGGAATAGCAGGTCTGCGGGCGGTTTTCGTGGGCGGAGACACGGTGCCATTGGGACTGCTGGAGGACCTGGAGCTCGCGTTCCCAGCCGCGACGCGCTGGGTACTGTATGGACCGACCGAAGGGACGATCCTGAGCACGAGCCACCAGATTCCGGTTGGGGCCAAGCCCCGGCCGCTGCTGGGCCGTCCGTTACCGGGGACGATCGTGGAGGTGATGGATAGCACCGGCCTGCCAGTGCCGATCGGCGCCGTGGGCGAGGTCTGGCTGGGAGGAACGGGAGTGAGCCGCGGTTATCGAGGTCGTCCCGACCTGACGGCGGAGCGGTACGTCCCAGGACCGCAGACACGGAAGTATCGGACCGGAGATCTGGGCCGCTGGCTCTGGGACGGGCATCTCGAATTCCTGGGTCGTAGCGACGAGCAGGTGAAGGTGCGCGGGTTCCGCATCGAGCTGGGAGAAGTGGAGGCGGCGCTGCGGCGCTGCCCGGGAGTGCGGGAGGTAGTCGTGGCGGCGCGGCAGGACGGAGGAAATGGCAAGCGCCTTATAGCCTATCTAGCAAAAGGCGAAGACCTGCCGGAAGTGGAGCACCTGCGGCAGCACTTGGGTCAGATGTTACCGGAGTACATGGTGCCCTCGGCGTTCGTGGTGGTGGATGAGTTGCTCTTGACGGTGCATGGCAAGGTGGACCGGCGCCGCCTACCTGCTCCAGGGACCACGGTAGCCCCCGGCGCCGAGGTCACGCCCCGCACACCCGCCGAGGAGATCCTCTCCCAGATCTGGAGTGAAGTACTCGGATTGCAGCGGATCGATGTCCATCAGAGCTTCTTCTCCTTGGGCGGCGACTCGATTTTGAGTATTCAGGTAGTAGCGAAGGCGCGCCGGCGTGGGCTCCACCTCACCGCCAAGCAGGTTTTCCTGTATCCAACCATAGCCGAGTTGGCACGGGTGGCTGTGCCAGCCGCGGATATCTCTGGCGAACAGGATGCGGTAGTGGGCGAGGTGCCGTTGACTCCGATCCAGCGGCGATTCTTCAGTCTTGGTCTGGCCAACCCGAGCCACTTCAATCAGTCGCTGCTTTTCGCGTCGCGTGAGAAGCTGCATCCTGGCTCCCTGGCGCAGGCGGTGGCACGCCTGGTGGAGCATCATGATGCGCTGCGGCTGCGCTTCCAACGTCGCGATGGAGAGTGGGTCCAGCACCACGCCGGTCCCGGGGATGTCCCCTTCCTGCACGCCGACCTCTCGGCCTTGCCTTCCGTGTGTTGGCCGCAGGCCGTCGAGGCTGCGGCGGACGAAATCCAGAAGAGCCTTGATCTCGCGGCCGGGCCGATCCTGCGGTTCGCTCTCTTTTCGCCGGGAGCCGGTGAGCGTCAGCGCCTCCTGGCCGTCGTGCATCACCTGGCAGTGGACGGCGTATCCTGGCGCATCCTGCTGGAGGATCTCGAGACTGCATACCGGCAGGTGAGCCGCGGAAAGGAGATCGTGCTCCCTTCCAAGACGTGCTCGTTCAAGGAGTGGAGCGAGCGCCTCGCCGCCCATGCGCGATCGGGTGGGCTGCAAGCCGAAGCGATAGGCTGGCTGGCTGTGGCGGAGCACATCTCTCCTTTGCCGATCGATTTCCCTGGAGGCGGCAACCGAGTGGGGACCGCAGCGACGATCAAGATCTCGCTTTCGCCGGAGGAGACCCGCGCGCTGCTCGAAGACGTTTCCGCGGCCTACCGTACCCGGGCTGACGAGGTCCTCCTGACAGCGCTCGCGGAGCCGTTGACTCGCCTGACCGGGGCGAGATCGACCATTGTCGAGATCGAAGGGCACGGTCGGGATGCTCTGGAAGGGATCGATTTGTCGCGCACGGTCGGCTGGCTGACCGCCGCATTTCCGGTCTTGATTGAGGGAGGTGGAACCCCGGAGGAAGCGCTCAAGCATGTCAAGGAGAGCCTGCGCTCGGTGCTGTTCTCGGGAATCGGCTATGGTCTCCTTCTCGATCCGGCCTCGACAACAGATGCCGCGCGGCGACTGCAAAGCCTGGCGCGCCCGGAAGTGAGCTTTAATTACCTGGGGCAGCTTGATCGCGCGTTGCCTGAGTCGTTCCCTTTCGATCCGGCTCCAGAGTCGAAAGGTGAAAACCAGGATTTGCAAGACCTCCGCGAGCACCTGCTGGAGATCAGCGCCGCGGTGATAGGAGGTGGGCTCGAGGTTTCCTGGATTTACAGCCGGGAGCTCCACCGCCGAGAGACGATCGCTGCCTTGGCGGACCAGTTTCTGGCTTCCCTGCGCAGGTTGATTGCGCACTGCCTTTCGTCCGACGCTGGTGGATACACCCCCTCAGACTTCCCGCTGGCGGGGCTTGGGCAGCGGACTCTCGACCTTGTCTTGGGCGCCGAGCGCGGGATTGAAGATGTCTACCCCCTCTCTCCTCTGCAGCAGGGGATGCTCTTCCACACTTTGTCGTCCCCGGGTTCGCAGGCCTACTTCGAACAGTTCTCATACTGCCTCCGGGGCGAGCTCGACACCGCGGCTTTCCGTAGGGCTTGGCAGCATGTGGTCGATCGCCATCCGATTCTACGAAGTTCCTTCCTCTGGGAAGGGTTGCGGGAGCCGATGCAGATGGTGCACCAGAAGGCCGCTCTCCCCTGGGAAGAGCTCGATTGGCGCGGCTCGGCCGACCCCCAGCACCTGCTCGAGAAACATTTGGCGGCTGACCGGAGGAGGAGCTTTGAGCTGGCCCGGGCTCCTCTGATGCGGCTCACTCTCATCCGGCTCGATGGTGACGAATGGTGGCTCACCTGGAGCCATCATCATGTACTGCTCGACGGATGGTCCTTGTCGATCGTCTTTCGCGAAGTGCTCGTCGGTTATGAGGTATTCCGCAACGGCGGGAAACCGAGCCTCCCGGCTGTTCGGCCCTATCGCGATTACATCGAGTGGCTGCGCAGGCAGGACTCCAACGCTTCGGAGCGATACTGGCGGGGAGCGCTGAGGGATTTCAGCGCGCCGACGCCGCTGCCTGGGGATCGTCCGGCGACACCCGGTGAAAGAGGAGAGGCGGATGCCGAGCTCGGAGACCGGCTGTCTGCGTGCGTTACCGATCGTCTGGTGGCGCTAGCGCGGGAGCTTGGGGTCACGCTCCACATCCTGGTTCAGGCGGCTTGGGCCCTGCTCCTCGCCCGTTGCAGCGGGGAAAGGAGCGTGGTGTTCGGTAGCGTCGTCTCTGGACGTCCGCCGGAATTGGCCGGTATCGAGTCGATGCTTGGGCTGTTCGTCAACACCTTGCCTGTGCGGGTGCACGTGCCGAAGCATTCTCATTTGAGAGATTGGCTCTGTATTCTCCAGGAGCGTCAGAGCGAGTTGGTTCAGCACGAGCATGGATCTCTGGTCGAGATCCATGGCTGGAGCCTGATTCCGGCAGGTGTTCCTCTGTTCGAGAGTCTTTTCGTCTTCGAGAATTATCCGGTCGATCAGGCTTTACAGTTGCCAAAGGAGCTCTCCCTCTTGGAGGTGCGGGCCTTCGAGACGGTTGATCTCCCGCTCGCGCTGACTGCGGCACCGGGAGCGGAGCTTCGCCTGCGTATGCAGTATGCGCGCTCCCGATTCGATCGCACCACGGTGTTGCGCCTTGCCGGCTATCTGAAAACTCTCCTCGAAAACATGGTGAGCTCTCCGGACTTGGAGCTGGAAGAGCTGGATCTGCTGTGTAAGGAAGAGCGCCACCAGGTGCTGTTGGAATGGAGCGGGAACTGTGCGGCGGCTAGCTTCGAGCCGGTGCAGGAGGTCTTTGCGCGCTGCGCTGACAGGGAGCCGGACTCAGTGGCCGTGGAGTGGACGGGAGCGGCTCTGACCTATGGAGAGTTGGAAACGCGAGCGAATCGTCTGGCGCGCTACCTGATAGATCGCGGAGTAAGGCGGGAGACAGTGGTAGGTGTGCTCCTGGAGCGGACGCCTGATCTGGTGGTGTCTCTGCTAGCAGTCCTGAAAGCGGGGGGTGTCTATCTGCCACTGGATCCCGAGTTGCCGGTGGCGCGATTGGCATTCCTGGTGGATGACGGCGGCGTGGAGGTACTGGTCAGCCGCAGTGGGCTCGTGCAGGTTCCACAGCGACCGAAACACGTCGTGCTGCTGGACCAGGACGAGGAGGCGGTCGCATCGCAGGACGCGTCGGTCCCGGAGGTCCGGAGCCGCTCCGGAGATCTGGCATATCAGATCTACACTTCGGGCACGACGGGCCTGCCGAAAGCCGTAATGGTGGAGCACGGGAACCTTTCCTGGATACTGTCGGCGAGCGGCGAGCGTTTCGGATGGCGGGAGGGAGAGCGTATGCCATGCCTGGCAGCGGCGTCGTTCGACATCTTTTTATTCGAGCTGCTGAGCCCGCTGCTTCGTGGAGGCACGTCGGTGCTGTTCCCGCTCCGGCCAGCGCCGGATGTGCAACTCCTTATGGATGAGCTGGAGAGGTGCACGGCGGTGCACGCTGTGCCGGCGCTGATGCGCACACTGGTGGACGAGGCGATCCGTCACGGTGGAGTCGACGCGATCCGTGCGGTTTTCGTGGGTGGTGACGTGGTGGCGGCGGATCTGCTGGCGGACATGGCGAGGGCGTTCCCACGGGCGCGGCGCTGGGTGCTCTACGGACCGACCGAAGGGGCGATCCTGAGCACGAGCTATGAGGTGCTGGGGAGGGAGGCCTCTCGTCCGCTTCTGGGTCGCCCGTTGCCTGGAGCGGTGGTGGAGGTGCTGGATGGCGAGGGTAGGGTGATGCCGATCGGAATAGCGGGCGAGATCCACCTGAGTGGGTTAGGAGTGAGCCGGGGGTACCGGAGGCGCCCAGAGCTGACGGCAGAGCGCTACGTGGCTGGGCCGCAGGGGCGCCGATATCGGACGGGCGACCTCGGGCGTTGGCAGTGGGACGGAAACCTGGAGTTCCTGGGGCGCAGCGACGATCAGGTGAAAGTGCGGGGATTCCGCATTGAGCCTGGGGAGGTGGAGGCGGGACTGAGGCGTTGTCCCGGTGTGCGGGACGCCGTGGTGGTAGCGCGGCAGGAATCGCAGGGATACGGGCGCCTGGTGGCCTACTTAGTAGCATCAGGGTCGGACGAGCTGCCTGCGGAAGACGAGATGCGGCAGATTCTGCGTCGGTTCCTCCCCGAGTACATGGTGCCTTCGGCGTTCGTTCGAATCGCGGAATTGCCGCTGACGCCGCACGGCAAGGTCGACCGACGGCGGCTGCCGTCCCCTGAGATGGCAGTGGCAGGCTCCGAGCCCGCCCGCCGCACCCCGGTCGAGGAGATTCTCGCCCACATCTGGAGCGAGGTTCTGAGGGTGCAGAGCATCGGAAGGAACGACCGATTCTTCGATCTGGGCGGTCATTCCCTACTCGCCATCCAAGTCGTCTCTCGGCTGCGGGCTGCGTTCGGGGTCGACCTCCCCCTGCGTGCGCTCTTCGACGCACCGACGGTTGCCGGACTGGCGGAAGCGGTTGAGCGTTTGCTGCACACCGGACAACGGGACGCGTCTCCTCTCATACCGGTGTCGCGCAGTGGAGCGCTTCCACTCTCGTTTGCGCAGCAGCGCCTGTGGTTTTTGGATCAGCTCGACCCGGGGGGCTCGCTCTACAATGTACCTAGCGCATTGCGTCTGGTTGGGGAGCTGGATCTTCTAGTTCTCGAGGAGTGTTTCACGGAGCTGGCAAGACGGCACGAATCGCTGCGCACGACCATTGGCCGTCTTGGCGAGGAGCCGGTACAGGTGATCGCCGCGTCCAGCACTGTGCCGCTGCCGTTGATCGACCTAAGCGGGCTCGTTGGGCCTGAGAGGGTCAGTGAGGCACGTAGGCTGGCGGCGGAGGAAGCCTGGCGGCCGTTCGATTTGAGTCACGGACCACTGATGCGGGAGGCCGTCCTGCGGCTCGGAGAGCGAGACCACGTGCTCCTTGTGATCCTGCACCACATCATCAGCGACGGCTGGTCCATGGAGATCCTGATTCGAGAGACAGCTCTTTTGTACTCGGCGCTCTCGCAGAACCGTCGGCCGATTCTGCCAGATCTGCCGTTCCAGTATGCGGACTTCGCGCATTGGCAGCGGCGCTGGTTGCAGGCAGAGGTGCTCGAGGTGGAGCTCGCCTACTGGCGACAGCGCCTCTCCGGGGCTCCCCCGAATCTGCCGCTGCCGCTCGATCATCCACGGCCGTCGGTGCAGGGTCAGCATGGAGCCGTGTACCCGTTCCTCATTTCCGGCGACCTCGCCGCCGGCGTGGAGAACCTTAGCCGTCGAGAGGGGATGACGGCGTTCATGACACTGCTTGCCGTATTCCAGGTTCTTCTCTCCCGTTGCAGCGGGCTGGAAGACATCCTGGTCGGTACTCCGGTTGCCAACCGGACGCGCGTCGAGATTGAAAACCTGATCGGATTCTTCGTCAACACGCTTGTGCTGCGCACCAACATGGTAGACGCACGCGACTTCCGGGATGTCCTGGCGCGGGTTCGCGAAGGGACGCTCGAGGCATACGCACATCAGGATTTGCCGTTCGAGAAGCTGGTCGAGGAGCTCAAACCACAGCGCAGCTTGGGGCATACACCCCTGTTCCAGATCATGTTCACGTTCGATCGCTCCGGCTCCGTGGCACCGAGTCTGCCGGGACTGGATCTCGCACCCTGGCCGATCCCCTGCGAAGTTGCGAAGTTCGACCTCACCCTCTCGCTGACGGGAGACGGCACGAGCCTCGCCGGCTCAGTGGAGTACAGCACCGACCTCTTCGACGCCACGACAGTGGTCCGCCTCGCGGAGCATTTCCAGATTCTGCTTGCGGCGGCCGTAACCGATCCGGGAGCGCGCCTCTCCGAAGTGTCATTGCTCTCTGAAGCCGCAAGAAGCCAGATCCTCCTAGAGTGGAGCGGCGCGGGTGCTGCCGAGCGCACCCATGAAGGTTTGCTTGATCTGCTGATGCGGCGCGCGGAAATCTCCCCTGAAGCTGCGGCGGTAGTCTGCGAAGATTCAGTCCTGGCGTACAGCGATCTCTGGCTGCGTGCCTATCGTCTCGCAGGTCATCTGCAAATGCTGGGTGTGAGCTTCGACACGCCCGTGGGGATCTGTATCTCCCGATCGATCGACATGGTCGTAGGGATCCTCGGCATCTTGGTGGCGGGAGGCGCCTACCTGCCGCTTGACGCTGCGCAACCGCCGGAGCGGCTCAGAAGCATCCTGGAGGATGCGGGGGCACCGGTGCTGCTCGTGCAGCGCTCGCAGGCGAAAACGTTTGATGGCTACCGGGGCATTCTTGTGGAGATTGAGCCCTCGGATCCTACGGAGGTCTCCTTCATCCCCGCCAAGCCTCCCGGCGAGAGCGCCGCTTATGTCATTTACACTTCAGGGTCGACCGGCAGGCCGAAAGGGGTGGTCGTTTCCCACTCAGCGCTCGCCAGTCACGCCCTGGCTGCCATCCGGCACTATGGATTGAGAGCCCAGGACAGGATGCTTCAGTTCTCTTCTCCGGCGTTCGATGTCGCGGCCGAAGAGATCTTCCCGACTCTGATCAGCGGTGGAACCCTCGTGCTACCCCCGCCAGAGCTTCCCGGAACGATCGCGGAGCTCCTTCGCTTCCTGGAGCAGCAGGATGTGACGGTGGTGAATTTCCCTGCCTCGTACTGGCATAGGTGGGTCAGTGAAATGGAAGCCGAGCAGCTCCCGTTGCCGTCCAGCCTGCGCTTGGCAGTCATAGGCAGCGAAGCCGTGCTGCCACACCGAGTTCGATCCTGGATGGAAAAAGTGGGCGAGAAGATCACTTTGGTGAACGCGTACGGTGTCACCGAGGCAACGATCACCACAGCTGCATGGCGTATCCCAGCAGGGGAAGGTCTCTCGAAGATCGGTTCCGTGCCGATTGGCCGCCCCCTTGCCCATGCACGCGTCTATATCCTCGACGGCGCTTTCCAGCCGGTACCACTGGGTGTTTCCGGTGAGCTGTTCATCGGCGGCGGGGGTGTGGCACGAGGTTACCTGGGCCGTTGCGGACTGACGGCGGATCGTTTCCTGCCTGATTGCTTCGGTGCCGAGCCGGGAGCGCGGCTCTACCGGACCGGTGACTTGGGACGCTTTCGCACGGATGGCAACTTGGAGCTTCTTGGCCGTATCGACCATCAGGTGAAGATCCGTGGAGTCCGCGTCGAACCCGGCGAGATCGAAGCAGTTCTCGCTGCGCATCCAGCGGTAAGGCAGTCCACGGTGGTAGCGCTGAAGCGGCAAGGCGAAATGCTGCTGGTGGCCTATGTGGTGCCGGAGGAGGGCGCGCTGCAGGAGGTTCGGGAGCTGCGTCGCTCTCTGCGCAGCCAGTTGCCTGAATCGATGGTGCCTCAGGAATTCGTCCTGCTTTCCTCTCTCCCTCTCACAGCAGGAGGAAAAATCGATCGCAGGGCGCTACCTGAACCCCGTCGAGGCGGCGAAGGGCTGGTTCGGCGAGCCCCGCGAACGCAGGCCGAGGAGCTTGTCGCTGAAATTTGGAGCGAGGTGTTGAATCTCGACGAAATAGACGTGCAGGCTAACTTCTTCGATCTTGGAGGACATTCCTTACTGGCTACTCAGGTTTTGTCGAGAATCCGGGCTGCATTTCAGGTCGAGCTACCCCTGCGCCGTCTGTTCGAGAATCCGACTATCAAAGAGTTGACGTCCACCATCGAGGAGGTGATTCGCATCACCGATTGTATCGAGGTGAAACCACTCATCTCGGCTCCGCGCCAAAGTCTCCTGCCGCTTTCCTTTGCGCAGCAACGTCTATGGATCATCGACCAGCTCGAGCCAGGTAGTCCGTTGTACAACCTGCCGAGTGCTTATCGGCTGGCGGGAGACCTCAGCTTTGTCGCTCTGGAACGGAGCTTCGGCGAGTTGGTGAGACGCCACGAATCGCTGCGGACTCGCTTCGGTGTGGTGGATGGCAAGCCTGTGCAGTGGATTGATGAACCTGCTCCGGTGAGCCTGCCGCTTGTGGATCTGTCCGCCCTCCCCTACGGCGATCGCGAGCAGGAGGGACGGCGGGTGGCCGAACTGGAATGTCGCCAGCCGTTCCACCTAGCTCAAGGGCCTTTGATGCGCGCCGCCGTCCTGCGCCTGGACGAGAGAGACCATGTCCTGCTGCTCATTCTCCATCACATCGTCACCGATGGCTGGTCGATGGGAGTGCTGGCGCGCGACTTGACAGCATTGTACGTGGCTTTCTCGCGAGGTCTTCCTTCACCACTTCCGGAGTTGGCAGTGCAGTACGCCGACTTCTCCCTCTGGCAGCGTCGTTGGCTGCAGGGAGATGTCCTCGAAGCTCTCCTCGTCTATTGGCAACGCCAACTCGCTGAGCCGCTTCCGGTGCTCCGCCTCCCTTCCGATCGGCGGCGCCCGGCGCGGCCCTCTTACCGTGGCAAGCGGCTGACGACGGTGCTTGAGCCGGAACTGACGACGTCTCTCCGGAGTTTGGCCCGAACCGAGAGGGCTACCTTGTTCATGGTCCTCGTGGCGGCGTTCGACATCGTCCTCCATTATCTCGGAAACACCGACGACGTGGTGGTGGGGACCAATGTCGCCAACCGAACCCACAGAGAGACCGAAGACCTGATCGGTTTCTTCCTCAACCTCCTTGTCCTTCGGGTGGACCTTTCGGGAAATCCGAGCTACCGCGCTCTCTTGAGCCGGGTACGACGGGTCACGCTGGAGGGCTATAGCCATCAAGGCTTACCGTTTGACTTCCTGGTCGACGCTCTCAACCCGAGGCGCGAGATCCCCGATCAGCCGCTCTTCCAGGTTAAGATCGACATGCAGAATGCACCGGCGCCATCGAATGAGCTTTCGGCCTTCTCCCTGAAGGGATTCGACGTGGAACCGGGCTTCACCCACAATGACCTGACTCTCCACCTGACGGAGCTGGGAGATCGGTTGGAGCTGCTCCTCCTGTACAGCGTCGATCTCTTCGATGAGCCCCGGATGGCGGAGCTGTTGGAAGATTTCCGTACCGTGCTCGAAGCTGTGGTCCATGACCCTGATGCTACTTTGGAGAGGCTCGATTCTCTCCTGGCTGAAAGCCGCGCTCAACGTGCGGGAGAGCGGAAACAGGGATTCAAGGATGCGGTTCTGCGGAGGTTGCAGCGAGCACAGCGTCGAGTAGATCGCCCGGTGCCGAGAAAGGACGGACAGCTATGAAGAGCGCAGGCGGGCAGAAGCCGAGCATCGCAGGCATCAGCGGAATTCCCCAGCGGAAGACCGTTGCGGTCTCCCAGGACCTCCTGAGAACCTCCCCCCTGTTCTCCGGAGGAGGTCTCCCCCTGTTGGCGACTCCTGTCTTGGAAGGGGTAGATCTGAGCGCATGGATGAGCGACCATCGATCTCTGGTGGAACGGCTGCTGCTCGAGCATGGAGGAATCCTGTTTCGCGGCTTCAGTCTCAGTACGCCGGAGGAGCTCGAGCGAGTGGCTCGGGCACTTGCGGGGGACCTCCTCCCCTACACGTACCGCTCTACTCCCCGCAGCCAGGTGAGCGGAGAGGTCTACACCTCGACCGAATACCCAGCCAGCCAGCACATCCCGATGCACAACGAGATGTCCTATACCCGCACCTGGCCCTTAAAGATCTGGTTTCTCTGCGTACAAACTGCGGAGACGGGAGGCGAGACGCCGATTGCGGACAGCCGCGAGGTGTACCACCGCATCGATCCGGATGTGCGCGAGCGATTTTCCCGGCTGGGAGTGCTCTATGCCCGCAACTATGGAGAGGGGCTGGACCTCTCTTGGCAGAGCGTGTTTCAGACCGACGACAAGGCCGAAGTGGAAGCGTTCTGTCGCGATGCCGACATCGGGTTCGAGTGGCGCGGCATGGATCGCCTGAGAACGCGTCAGGTCTGTCAGGCTGTCGCGACGCATCCCGTCACAGGTGAGCCGGTATGGTTCAATCAGGCTCACCTGTTCCATGTTTCCAGCCTGGAACCGGCGGTACGAGAAGCCTTGCTGTCGGAGTTCGGAGAGCACGATCTGCCGCGAAACGCCTTCTACGGCGACGGCGCTGCCATCGAGCCGGAGGTCCTCGACCACATTCGGTCCACCTACGAGGAGGCCTCCGTCCGTTTCCCCTGGCACAGGGGAGACCTCCTGATGCTCGACAACATGATGGTCGCCCATGGTCGTACGCCCTTCACGGGAGCGCGCAAGGTGCTGGTGGCTATGGCCGAGGCGCATTCGCCTGCGCGCGAGTCGGCAGCGGGGATTGCGCCATGACACTCGGTGGAGTGCGGCTCTCGCCGCAGCAGAGGCGTCTCTGGACTCTCCAAGAAGGAGACGGCCAAGGGGCTCCTGCCTATGTCGCGGCCTGCGCGCTCTCCTTGGACGGGCCCGTTGACACCAGTGCCCTCGAAGCCGCTTGCGCCGATCTCGCGGCCCGCCATGAGATTCTTCGCACCTGTTTCCGGCGGCTGCCAGGGGTCACCGTTCCTCTGCAGTTTGTACAGGAGACCGCCCGAGTCGGTCTCGAGGAAGTGGACCTGACCGGCCGTACGAATCTCGAGATTGACTGCAGAGTGGAGCAGCTGCTCCAACAGGGTGTGATACCAGCCGACCTGGAAAGCGGTCCGCTGTTGCGCGCCACCTCCATCGTTCTGGAGCGAGACCGGCGCATGCTCGTCATCCACCTGCCCGCCCTCTGCACGGATGCCGCCGGGCTGCGTATCATCGCGCGCGATTTCCTACGCCTCTATGAGGCGAGAGTCGGTGGCGGGGAGGGTCTGGGAGATGTAGCCCAGTATGCCGACCTCTCCGAGTGGATGAACGACATTCTCGAGGCCGAGGAGACGGAGGCGGGACGCCGCTACTGGAGCGGTCTCGAGATCGCAGAGCTGCTCGGGTGCAGCCTGCCAAGAATCGTGCCGGCTGTAGGTCCCTTCCTCCCATCGGTCGTGAAAGCCGCTTCCCTCGCAGATTCATCGGCATTGCAAGCCCGCGCCGGTGGGCTCGGAGTAGAGTCGGAAGACCTGCTCCTGGCTTGCTGGATGGCCCTGCTTGGGCTCCGAACGGGACGCCGGGAAGCACTCTCAGGAGTGCTCCTGGAAGGGCGCGACTATGCCGAGCTCGAGGACGCGGCAGGGTTCTTCGCCCGGGTGGTGCCGGTGCGCGCGGAGCTGGGGTCCCGGTGCTGTTTCCGAAGCCTGGTCGAGGAGGTTGGGAAGAGCCTGGGCGAGGTGCGCACATGGCAGGAGTGCTTCCATTGGGATCTTCTGCAGACCGGGGAGGGGCGAGGAGGAGAGGCGCCCTTCTTCCCGTTTCTGTTCGAACTGCTGAACAGGCGGGGGACTTCCTCCGCCGGCGACGTCCGCCTCTCGCTCGACCGCCTACGAGTGTGTGGCGAGCGGTTTGAGGCCAAGCTCACCTGCTCATGGCGGGACGAGGGGCTGGCTGTGGCGCTGGAGCACGACCGCAGCAGGCTCTCCGTCGCCGAGGCCCATCTGCTCCTGGAGCGCTTCCGGGCCATTCTCGACCAGGTGCTGCTCGCAGCGGACGTGGAGGTCGGCGCTCTAGAGGCCCTCGCGAACGCCGAGCGGCACCGCCTCCTCGTCGAGCTCAACGATACCGCTGTGGAAGAGCCGGCGGAGAGCGGGGTCCATCGAATGTTCGAGCGCCGTGCGATGGAGCATCCCGAACGCCCAGCGGTCACATTCGGTGAACGGATCCTGAGCTATGGAGATCTCGATGCTGCGGCCAATCGGTTGGCCATGTACCTTGAGGATCTGGGTGCGATGCCGGGAGCGGTGATTCCCATCTGTGTCGAACGCTCACCCGAGATGCTGACCGCCCTGTTGGCTGTGCTCAAGATAGGAGCGGCCTATGCCCCGCTCGATCCCAACCAACCTGCTGAACGTCTGGCCTCGATGTTAGCCGAACTGGCTCCACCGCTCGTTGTCTCCGAGGAGCGCTGGCTTGGTGGGCTCCCGCACGGAGCGGCACGCATCGTCTGCCTCGATCGCGATCGGCCGGAAATCGACCGCCAGCCCTCGAGCCGCCGGTCACCAGAGGTCCGCTGCGAGCAGCTCGCCTATGTGATTTTCACCTCGGGCTCGACCGGCAGGCCTAAGGGGGTCGCTGTGGAGCACCGCCAGCTCATCGCCTATCTCCAGGCGATCAGCGACCGCCTGGGCCTCCCGGCGGAAGCCCGCTTCGGCATGGTCTCGACCTTCGCTGCCGACCTGGGCCACACCGTGCTATTCCCAGCTCTCACATCGGGCGGCTGTCTGGACATCCTGCCGCTGGAGCGGGTTTCTGACCCTGTTGCCTTCGCCGAGCACTTCCGCCGACGTCCGGTGGACTGCCTGAAGGTCGTTCCCAGTCATCTGCGGGCGTTGCTCTCCGCATCGAACTCTCCGGACGTTTTGCCGCGACGCTTCTTAGTGCTTGGTGGAGAGGCCTCTTCGTGGGAACTGGTCGAGCAGATCCGGGCCCTGGAACCGGAGTGCTCGATCCTCAACCACTACGGTCCGACCGAGACGACGGTTGGCGTCCTCACCTATCCGGTCGGGGAACGGACGTCGGGGTCCGGGGCGAAGGTGCCTCTCGGACGACCGCTGGCGAATACCTTGGCTTACGTATTGGATCATGATCTGCGGCCTGTTCCGCCCGGGATCGCGGGCGAGGTGTTCATCGGTGGATCGCAGCTGGCTCGGGGGTATCTCGGATGTCCAGACGCGACGTCCGAGCGCTTTCTTCCAGATCCGTTGACCGGTGTACTCGGGGCGCGTCTCTACAGAACTGGCGACATGGCGCGCCGACTGCCGGATGGCAGTCTTGAGTTCCTCGGCCGCACAGATCACCAGGTGAAGATTCGCGGCTTCAGGATTGAGCTCGGTGAGATCGAATCGGTGCTCGGCCGCCATCCTTCCGTGCGTCAGGCTCTGGTCATGGCACGCCAGCAGGGCGGGAACAACCCACGTCTGGTGGCCTATCTGACTTTCAACGGCGCGAAGCCCACGCTGTATCAACTGCGGGACCACGTATCGAGGAGCCTTCCCGATTTCATGGTGCCATCCGCCTTCGTACCCTTGGATGCGTTTCCTCTCACTCCCAACGGCAAGATCGACCTTCAGGTACTTCCGGAGCCAGAGAAAGCAGGGTTGTGCCTCGCTGGCGAGAGAGCCGCACCGCGGACACCCACGGAGGAGATCCTCGCCACCATTTGGAGGGAAGTGCTGGGATTGCCAGAGATCGGCGTCTACGACAACTTTTTCGAGCTTGGGGGCGACTCGATTCTCGTCATCCGCATTGCCGCGAAGGCTAACCAGGCGGGGGTGCGGATCGTGCCGCGGCAGATGTTCGAGCATCAGACGATTGCGTCGCTGGCCGTCGTTGCCGGCACGATTTCAGAGCTCGATGCCGAGCAGGGCGTCGTCGAAGGACCGGTCCCTCTTACTCCTATCCAGCACCTCTTTTTCGAGCAGGAACTGGCTGAGCCACACCACTGGAATCAGTCATTGATGCTGAAGCTGCACCGGCTCGCGGATCCTGCGCGGCTCGCAGCGGTGGTATGCAGGCTCGTGGAGCACCACGATGCGCTACGGTTGCGCTTTGTTCGCGACGGCGCCATGTGGCGCCAGCACAACGCGAGGCCGGACGGCTCAACCCCCTTCGCCTGGGTGGACCTCGCCTCCCTGCCCGCAGGGAGTTGGCTGCCTGTGCTGGAAGAAGCGGCGGACCAGGTGCAGAGAAGTCTGAACCTGACTTCAGGCCCACTGATCCGTGCGGTTCTCTTCGATCTCGACAGCCGGAGCAACGCCCGCCTGCTACTCGCCGTCCATCACCTTGTGGTCGATGGTGTTTCCTGGCGCATCCTGCTCGAAGATCTGGAGAGGAGCTACCAGCAGCTCGCTAACTTCAGGCCGATCGATCTTCCGCCAAAGGGCACTTCTTTCCAGCGATGGGCACAACGACTCTGTGACCGCGCTGGGTCGGAGGAGGTAGAGAGCCAGCTCGTCTTCTGGCTGCGTGTTCCGGAAGGGCGGAGGCTTCGCCTGGCACTCGATCACCCGCTGGATGACGGGCCTTTCGCCATCATTCATGATGTAGTGGTGCAGCTCGAGCCCCACGCAACCTATTCTCTGATCCAGGAGGCTCCAAAGGCCTATCACACCCAGTTGGAGGATCTCCTGTTGACCGCGTTGGTTCGTGCCTTGCGCGCGCGGTTTGGAGACGGACTGCTCCTCCTCGACCTGGAAAGGCACGGCAGAGAGTCCATCTTCCCGGATGTCGACGTCTCCCGCACCATCGGCTGGTTCACGACGATCTTCCCCGTGTGGCTGGGCGCGACCACCGGAGGCGATTTCGAGAGGGACATCAAGCTGGTCAAGGAGCAACTGCGTGCGGTGTCCAGCCGGGGAATTGATTTCGGCGCCCTTCGCTGCCTGAGTGCGGACGAATCGGTGCGGGAGAGCTTGCGTTCCCTTCCCACACCGGAGCTGCGGTTTAACTATCTCGGACGGCTCGATGGTGTGCTCTCCGAGACGTCGGAGTTCCTGCCGGCCGCGGAATCGCGGGGAACGGAGCGCAGTCCGCGGGCTCCCAGCCGGTACCTTCTCGATCTGGTCGTGTGGGTGAGCGGAGATCGGCTGCAGGTGTCCTGGAATTATGACGGCCGCCTCTTCCGGAGAGAGACCGTCGAAGCGCTGGCCCAGGGTTACGTTGTTGAGTTGCGCGCTCTTATAGAACACTGCCGCACTCTGCACACTGCGGCTTTTACACCGTCCGACTTCCCCGAAGCGGGTCTGACGCAGGAGACTCTCGACACCCTGATGCAGCAGCTTGGCGAAGCGGGAGGCTTCTGAGATATGGCTCGGGATCCGAACATCGAGGCAATCTATCCCCTCTCTCCCATGCAGCAGGGGATGCTCTTCCATATTCTTGCTGAAGGAGAATCCGGAGCCTATTTCCGGCAGTCGATCTGGACATTGCCGGGGAAGTTGGACGGGCCGGCTCTTCGCAAGGCATGGGAGTGCGTCGTCGAGCGCCACGCGATCCTCCGTACCGCATTCGTTTGGAAAGGCTTGGAGGAACCTCTGCAGGTGGTACGGAAGGTCGTCTCTCTTTCCTGGGAAGAGATGGATTGGCGATACCTCGCCTCCACAAATCAGGAGAGCCGCCTCGACTCATGGCTTCGTGACCAGCGGCGCCGTGGTTTCGACCTGACTCGCGCTCCACTGCTCTGTCTGGCGCTCATTCGGATCGGTGACAACTCATTCCTGCTCGTCTGGAGCTTCGCGCAGCTGCTCCTGGACGGCTGGTCCCGGGAGCTCCTGCTGCGAGAGGTGGTAACCTGCTATGAGGCTTTCAAGCAGGGGAGCGAGCCTCACCTCGGCCCGGTGAGGCCTTATCGCGACTACATCGCCTGGGTGCGCCGGCAGGATCTCGTCCAAGCGGAATCATACTGGCGCAGCACTCTGGCCGGATTTCGCGAGCCGACACCCCTCCCGGAAAACGGGGGAAGCGCCCTATCAGGTCAGGGGGGGGAGATCCAGAGCGAGCGTAAGGTCGAGCTCTCCTTGGAGGCTAGCGCCGCGCTGCGCTCGCTCGCCCGGCGGCACCACGTGACACTGAGTACAGTCGTCAGCGGGGCCTGGTCGCTGATACTAGCCCGCCACGCGGATCTGACCGAAGTCGTACTGGGCGCCGTGGTATCGGGCCGGCCGCCGGATATACCCGGGATCGAGGAAATGGTGGGATTGTTCATCAACACCCTGCCATTGCGCGTCCCGGTGCCTCCGCACAGTGTCCTCGTACCGTGGTTGCGGAGCCTTCAAGAGCTTCAGGCGGGCTTGCGTGAGCATGAACACACGCCGTTAGTTCAGGTGCAGCGGTGGAGTGAGGTGCCTGCCGGGCGCCCGCTCTTCGAGAGCACCTTCGTCTGCCAGAATTACTCGGGCCAAAGTGACAGTGAGGAGGGCACCGCCGAAGTGAAGCCCACCCGCGAGATCGCCTCTTTCGAGCAGACGAACTACCCCCTTGGTCTGACCATTATCCCTGGCTCCCGGATTTCCCTGGTGATCGGCTTCTCTCTCGAACGGTTCGGGGCAGTGGAGGTCGGACGCCTGCTGGAGCAACTCGAGACGCTTCTTGAAACCTTTCCAGCGGCCTCCGAGGTCCGCCTCTCCGAGTTACCGATCCTCTCCGCAGCCGAGCGGCATCAACTGATGACAGAGTGGAACGACACTCTTGAGCCGCGATCCTCTGACCTCTTGGTCCATGAAATTTTCACTCTCCAGGCCCGGAGCCGGCGCGACCAGCTGGCGGTCACGTGCGGGGCGGATAACCTGACCTATGGCGAACTGGAGCGGCGGGCCAACCAGCTTGCGTGGCACCTACGCGCTCTGGGATCGGGACCCGAGGTGCCGGTCTGCCTCTGTGCCGAGCGCTCTCCTGATCTGGTGGTCGGCCTGCTCGGGATTCTCAAGGCTGGCGGCGCCTATCTGCCGCTCGATCCGGACCTGCCTCGCGAACGGTTGACGTTCCTGTTGGAGGATGCCCTGCGCGGCTTCTCCGCGCCGGTGGTCGTGAGCCACGAGGCTTTCGCGGACCGCCTCGCGAACATTCTTCCGCCGGGAGCGAGAACCGTGCGCATCGACACAAACCAGGAGGAGATCTCTCGTTGGCAGGCCGAACCTCCGGCTGGTGGCGCGACGGAGGAGAGTCTCGCTTATCTGATTTTCACGTCGGGCAGCACTGGTCGGCCGAAAGCGGTGGGCATCGCCCACCGCAGCCTGCGGGAGGTCCTGCTTGCCAGCCAGAGGCGGTTCGCCTGGAGCGCAGGGATGCGCACCCTCTGCCTTGCGCCGTTCTCGTTCGACATCTTCCTTTTCGAGTTGCTGAATTCATTGCTGGCCGGAGGCATCTGCGAGCTGATCCCCCTCCGACCTGCTCTCGACCTGCAGCGGCTGCTCGCAAGGCTTGCCGACGCAGACGTGATACACGCAGTACCGGCGCTGATGCGGCAGATGGTAAGTGTGGTCGAGCAGGAGGGCCGCGCGCCATTCGGGGGAGTCCGTGCCGTGTTCACTGGTGGTGACACCGTTCCCCAAGATCTCCTTGTGGATCTCCCTCAGATGTTCCCCAACGCCCGGCTGCGCATCCTCTATGGCCCGACAGAGAGCACCATCATCTGCTCGAGCCACGAGGTGGTTTCCGGAATTGGTGATCCCCAGCCACTGCTCGGCCGGCCGCTGCCGAATGTCCGCATCCATCTGCTGGATCGATCTTTCCAACAGGTACCGATCGGCGCTGTGGGTGAGATCTTCATCGGCGGCGCCGGGGTTGCCCGCGGCTATCGCGCGCTCCCGTCTCTCACCGCTGAAAGGTTTCTACCGGATGCCTTTTCAGGTGAGGTGGGAGGCCGCCTCTACCGAAGCGGAGACCTGGCCTGCCGCCTGCCCGACGGGAACCTGCGGTTCCTGGGCCGCGCCGACCGCCAGATCAAGATCCGTGGCTTCCGCGTGGAGCCGGGGGAGATCGAAACAGCGCTGAGGAGACATCCAGAAGTTGCGGAGGCCGTCGCCCTGGTTGACGACGACGAGGCGGGAGAGCGTAGGCTAGTCGCCTATCTGGTGCCGCGCTCGGGCGACTCTCCGGAGGCAGGAGAGCTGCGCCGGTTCCTGCGGGAGACTCTATCGGATTACATGATTCCCTCCGAGCTGGTGACGCTGAGCGCTCTCCCCCTCACCGCACACGGGAAGGTCGATATCCGGGCGCTACCGTCTCCCGAAAGACACCGGTCGGGTGTCCGGTCCTCCTACGCGGCGCCGCGTACTCCTCTTGAAGAAGTGATGGCCGCAATATGGGCTGACGTGCTCGGGCTGGAGCGGGTGGGGTGTGACGACAACTTCTTTGATCTAGGGGGGCATTCCCTGATCGCAATGCGGTTGGTCTCGCGCCTGCAGCAGACTCTCGGGCGGGAGGTGCCGCTGCGCGAGATCTTCGATGCCCCTACGGTGGCCGGCCTTGCCGCACGGTTGGAGCAGGTAATGCTCGATCGCAGAAGAGAGGAGGCGCCGCCACCTTTGCGACGGACGTCGAGGGACTGCGACAGCCCGCTGTCCTTTGCCCAGCAACGGCTCTGGTTTTTCGAGCAGCTCGAGCCCGGCAGCACGCTGTACAACATTCCGCTCGCGCTGCGACTGGGGGGGCCTCTCGACCCGGGTGTGCTCGCGGCCGCTTTCGGCGAGGTCGCGTGCCGGCATGAGGCGCTACGCACGCGCTTCGCGGAACGCGAAGGGGCGGCCGTCCAGGAAATCATGCCTCCTTCACCGGTGGTGCCGCTGATCATCGACCTGTCAGGGTTGGGCGAGGAGGAGCAGAGCGCGACTGCCGTCAGGCTCGCCGCACGCGAGGTGCAGCATCCCTTCGACCTCACCCGTGGGCCGCTCTGGCGGGCGGCCTTGATCCGGCAGGCCTCCGACGAACACGTCGTCCTGCTGGTCATGCACCACGCGATCAGCGACGCATGGTCTGTGGAGGTGCTGGCTCAAGAGATGGCAGCGCTCTACGGAGCTTTTGCGGAGTGGCAGCCATCACATTTGCCTGAGCTGCCGATCCAGTATGCCGACTATGCCTGCTGGCAGCGGGAGTGGCTACGGGGGGAGGTCCTCGATAGCATCGTGGCATGGTGGAAGGAGCGGCTCGAAGGTGCGCCGGAGTTGCTCCCACTGCCGACCGACCGGCCGCGGCCGGCCATGCCGGGACCACACGGAGCTGTGCGATCGCTGCGGCTACCTGACGATCTCCCGCAGAAATTGCGGAGTTTGGGTCGACGGCAGGGCGTAACACCGTTCATGACCGCTCTCGCTGGGCTCGATGCGCTGCTCGCGGTATATACCGGTTACGAGGATCTGACAGTTGGAACTCCCATTGCCGGCCGTGGCCGTATCGAGCTCGAGGGACTGATCGGTCTCTTCGTCAACACCTTGGTGCTGCGGACCGACTTGTCAGGTCATCCCTCTTTTCGCGATGTCGTGGGGCGTGTGCGGGAAACCGTGCTTGGTGCCTTCATGCATCAGGACTTGCCGTTTGAGAAGCTGGTCGACGAGCTGATACCTGAGCGCGGTCTCTCTCACACGCCGCTTTTTCAAGTGATGTTCGCTCTGCAGGCGGAGCCCCTAGCCCCGCCAGCGATGCGTGGTCTGCGAGTCGAGGGATACCCGGTGGAAACGACTTCGGCCAAGTTCGATCTCGCGCTCACGGTCCTGGAATCGAGCGTCGGGCTCGATGTAGTGCTGAGCTATCGCACCGAGCTCTTCGACGGAATCACGGTGGCCCGCATGCTGCGGCATTATGCCGCCCTGCTCGAGGCGGCGGTCGCCGATGCGGAGCGGCCGTTCGTGGACCTGCCGATGCTTGCTCCTGAGGAGCGGCAGGCTCTGATTGTGGAGGAGGAGAGCGACAGGGGAGAACACTGTGAGTCGCGGTCCATCATCGGCCTGCTCCGGCATCAAGCAGAGCGGAATCCGCACGGCCTGGCTCTGGTCTGTGAGCACACTCACCTCACCTATGGCGCGCTGGAGCACCGGTCGAACCAGCTTGCGCGCTTCCTGGGCGACTTCGGAATCATGGCCGAAGTGCGGATAGGAATCTTCCTGGACCGCTCTCCTGATCTGATTGTGGCGATCCTGGCCGTCCTCAAGGCGGGTGGCGCCTACGTACCGCTCGATCCCGACCTGCCAGCCGAGCGCCTGCGGCTCCTGCTGACGGATGCGGAAGCCCGGCTGGTGCTGACGCTGGAGCGACTGGAATCAGCATTGCCTGACGTGGGCGCCACCGTTCTCCGGCTGGATGCGGAGGCGGGCGAGATCGCGCGTCGGCCGCCCGAAGCTCTTGCCACGGAGCCTGTGCCCGCCAGGGCCGCCTACCTGATCTACACCTCGGGAACGACCGGGACCCCCAAAGCGGTCGTCGTATCGCACGGTAACCTCGCCGCCTCGCTGCTGTCCAGCGCGCGGAGGTTCGGGTGGAGCAGGGAGGACCGGATGCTCTGCCTCGCTCCGTTCTCCTTCGACATCTTCCTGTTCGAGCTGCTGAGCCCGCTTCTCGCAGGGGGAACCTCCGTGCTCGTCTCTATGCGCCCAGCGCTGGACCTCGAGCGCCTGCTCGAACTGTTACGGGAGTGCACGGCTCTGCACGCCGTCCCCGCCTTGATGCGTCAGATCGTGCATGCGATCCGGAGACGGCCAGCCGGGGGAGAGGGATACCGCGGTCTGCGCGCGGTCTTCGTGGGTGGTGACGCCGTCCCGCGCGATCTCCTCGATGACATTCAGGAAGCGTTTCCCAGAGCCTGTCTGCGAGTGCTCTACGGACCTACCGAGAGCACAATCATCTGCTCGAGCTACGAAGTTCCGCAGGAGACCGAGCCGATCGTCGCTCCGTTGGGCCGGCCGTTCGAGGGGACTCGGCTGCTGGTGAGTAGCCCATGGTGGGGGCCGGCTCCGCTCGGGGTGGCCGGCGAAGTCTGGATCGGCGGCGCGGTATCCCGCGGCTATCTTGGGAGGCCTGCCCTCACCGCGGAGCGCTTCGTCCCGGACCCGTCCGGCTCGGAGCCGGGGGCGCGACTCTATCGGAGCGGCGACTTGGCCCGCCGCCGGCCGGACGGGAATCTCGAATTCCTCGGGCGCACGGACCAGCAGGTCAAGATCCGTGGTTTCCGCATCGAGCCGGGTGAGGTGGAGGCGGCACTTCTGCGGATCCCCGGCGTGCGCCAGGCCGTCGCCGTCGCGCGCCGTGCCGAAGCGGGAGAGGCGCGCCTTATCGCTTACATCGTGGCGGAGGGTGAGCTGACCACGGTGGGCGAGCTGCGGGACAGATTGGCGGGTTCCCTGCCGGATTACATGGTGCCCTCGGTCTTCGTCTTCCTCGACGACATGCCGCTGACAACACACGGAAAGGTGGACCGGCGGGCGCTGCCGGAACCCGAGGCAGAGCGGCCGCGACTCGACCGTGTTTATGCAGAGCCCCGGACCGAGACGGAGAAGGCACTGACGGAGATCTGGCGCCGGCTGCTCAGGGTCGACCGCGTCGGTATCCACGACAATTTCTTCGAGCTCGGTGGCGACTCCATCCTCTGTATCCAGGTCGTGGCCCAAGCGCGCAAGGCCGGACTCCACCTGACTCCGAAACAGGTCTTCCAGACGCCGACCATCGCTGCATTGACCAGGCAGGTGAAGCTGGCCACTACTGCTTCGCAACAGGAGCGGGTAAGCGGTGAGGTGCCGTTGACCCCGATCCAGCATCACTTCTTCTCTCTCCCCCTCAAGCGGCCTCACCACTTTAATCAGGCGCTGCTCCTCGAAATCCGGCGCTCTGTTGCCCCGTTCTTGCTGCGGCGGGCGTTGACTGAGGTCGTGGAGCATCATGATGCTCTGCGTCTGCGCTTCCGCCGAGACGATGAAGGCTGGCGGCAGCTCCACGCCGACGAGACTGGACCGGACTGGTGGCTGCACGTCGACCTGTCTGCTCTACCTGATCCACGCTGGCGGGAGGCGGTTGAAAGGACGGCGCAAGAGATCCAGATCAGCTTGGACCTCGCGCGGGGCCCTCTGCTGCGCACAGTGTGGTTCGCAGCGGGCCCGGGCCGGCCGGAGCGCCTGCTGTGGGTGATCCATCACCTTGCCGTAGACGCTGTATCCTGGCGGATTCTGGTGGAAGATCTGGAGGATGCTTGCGATCAGCTCGAGGAGGGCTCTGTCGTGCGCCTCCCGTCGAAGACCACATCGTTCAAGGAATGGGCGGAGCGACTCGCCGCTCATTCCCGTTCGGGAGCGCTGGCGGCGGAGAGGGAGCACTGGTCGGCCTCTCGTCACTGGCCGGCGCATCTGCCGACCGACTTTCCACGCTCGACAGAAACACGGCCGCGTGCTGGTGGTATGGTCCCGGTCTCGCTCGACAACGAGGAGACCCGCGCCCTGCTGCAGGAGGTGCCGCCGATCTATCGCACGCAGATCAATGACGTACTACTGACTGCCCTCGCCCTCTGTCTCTCGCGCTGGAGCGACGGAGGATCGTTGCGGATCGAGCTGGAAGGTCACGGGCGCGAGGAGCTGTTCGAAGACGTGGATCTGTCGCGCACTGTAGGGTGGTTCACCATTCTCTATCCGGTCGTGCTGGATGTGGCGCCGACGATGCCGATCGGAGAGGCGCTCAAGTCGATCAAGGAGCAGCTCCGCAAGGTACCGTACAAGGGTATCGGTTACGGGTTGCTGCGTTGGTTGAGCGAGGATCCCGAGGATGTGGCGCTGCGGCACCTCCCACCGCCTGAGGTGTCGCTCAACTACCTCGGCCAACTCGATCAGGGTATCCCTGAATCGTCGCGGTTCACACCGGCACCGGAGTCGAAGGGAGATACCGTCCCAGCCAACATGCCTGCGACCCACCTGTTGCGGGTCGATGCCGCGGTGCTTGAAGGCAGGCTCCATGTCGGCTGGCTCTACAGCGAGCTGCTCAGTACTGCCACGGTCCAGATGTTGGCCGATAACTTCGTTGCGATCCTGCGCAGGATCATCGCTCATTGTCGCGAACCGGAGGCTGGCGGCTATACCCCGGCGGATTTTCCGCTGGCACGACTCGACAGTGTCAGGCTTGAGCGCCTGCTGGGCTCTGATCGAACGATCGAGGACGTCTATCCCCTCTCGCCGATGCAGCGAGGCCTGCTGTTTCAGTCGCTCTACGCGCCGGAATCCGAGGCGTACTTCGAGCAGCTCAATCTGGAGCTGCTCGGCCAGCTGCACCCCGACGCCTTCCGGAAAGCCTGCCAGCGAGTTCTGGACCGACACCCAATTCTGCGCACCTCCTTCGTGTGGGAGGAACTCGAGGAGCCTCTTCAGGTAGTGCGACGGCGGGTTGAGCTGCCCTGGGAGGAGCTCGACTGGCGCGGCGAGCCTGCGAAAGGGGGCACTGGCCGGCTGGAGGAGCATCTCGCGACGGACCGGTGCCGCGGTTTCGATCCGGCAAGGGTGCCGCTGATGCGCGCGTCATTGATTCGTCTGGACGATCAGGTGTGGAGGCTCACCTGGAGCAACCACCATCTGCTCCTGGACGGCTGGTGCCTGGGGCTGGTCTTCCAAGAGGTTCTAACCTTCTACGAGGCTTTCACCGAAGACCGGGACGTGCTCCTGCCCGAGTCTCGTCCTTACCGGGACTACATCGCCTGGCTGCAACGGCAGGATCTGTCTGAGGCCGAGGCCTTCTGGCGCCGGATGCTGGAGGGTTTCACGGCCCCGACCTCGCTGGGATTGCGAGCGGCGCCGGAGGGATCACGTGGGGGGGCTTCGAGTTGCGAGGTCGGGGAGCTTCTGGACACCGAGCATACGGCGCGGCTCGCCGAGCTGGTCCGGCGGCATCACCTGACCCTCAACACTCTCGTCCAAGGAGCTTGGGCCCTGCTGCTCAGTCATTACAGCGGTGAGAACGATGTTCTCTTTGGAGCCGTTGTCTCCGGACGGCCGCCCGAGCTCGTGGGAGTGGAGTCGATGGTGGGACTCTTCATCAATACTTTGCCGGTGCGCGTGCAGGCCGCTCCCGGTCAGCGCCTGCTCGGCTGGCTGGAAGAGATCCAGCGGCGGCAGGTGGAGCTCCGGCAGTACGAGTACTCGCCCCTCGTTCAGGTGCAGGGATGGAGCGACGTTCCGGCAGGACTGCCGCTGTTCGAGACGCTGCTGGTGTTCGAGAACTATCCTGTTGGCGAATCGGTGCGGGCTTCCGAAGGTTCTCTTCGGATCGGCGAGGTGCGCTCCGTCGAGCAGACGCACTATCCCGTGAATCTGCTGGTCGGGCCTGGACGGGAGCTGCGTCTGAAGCTGCTGTTCGATCCCGGACGCCTCGATGCGATGTCTGCGCGGCGCGTCCTAGGGCGCCTGGTCTTTCTCCTCCACGAGATGTCCGAAACTCCAGGGGCCCGCTTGGAGGAACTCTCCCCGCTACTGGAGGCGGAACGCCATCAGCTTCTCATTGAGTGGAGCGCCGGTGAGCCGCTCGCGCTTTCGGCCGCTTGTCTCCACGAGCTGTTTGCCGCCCAAGCCGACCGGACGCCGCAGCGAGCAGCGCTTGTCCATGGTGGAGAGGTCTTGACATACCGTCAGCTTGACGCTGCATCTGATCGTCTCGCGGAGGTCTTGCGCGCGTATGGGGCGGCGCCCGAGGTTCGGGTGGGCATCTGTCTGGACCGCTCTCCCGCCTTGGCGGTCGGCGTTTTAGGAGTCCTCAAGGCGGGTGCCGCCTATGTCCCGCTCGACCCATCCTATCCCCGGGAGCGCCTCGCATGGATGCTGGAAGACTCGGGTGCCGAGATCGTGCTGACACGGGAGGGGGTGCTCGACGAAACGCTCGGGCGGGAAGTTCGGAGAATTCTCATGGAGGCATCCGGGCGTACGGTGACAAAGGATGCGGCTGCTGAAAGCTGTTTTTCGGCGGCACGGCCTTGCCCGGATAACCTCGCCTACGTCATCTATACCTCGGGATCGACCGGACGCCCCAAGGGTGTTGCGATCCGGCACCGCAGCGCCGTGACCCTGGTGCGTTGGGCCGGCAGTGTATTCCCACCCGAGGATCTCGCAGGAGTGCTCGCCTCGACATCCATCTGCTTTGACCTCTCGATCTTCGAGCTCTTCGTACCCTGGAGCTGGGGCGGTGCCGTCCTGCTCGCGGAAAGCGCGCTCGACGAGCAGCTCTCGTCAGGCGGCGGTGTCGAGGTGACGCTGGTCAACACAGTCCCCTCCGCCATGGCCGAGCTGTTGCGGCTCGGGGTGGTGCCCCGCTCGGTGCGGACCATCAACCTGGCCGGCGAGCCTCTGCGGAGCAATCTCGTCGCGGAGGCCTACTGTACCGGAACGGTAACTCGGGTGCTAAACCTCTACGGGCCTTCTGAGGACACCACCTATTCGACCTGCGCCGTGGCAACGCCGAATGCTGGGCGCGAGCCGACCATCGGACGACCTATTGCCAACACTTGGGCCTATGTGCTGGACCGCTGGCTGCGACCGGTCCCGGAAGGCATAGCGGGGGAGCTTTTCCTGGGCGGCGATGGCTTGGCCCGAGGTTACCTTCGGCAGCCAGATCTGACCGCCGAGCGCTTCGTTCCCGATCCCTTCGGTAGATGGGGTGAAAGACTCTATCGTACCGGGGATCTGGCCCGCCACCTGCACGACGGGGAACTCGAGTTTCTCGGCCGGCTGGACCACCAGGTCAAGGTACGAGGCTTCCGCATTGAACTCGGCGAGATCGAGGCCGCACTGGCCGCCCATCCTGAGGTTGGTGGAGCGGCGGCTGCGGTGTGCGAGGACGTACCTGGAGACCGACAGTTGGTGGCCTATGTGAGTCCACGGGAAGGAGATCTGCCAATTCCGGCTCTGCGCGCTTGGCTGGGTGAACGCCTGCCGGCTTTCATGATTCCCTCTCAACTCTGTGTGCTGCCGGCACTGCCGCTCACCCCGAACGGCAAAATTGACCGCAGGGCCCTGCCCTCGCCGGAAAGCTTCCGGACGGCGGAGCCGGTTGTCCCCGCAGGTCCGTGCACGCCGACCGAGGAAGTGGTGGCGGACCTCTGGAGCGAGGTCCTCGGTGTGAAAACGATCGGGATCCACGAAAACTTCTTCGATCTCGGTGGACACTCCCTGCTCGCCACCCGCCTGGTGTCGCGGCTGCGTATGGTTTTCGCCGTGGAGCTACCGCTGCGCAGCGTCTTCGATCACCCAACCGTCGCCGCTCTGGCCGCATGCCTGGAGGAACTGCGGCATCCCGGCGAAGCGCTGCGAACGGCGGCTCCGCTCCCCTCCGTGCCCCGTGATGCCTACCGCGTCCGGCGTACCGGCTTGACGGGCGGAGATGCGGAGGGGGGCATGGGAGATCAGGTCTACGCCTTCCCCGCATCGTATGCGCAGCAGCGGCTTTGGGTTATCGACCAGTTCGATCCGGGTAGCGCGGCCTACAACATCCTTCAGGGTCTGCGGATCGAAGGAGATCTCGATCTGGGGACCCTTCACCAAACGCTTAGCGAGCTGGTACGGCGGCACGAGACGTTGCGAACCTCCTTCGCCAGGCTCGACGGCGAGCTCGTCCAAGTGGTCGATCCTGATCTGCGACTCCCCTTGAACGTCGCTGATCTGTCCGATCTGCCGCCGGGAGCGGGGGAAGCCGAGCTTCGACGGGTGGCCCGGCGTGAGGCCGCGCGATCTTTCGACCTCAGCCAATCGCCTCTGTTGCGCGTGCTCTTGGTACGATTAAGGGCGTACGAGCACGTAGCGCTCTTCTCCATCCATCACATCGTAAGCGACGCCTGGTCGATGGGGGTTCTGGTGCGAGAAGTCGGCGCTCTCTATGACGGCTTCTGCCGTGGCCTGAGATCGCCTCTGCCGGAGCCGCGGCTGCAGTACGCCGATTTCGCCGTGTGGCAGCGGCAGTGGTTGCAAGGAGCGGTGCTTGAAGAGAACCTGAAATTTTGGAAGTGTCGACTCGCGGGCGAACTGCCGGTGCTCGAACTGGCGCCTGGCCGTCGCCGTGCGGGGGAAGAGGGTCGCGGCCGGCGAGAGATCTTGTTCCTTCCGACAGAGCTCACGCAGCCTGTCCGCGGTCTCAGCCGACGAGAAGGCGCCACCCTCTTCATGACTCTCCTCGCCGCGTTTCAGGTCCTGTTGCGCCGTTGCTCCGGGCAGGACGACTTCATCGTCGGCATTCCCATCGCGAACCGTAGCCGGGCGGAGACCGAGTCCCTCGTCGGTTTCTTCATCAACATGCTCGCGTTGCGCAGCGACCTCTCCGGGAATCCCACGTTCCGACAGCTCCTGGCCAGAGTGCGTGAGGAGACGTTGGGCGCCTTCAGATATCAGGACCTGCCGTTTGATCTTCTAATGCAGGAGCTGGACGGGAGAGGGAGCGGCGCGTCGCTTCTTAGGATCACTTTCGGAGTCCAGAACGCGCCGGTAGAAAACCTGAGTTTGCCAGGGCTGCGCCTGAGCCCTGTCGAGTTTGAGAACGATCTGGTTCGTCACGACCTGACACTGTGGATGGCCGAGACCGGGGAACAACTATCGGCGATGTGGACCTATGACACCTCGCTCTTCGATGCCTCCTCGATCCGCCGGATTCAGAAACTCCTCGAGTCCATCCTCCGGGAGGTAACGCGCGATCCGGATGTCCGCCTCGATGACCTTGAGCTCTCCTACGAGGAGGACCGCGTCGCGGAGAGGTCGCGCGAGCAGATCAAGCTGCAGAAGCTGCGGGAGGTAAAGCCCCGCGTCATCCAGGTTCGAGCACCAGGCTAACCGCTCCGGCGCCAGAAGAGGACGAGGTTCGTGCAACAAACTATCGAAGGCTATAGGCTGGGTCCTCACCAGAAGCACCTCTGGCTCCTGGAGCGGCAGGGGGGCTCGGCGTTTGTCCTGCAGTGTACGCTCCGACTGCGGGGTGACTTGGATCGTCGGGCGCTGCGTGAGGCCGCGCGGCGGCTCGTGGAGCGACACGAGATCCTTCGCACAAGTTTCGAGTTGCTCCCTGGCATGCAGTTACCAATTCAGGTCATTCTCGAGCACAGCGGCCCGGTCTGGCGGGAGGTCGACCTCGGGGGAGAGCCGGCAGAGCTGGGCAACCTGGAGAAGCTCGAGGCGTCCGTTCCGTTTCATCGCGGCGAAACTCCTCATGTGCGGCTGACCCTCGCGTCCATCGACCCGGCCGATCATGCGCTCGTCGTGACGCAGCCAGCCCTCTGCTCCGACCCGCGCAGTTTGGTGAACCTCGCCTATGAGCTCAGTAAGCTTTATGAAATAGAGTTACACGGCTTGGAACCGCTCCCAGAGCCGCTGCAGTATGTGCAATTCTCGGAATGGCACAACGATCTCGCAGTGGAAGAGGCGTCGGCGGAGGGTCGGGAATTCTGGCGCAAGCGCCTCGACACACCGAACGAGATGGCGTTGCCTTTCGAATCTCGCTCTGACGGATCGCCGGATCTGTCGGTGGCATGGAGCCTTCCGACGGATCTCGTCAAAGGGGCGTTGCGCCTGACAGGGGAGCAGGGCCTGCCCGATCTGCTTCTGGGCTGCTGGGCGCTGCTTCTCTCCCGGATTGCCGGCAACGAGGAGGTCACCATGTGGTGCCTCTTCGATGGCCGCAAGTACGACGAGCTGCGCGACGCATTGGGCTTATTTGCTCGATACCTGCCCTTATGCCTTCGGTTCTCCGAGGGGATGTCGGCAGTCCGGCTGATAAAGCGGATGGGCGAGGTGACGAGGGAGGGAGCGGAGTGGCAGGAGTACTTCGGACTCGATGGTGACAGGCTGCCGGAGACATTCCTGCCGCCGCTTGGATTCGATTTCCAATCCTTCCCCGAACCCTGGGAGTCTGGAGGGCTCTGCTTCTCCCTTGAGCGTATGGACGGACGGCTCGAACACCTGCGCCTCCAGCTCTCCTGCTCGCGCTCCTCCGAGGCCTTGCGGGTGAAGATCCGTGCAGAGGATGCGGGGCTCGACAGCGCGGCCATCGCCGGGCTGGCGCACCGCTTCGAGCGTCTGTTGCGCTCTATGGTCGAGGGCCCGTCGGGGCAGGTTTTCGAGCTCGAAATCCTCTCCGCGGAAGAGCGCCGTCAGCTCCTATCGGAATGGAACGGAGCTTCCCTGGAATACCCCAGAAACGCAGTGTTGCCGCGGCTCTTTGAGGAGCAGGTCGAACGCACACCCGACGCGCCGGCGGTCTGTGCGGGCGAGGAGGTATTGAGCTTCACCGAGGTCAACCTGCGTGCGAACCGCTTGGCGCACCACCTGCGGCGTCTTGGCGCTGTGCCCGAATCGCGGGTGGCGCTCTGTGTCGGCCGTAGCGTCAGACAGATCATTGCCGTATGGGGCATCCTCAAATCGGGAGCGGCATATGTGCCGCTCGACCCGATGCAACCGCGCCAGCGCCTTCTCTCCATGCTGGAGGACGCCGGCGTCGGGCTGGTAGTTGCCGACAGGGAATTCCGGGAGCTGTTCAACGGCTTTCCCGGTATCTCGACGGTGCTCGTGGACGATACCGCTCTGGAACGGGAAAGTGGAGAGAATCCACAGATACCCCTGTACCCGTTCCATCTCGCCTACGTAATCTACACCTCCGGCTCGACCGGGAGGCCCAAGGGCGTGATGGTCCGGCAAGACGGAGTGGTGAACCTCCTGCTCGCTCTCGAAGAGCGGGTCTATGCCGGAGCAGAGCTGGGGCTGCGAGTGAGCCTCAACGCGCCTTTGTCGTTCGATGCCTCGGTCAAACAAATAGTCCAGTGCCTGCGCGGACGCACCCTGGTCGCCGTGCCCGAAGAGGTGCGCGCCAACGGAGAGGAGCTGCTCGCGTTCCTTGCAAGGCAGCGCGTCGAGGTGCTGGATTGCACGCCGTCGCAGCTCCTCCTGCTGTTCGAAGCAGGCCTGGGGCGGGAGCGCGGGTGCCTTAGGCGGGTGCTCGTAGGTGGCGAGGCGGTGAGTCCTCTTCTCTGGGATCGTCTCGCCGCACTGCCGGACACAAAGTGCTATAACGTCTACGGTCCCACAGAGTGCACGGTCGACACCACGGCCTGTGAGGTCGCGGCCCACACCCATCCGGTACTGGGCCGTCCGCTCGCCAACGTCCGTTCCTATGTGCTCGACCATCGCCTCCAACTAGTTCCGGCGGGCATGAGTGGCGAGCTCTGCGTGGGCGGCAAGGGCTTGGCGCGGGGTTACATCGGCCGGCCTGACCTGACGGCGGAGAAGTTCGTCCCCGATCCTTTCGGTGGGAACCCGGGCGGATGCCTGTACCGCACTGGAGACTTGGCGCGCTGGAGGAGGGATGGTCTTCTCGAGTTCCTGGGGCGCATCGATCATCAGGTGAAAGTGCGCGGCTTTCGCATCGAGCTTGGAGAGATCGAGGCCATCTTGCGCCAACACCCTGGTGTGGCCGAGGCCGTAGCGGTGCTGCGAGGGGACCTAGGCTCCGAGCACTCCTATCTGGCAGCTTACGCGGTGCCACGCCGGCGTTGGGCAGCTCGGGTCGAAGGGAGATCCCGACGCGCGCTGCCGAACGGTCTAGCGGTCGTGGAGCAGAACCGCGACGAAACCGAGTACCTGTATGAGGAGATCTTCGCCAATCGTTCCTATCTGCAGCATGGGCTCACTCTGCCACCCGGCGCGTGTGTCTTCGATGTCGGAGCCAATATCGGCATGTTCACGCTTTTCGTGCGGCAGGAGTGCCCAACGGCCCGGATCTATGCTTTTGAGCCGATCGCCCAGATCTTCGAGACATTGCGAATCAATACGGAGCTGTACGCCGATGAAGTGAAGCTCCTGCAGTTCGGCCTCTCCAACCGCGAGCGGACGGAGACCTTCGCCTACTATCCGCGCTATTCCATGATGTCGAGCCAAAGTGACTATTCGCGGCCGACGGAAGACATCGAGATTACCAAGCGCCTTCTGCGCAATGAGGGAGCTCAAGGGAAAGGTGGTGCGGGTGCGTTCGATGAGGCGGACGAGATCCTGGCGGGACACTTCAGGAGTGAGCTGCAGCCCGGACGGTTGCGACGCCTGTCAGACGTGCTGCGCGAAGAACGAGTCGAGCGCATCAATCTATTGAAAATCGATGTCCAGCGCGCCGAGATGGACGTGCTGGGCGGGATTTCCGAGGAGGACTGGGGGCGCATCGATCAGGTCGTCCTGGAAGCTCACGACGCCAAGGAAGGCGAGAGTGCAGGGCGCATCTCCCAGCTGATCGAGCTTTTCGAGCGGCACGGCTTCCGGGTGGTGGTGGAGCAGAACGAGCTACTGGCGGGCACCGACCGTCACGCCGTCTACGCAGTGCGCGAAGGGGCGTCGCCGGTGCCCTCGGTGCGGGCGAAATTAGATGTCGTACCTGTCCTGACGGTCGAGGACCTTCGCGAGCACCTCCGGCAGAATCTGCCCAACTCTATGCTTCCGGCGGCCATGGTGCTTCTCGACGAGCTGCCGCTAACGCGCAATGGCAAGATCGACCGCTCCGCGCTTCCGGGTCCCGAAGAGGAGGCCGCACAGACAGATGAGCAGCCCGCCGGAACCAGGACGCCTTTCGAAGAGATCCTGCTCGAGATCTGGACGGAGGTGCTGAAGACGCCGCGCATAGGAGTGGAGGCCAGCTTCTTTGAGCTCGGCGGACATTCGTTGCTGGCGACCCAGCTGATCTCGCGCGTGCGTGAGGTCTTCCCTGTGGAGTTGCCGCTGCGCAGCCTGTTCGAGGGGCCGACCGTGCGCGAGCTCGCCCAGCGGATCGAGCAGGCGATGCGCGCAGAGAGCGGTCTGGAGACCGTACCCATGGTCCGTGTTCCCCGCGACCGCCCGCTGCCGCTGTCCTTTGCACAGGAGCGCCTCTGGTTCCTTGAGGAGCTCACTCCGGGAAGCGCTCGCTACAACAGCCCCCGGGCGGTACGGCTGCATGGAGATCTTGAAGTTTCTGCGCTCGCGGCCGCCCTTGCCGAGGTGACACGCCGTCACGAGGCGCTGCGGACCTCCTTTCCGGTCGAGAATGGGATGCCTGTTCAACGGATCGCCTCCCCAGGGCCTTTCGCGCTCCCGGTCGCGGATCTGCGTGTGCTCCCGTGCCGGGAGGGCGAGGCTGAAGCCACCCGTTTGGCCGAGAGTGAGGCCCGCCGGCCGTTCGATTTCGTTCGGGGACCGCTATTGCGCGCGTCGCTGATATGGATTCACGACCGTGAGCACTGGCTTCTCGTGACCCTACACCACATTGTTACCGACGGCTGGTCGATGGGATTGCTGATCCGTGAGATCTCATCTTTGTACGTCGCCTTCGCTGCCGGGCAATCGTCCCCGCTGCCGGATCTGCCGATCCAGTACGGGGACTTCGCCTACTGGCAACGTTCCTGGTTGAGCGGCGAAGTTCTGGAGCGGGAGCTTGCGTATTGGCGGGAGCGTCTGGGAGGCTCTACGGGAGTGCTCAACCTGCCTTCGGACCGCCCGCGCCCGGCCGTACGGACCGATCGCGGTGCACGGCGAGACCTGATGCTCCCCGAGCGTCTGTCTCTCGCTCTCCGGGCGCTGAGCCGGCGCGAGCGCGCGACACTTTTCATGACGCTCCTGGCCGGCTTCCAAGCGTTGCTCGGGCGCTATACGAACCAGAGCGACTTCAACCTGGGAACGCCGATCGCGGGGCGCAACCGCGTCGAGGTCGAGGGGCTGATCGGCCTGTTCGTCAACATCCTCATCCTGCGCAGCGACCTCGGAGGTGACCCCGCTTTCCTGGAGCTGATCGAGCGAGCACGGAAAACCTCGCTGGAGGCGTATGCGCACCAGGATCTGCAGTTCGAGAAGCTCGTCGACGAGCTGGCTCCGGAGCGCAGCCTGAGCCATTCACCGCTGTTCCAGGTGGCCTTCGGTCTGCACCCGACGCAACCGGCAGCCGAGGTCTCCTCGGAGGTCGAGATCGAGGCCGTGGAGACCAACACCGGTACCGCCAAGTTTGATCTCACACTCACGATCGCGGACGACGGTCTCGGCGGCATCGCGGGTTCGCTCGAATTCAGTACCGATCTTTTCGATCCGTCCACCGTCGAGCGCCTGCTGGCGCATTATCGGATCCTGCTGGAGTCGGCCGTCGCTCGTCCGGCGCTCCCGATCTCCAAGCTCGGGCTGCTCAGCGAAGCCGAGCGCCATCACTTGGTGACTGAGGTCGCGGGAGAAGGCTCGCTCGTTCACGCAGAGACCCTCCTTCACGATCTCTTCGCAGAACAGGCTCGCCGCAATCCGGAGCGGGTCGCCGTGGCATGTGCGGACGAGCTAGTGACTTATGGCGAGTTGGACTTGCGTGCGACCGCATTGGCCCGGCGTCTGGTCTGGCTCGGAGTCGGTCCGGAGGCACGGGTGGGGCTCTGCACGGAGCGCGGCACCGCTATGATCCTGGGGGTGCTCGGAATCCTCAGGGCAGGAGGAGCATACGTGCCGCTCGATCCGTCCTATCCCCAGGAGCGGCTCCGTTATCTGCTCGAGGATTCCGGTGTCGAGGTCCTGTTGACGCACCATGGTGTGCGCGACCGCCTGCCGGAGCACCGGGCTTTCGTGCTGGAGTTGGACGGCGTGCTGGAAGCTTCCGAAGAGACGACCCCACTGCCGCGAATCGATCCCGACAATCTCGCCTACGTGATCTACACCTCTGGCTCCACGGGACGCCCGAAGGGCGTCGGCGTCACCCACGCCAATGTCGTCCAGCTTCTGCGATCCACGGAGGAGAAATTCCATTTTGGTCCGGAGGACGCCTGGACGCTGTTCCACTCCCATGCCTTCGATTTCTCTGTCTGGGAGATGTGGGGTGCCCTCGCGTACGGCGGCCGGCTGGTTGTCGTGCCATATCTGGTCAGCCGTTCGCCGGCCGACTTCCACAACCTTTTGCGGCGGGAACGGATAACGGTGCTCAATCAGACCCCTTCGGCATTCCGCCACCTCATTGAGGAAGACGTCTCGGCGGGCACCGGCTCGGACCTGTCGCTACGCTGGGTCATTTTCGGCGGCGAGGCCTTGGACCTGCGCGGGCTACGCCCCTGGCTCGAGAAGCACGGCGACCGGCGGCCCTGTCTCGTCAACATGTACGGTATCACTGAGACGACGGTCCATGTGACTTACCGGTCCATCGCACTGAGCGACCTCTCGCCTGGAGGCGCCAGCCTGATCGGAGGCCCCCTTTCGAACCTGCGCCTCTACCTGCTCGATCGTGGAGGGGAGCTGGCACCGCTTGGCGTTCCAGGAGAAATCCATGTCGGAGGGGACGGTCTGGCGCGCGGTTACCTGGGACGACCCGATCTCACCTCCGAACGGTTCATGCCCGATCCTTTCTCGAAGCGCCCCGGAGATCGTCTCTACCGTTCCGGTGATCTCGCCCGGCACATGGCGGAGGGGGATCTGGAGTACGTCGGTCGCATCGATCATCAGATCAAGATCCGTGGCTTCCGGATCGAGCTGGGGGAGATCGAGGCGGCCCTCGCGGAGCATCCGGCCGTTCGCCGCGCGCTCGTGATGGTCCGTGATGGAGAAGGCGGGGAAAAACGCTTGATCGCTTACTTGGTCGTCGGTATCGAGCCGTTCCCGGGGCACGGCGAGCTGCGCGAGTTCCTGCAGCAGCGACTGCCGGAGCACATGATCCCCGCCGCCTTCGTGCCGCTATCTGAGCTGCCTCTGACCGCACACGGCAAGATCGACCGGGCTGCGCTCCCTGAACCCGGACGCGAGCGGTTCGGACCCGAGGTTGAGCTCACGCTCCCAAGCACGCTGAAGGAGCACATTCTCGCGGAGGTCTGGTCGCAAGTCCTGGGGCTGGAGCGGGTGGGGATGAATGACAACTTCTTCGCTCTCGGAGGCGACTCGATCCTGAGTATCCGAGTACGCGCGATGGCCGCAAGACGCGGTGTATCGTTCGAGCTCCAGGATCTTTTCCGCAGGCCGACTCTGAGAGAGTTGGCGGAAACCGCCGTAGAGGCCTCGGGAGATGAGCCGCCCGATCTTGGGCCGTTCGCACTGGTGGCGCCGGAGGACCGCGAGCGACTCCCGCTCAGCGCCGAGGATGCGTATCCTCTGTCCCGCCTCCAAGCCGGCATGCTGTTCCATGGCGATCCCTCTCATGGGAGAACGCTGTACCACAACGTGAGCTGCGTCGTCCTCAGAGGTCCCGTCGACGTGTCGGCCTTTCGGGCGGCTGTCGCGAAGCTCGCCGAACTTCATCCGGTGCTGCGCACGTCCTTCGACGCGGCCCAATTCTCCGAACCTCTGCAGATCGTCCATCGCGCGGTGGAGATCCCGGTCGAGGTCTCCGACCTGAGGGGCCTCTCGCCCAAGGAGCAGGAGCGCCTCATGGCGGAGCACTTCGAAAGGGAGCAGACGCGGCTCTTCGACTGGGGGCGGCCACCCTTGCTGCGGTTCTGGATCCATCAGCTCGAGGAGGAGCGAGCGGGATTTGGCTGGACCGAGCACCATACCATTCTGGATGGGTGGAGCGTCGCGGCGATGCTCGCTGAGCTTTTCGCACTGTACTTCGCGCGGCTCGCGGGCGAACCTACGGATGATCGACCTCCGGTTGCCGCCTTCCGTGATTTCGTCGCCCTGGAGCGGCGCACGTTGAGTTCCGAGGAGAGCCGACGCTACTGGGCGGAAACGCTCGCGGGCACCTCGTTGCACAAGCTGCCGCGCTGGCCGCGTCCGGGTGTCACAGACCGGCAGAGCCGCACGGCGCCGGTCGAAGTCTCGCCTGAAACCGCGCGCGCCCTGTCTCGCTTCGCCGGAGAGGTGGGAGTGCCGTTCAAAAGCGTTCTGCTCGCGTGCCACGTCCGCCTGCTCGCACTCCTCGGCGGCGTGCCCGACGTGCTGACCGGAATCGTATCCAACGGCAGACCGGAGAGGACAGACGGTGAGCGCGTGCTCGGGCTGTTCCTGAACACTCTGCCGCTTCGCCTGCGCGTCGAAAACGGCACATGGAAAGACCTCGCCCGCACCGTACTTGAGGCCGAACTGGCGATGCTGCCCCACCGCCGATATCCATTGGCAGATCTGCAGCGTGAGCACGGAGGTGGACAGCCGTTCTTCGAGGCGGTTTTCAACTATGTTCAGTTCCACGTGCTCCGCGGTCTGTCGCGTTTCGAGGTGCTGTCGAGCCGAGCCTCGGCGGAGACCAACTACACCCTGTTCTTCAACTGCAGCAGGGACCCGCAAGGTGAGCACCTGCGAGTCGACCTGGTCTACGATCCCGCCGAGCTGCGTCAAGACCAGGCGCTGGCCTTCGCGGAGCACGCCTCAAGGATTCTTGGCGCCATGGCGTGCGACAGTGAGGGGAACACGGCATCCCTGCCTCTGCCAGAAGAACAGCGCCACCAGCTCCTGGTAGAATGGAACGACACGTCGTCCCTTCTCCACCGAGATCTTTGTCTTCACCATCTCCTCGAAGCCCAGGCGGAGCTGAGGCCGGACGCAGCGGCCCTGGTCCAGGAGGATACGATTCTCACTTATGCCCGCTTGAATACGGAGGCCGACCGGCTCGCGTTTTACTTGCGAGCGTTGGGCGTCGGCCTGGAGGAGCGGGTCGCCGTCTGCCTCCCACACTCGCCGGAGCTTGTTACGGCGATACTGGCGGTGCTCAAGGCGGGTGGTGCCTATGTGCCTCTCGCCCCGACCTCTCCAGCGGAACGCTTGAGCTGGATGATCGCGGACTCCGGAGCGAGGCTGTTGATAGCCGAACGCGAGTTGGCCGAGACTCTTCCCCCCCATGGGGCTCGTGCCTTCTACATCCGAGAGCCCCTTCCGGCTCTGATCGATACCCGCGAGCAGATACCGCTCGGCGCGATCGGACCGAGGAACGCCGCTTACGTGATCTACACCTCCGGGTCGACGAGCACTCCCAAGGGAGTGGTGGTGCCACACGGCGCAGTGACCAACCATACCCTCTCCGCAATGGCAGATTTCGATATCGTCGCTCAGGACCGGTGGTTACAGTTCTGCTCTCTCAGTTTCGATGCGAGCGCCGAGGAGATTTACACCTGCCTTGCAGCGGGAGCGACTCTGGTTCTACGCGAAGAGTCCATGCTGGGCTCCATAGCCTATTTCCTGAGCATCTTGGACCGGCTCGGTATCACAGTGCTCGATCTACCGACCTCCTTCTGGCATGAGTTGGTCTCCGGCCTGTCGCAGGACGATCTCTCGTTCCCGGCGAGCCTGCGGCTCGTCGTCATCGGCGGAGAAAAGGCTCACGGCGAGCGCTGGCGGCAGTGGCGGAGGAGTGGATGCAACGTGCGGCTCATCAACGGCTATGGACCTACCGAGGCCACGATCTCTGTAACCCGCTGCGATCTGACGTCTCTACCCGATGGCGTGGTGGACGAGCCCCCGCTCGGGAGGTCGATCCACAACACGACGGCCTATGTGCTCGACCGCAGCCTGATGCCGACACTGCCGGGGGTGCCGGGTGAGCTGTGTGTGGGGGGGGGGAATCTAGCTCGGGGCTATCTGGCGAGGCTGGACCTGACCGCCGCTTCGTTCGTCCCCGATCCGTACGGTGATCCCGGAGGACGGCTCTATCGCACGGGAGACCTGATGCGGCGGCTCCCGGACGGCAGCTTGGAGTATCTGGGACGGATCGACCATCAGGTAAAGATCCGGGGCTTCCGAGTCGAGCCGGGAGAGATCGAGGCCGCGCTGATGGCCTGCCCCGGGATCAAGGGTGCGGCTGCCGTGCTACGGCAGGAGGGCGCCGGCTTCGGCAGCCTGGTGGCGTATGTTGTGACCGAGCGTACGGGAGCACCGGATGGCACCGAGCTGCGCCGGCTCCTGAGCGCGACTCTTCCACCTTACATGGTGCCGTCTGGATTCGTATTTCTCGATACTTTCCCGATGACCGCCGGAGGCAAGATCGACCGCCGGGCCCTTCCGGCCGTACGGGAGCTTAGGGTGGAGCGGGAGGCACGGAGACATCCCCGGACTCCGATCGAAGAGACCCTGGCCGCAATCTGGGAAAAAGTGCTCGGGCGGAAAGACGTCTCTGCCGATGAAAGCTTTCTGGACCTGGGGGGACACTCGCTTGCCGCGCTCCAGGTCGCCTCGCGCGTGCGCTCCGTTTTCGGGATCGACATCCCCATTCAATCCTTGTTCGCAGCGCTGACCCTTGCGGATCACGCGCTGATCGTGGAGGAGTCGCTGCGGTCGGGACGCCTCTCGGAGGCGCCGCCGCTGGTGTCGGTGCCGCGGGAGGGGGACCTGCCGTTGTCCTTCGCCCAGGAGCGGCTGTGGTTCCTTGAGCAGCTCGAGCCGGGAGGGGTGGCCTAC
>DASVEF010000246.1:0-42574 GCA_036380715.1 Thermoanaerobaculia bacterium | reverse complement strand
CTGGTGGCGGCCGGCGGGCTCAGCCACGGCCAGGGCAACGCCCTCAAAGCCAAGCTGAGCGCCGCTCTCCAGAAGGTGCAGCAGGGCCAGAACGGCCCGGCCGCCAACCAGGTGCAGGCCTTCATCAGCCAGGTCCAGGATCTGGTGAGCGACGGTGTCCTCACAGCGGAGCAGGGCCAGGCCCTGATCGCCGACGCGCAGGCGATCCTGAACGCCCTGCAGTAGGCCGACTCCGGCCCGCCGGGATCTCCCGGCGGGCCCCCTCATCCCGCCTGCGATAGACTTCCCCCCGGGTCCTCCAGGACCCGATCCCGAGGAGCTATCGCATGCTGATCACCGAGGAACAGCAGACTGAATTGATCGACCGGGTCGCCGAGCAGGCGGTGCAGCTCGCCGGCTCCGGTCGTGGCGAATATATCCGCAGCTTCGTCCACCAGTTCTACGCGAACATCCCGCCTGACGGGCTGGTGGGCGAGTCTCCCGAGAACCTCGCCGCCGCGGCGCTCTCCCTCTGGGAGCTGGCGCAGCAGCGGGCTCCCGGCACGCCCAAGGTCCGGGTCTTCCACCCGCGCGGCGAGCGCGGCTGGACGTCGCCGCACACGATCCTGGAGATCGTCAACGACGACATGCCGTTCCTGGTCGACTCCGTGGCCGCGGAGCTGCACCGGCAGCAGGTCGAGCTCCTCCTGGTGATCCATCCCATCGTGAAGGTGGAGCGGGACGCCGAGGGGCGGCTGACCGGCGTCCGCGAGCCGGGCCAGCCGGCGGACGGCGCCCTGCGCGAGTCGCTGATGCAGGTCCGGATCAACGCTCAGCCGCCCGCGCGGTTCAAGGCCATCGGGCAGGGGGTCGCCGGGGTCCTGACCGACGTGCGCCAGGCGGTCGAGGACTTCCCCGCGATGCGGGAGCGCTGCCAGCACATCGTCGCCGATCTGGAGAAGAATCCGCCCCCGCTGCCGCAGGACGAGATCGAAGAGGGGATCAAGTTCCTCGAATGGATGGCCGACCGGAGCTTCACCTTTCTCGGCTATCGCGAGTACAGCTTCGAGGGGGAGGGGGGAACCGCGGTGGCGCGGGTGCTGACCGAGACCGGCCTCGGCCTGCTGCGCGAGGAGCAGTACGCGGTCTTCGACGGCCTGCGCAACGTCGGCCGCCTGCCCGAGGACGTGCGCGACTTCCTGCGCCGGCCCGTGCTGCTGCGCATCACCAAGTCGAACCGGAATTCCACGGTGCACAAGCCGGTGCCCCTGGACGCCATCGCCGTCAAATGCTTCGACGCCCAGGGCCGGGTGACCGGCGAGCGGCTGTTCATCGGCCTGTTCACCGCCGCCGCCTACGCGACCAGCCCGCTCCTCATCCCCCTGCTGAAACAGAAGATCCAGGGGACGCTCGACCGCGCCGGCTTCCCGCCCAACAGCTACGACGGCAAGAACCTGCGCTACATCGTCGAGACCTATCCGCGCGATGAGCTGTTCCAGATCTCCAGGGACGACCTGTTCCACACCGCCATGGGCATCCTGCACCTGCAGGAGCGCCGGCGCACCGCCCTGTTCGTGCGCCGCGACCCCTTCCGGCGCTTCGTCGCCTGCCTGATCTACGTGCCGCGCGACCGTTACGACACCGACCTGCGGCACCGCTTCGAGCGCATCCTGGCCGAGGCCTACCGGGGAGAGGCCAAGACCGCTCATACCCACGTCACCGACTCCGTGCTGGCCCGGCTGTACATCCTCGTCACCAGCCCGCCCGGACGGCGCATCCACGACACCGACCCGCGGGAGGTCGAGGCGTTGCTCGCCGAGGCCGCGCGCTCCTGGGACGACCGGCTGGAAGAGGCGCTGGTGGCGAGCCGCGGCGAAGAGGAAGGGATGAGCCTGGCGCGGCGCTACGGCGAGGCGTTCCCGACCGGCTACCAGGCGCAGTCCGCCAGAACGTCCGCCGTCTCCGACATCCTGAAGATCGAGGAGGCCCTGAAGAGCGACGGCCTGGCGCTCAACCTCTACCGTCCGCCGGGGGCGCCGGAGCACGTCCTCGGCCTCAAGGTCTACGGCACCGGCGAGCCGCTGGCGCTCTCCGACACCCTGCCCATGATCGAAAACATGGGCCTCAAGGTCGTCGAGGAGATCCCGCACAAGGTCCATCCCGCCGGCGTCGACCGGCCGGTCTGGCTGCGCGACCTCAGCCTGGTCAGCGAGGACGGCATGGCCCTCGACCTCGACGGCGTGCGCGATGCGTTCCACGAGGCTTTCGAGTGCGTCTGGCGCGGCGAGCACGAGAACGACGGCTTCAACAAGCTCGTCCTGCGCGCCGGCCTCGTCGCCCGCGAGGTGATCGTCCTGCGCGCTCTCTGCAAGTACCTGCGCCAGGCCCAGATCCCGTTCAGCCAGGCCTACATGGAGCAGACGCTGGCGAAGAATCCCGCGATCGCCCGCGCGCTGGCCGACCTGTTCCTGGCCCGCTTCGACCCCCGGCGCGAGGGGGACCGCGGACAGGAGATCCGCGCCCGCATCGGCGAGCTGCTCGCCGGCGTCTCCAACCTCGACGAGGACCGCATCCTGCGCCGCTTCCTCAACTTGATCGAGGCGATGCTGCGGACCAACTACTTCCAGACCCTGCCGGACGGCCGGCGCAAGCCCTACCTCTCCTTCAAGCTCGATTCCCAGAGGGTCGACGAGCTGCCGCTGCCGCGCCCCTTCCGCGAGGTCTTCGTCTACAGCCCGCGCGTGGAGGCGATCCACCTGCGCGGCGGCAAGGTGGCGCGCGGCGGCATCCGCTGGTCCGACCGGCGCGAGGACTTCCGCACCGAGGTCCTCGGCCTGATGAAGACGCAGATGGTCAAGAACGCCGTCATCGTCCCCGTGGGCTCCAAGGGCGGCTTCGTGGTCAAGCGGCCGCCGGCCGCGGGCGGCCGCGAGGCGCTCCAGAAGGAAGGGATCGAGTGCTACAAGACCCTGGTCCGGGGGCTGCTCGACCTCACCGACAACCTCAAGGGGCGCGACGTGATCACGCCGCCCGACGTGGTCCGCTACGACGACAACGACCCCTACCTGGTCGTGGCCGCCGACAAGGGGACCGCCACCTTCTCGGACATCGCCAACGGCGTCTCGGCCGAATACGGCTTCTGGCTCGACGACGCCTTCGCCTCCGGCGGCTCGGCGGGGTACGACCACAAGGAGATGGCGATCACCTCCCGCGGCGTCTGGGAGGGGGTCAAGCGCCACTTCCGGGAGATCGGCCGCAACATCCAGGAAGAGGACTTCACGGCGGCCGGCGTGGGCGACATGTCGGGCGACGTCTTCGGCAACGGCATGCTGCGCTCCCGCCACACCCGGCTGCTGGCGGCGTTCGACCACCGGCACATCTTCGTCGATCCGAGCCCGGACCCGGAGAGCAGCTTCGAGGAGCGGGCGCGCCTGTTCGCCCTCCCCCGCTCCTCCTGGGCCGACTACGACACGTCGCTGATCTCGCGCGGCGGCGGCGTGTTCGAGCGCGGAGCGCGCTCGATCCCGGTGACACCCGAGATGGCCGGCCTGTTCGGCCTCGCGGTCGAGCAGGTCACGCCGAACGAGCTGATGCAGGCCATCCTCAGGGCGCCGGTCGACCTGCTCTTCTTCGGCGGCATCGGCACCTTCGTCAAGGCGAGCGCCGAGAGCCACGCCGATGCCGCGGACCGCACCAACGATCCGTTGCGCGTGGACGCCCGGGAGCTGCGCGCCCGCGTCCTCGGCGAGGGGGCGAACCTGGGCATGACCCAGCGCGCCCGCATCGAGTACGCCCTCCAGGGCGGGCCCGAGGGGACGGGCGGCCGGCTCAACACCGACTTCATCGACAACTCGGCCGGCGTCGACTGCTCGGATCACGAGGTCAACATCAAGATCCTGCTCAACGAGGTGGAGCGCGAGGGCGGGCTCACGCGCGAGGAGCGCAACCGCTTCCTCGCCGAGATGACCGACGAGGTCGCCGCCCTGGTGCTGCGCGACAACTACCTGCAGACCCAGTCGATCTCCGTCACCCATGTCATGGGGTTCCACCTGCTCGACCGCCAGGCCCGCTTCATGCGCACGCTGGAGCGCGAGGGGCGGCTCCACCGCAGGATCGAGTTCCTGCCGGACGAGGACGAGCTGGCCGATCGGGCCCGCCTGGGGCTCGGCTTCACGCGGCCGGAGCTGGCCGTGCTGCTCTCCTACGCCAAGATCGCCCTCTACGACGAGCTGCTGGCCTCCGACCTGCCGGACGATCCGTTCATGCAGGAAGACCTGAAGCTCTACTTCCCGAAGCGGCTGCAGGAGCGGTTCCCCGGGGAGATCCCCCACCATCGCCTGCGCCGCGAGATCGTCACCACCTCGGTGACCAACAGCCTCGTCAACCGCACCGGCATGGCCATGGTGTACGAGGTCAAGGAGAGGACCGGCGAAAGCGCGCCGAACATCGCCCGCGCCTACGTGATCACGCGCGAGATCTTCCGCCTGCGCAGCCTGTGGGCGGAGATCGAGGCGCTGGACAACAAAGTCCCCGCCTCGGCGCAGTACGCCATGCTGGCCGAGTGCGGACGGCTCATCGACCGCGGCGTCACCTGGTTCCTGCGCGAGGCCGGGCGGCCGCTCGACATCGGCTCGCAGATCGCGAGCTACCAGGCCGGCGTACAGAAGATCTCGTCGCACCTCGAGGAGCTGCTGTCCGCGAGCGACCGGGTGGAGCTCCGCAAGCGGGTGACGGGGCTCACCGGGCAGGGGGTGCCCGTGGCCGTGGCCACGCGCACAGCTTCCCTGGTCACCTGGCTCGCCCCGGCCCTCGACATGGTGCGCACCGTCCGCACGCTGGGCCTCGATCCCTTGCGCGTGGGCCGGTTCCACTTCGCCGTCGGCGACCGCTTCGGCTTCGACCGCATCCGCGAGACCGCTGCCAGGCTGTCCACGGACAAGGCCCTGGACAAGCTCGCGGTCTCCGCGATCACCGACGACCTCGCGAGCCTCCAGGGGGAGCTGACCGTTCAGATCCTGAAGTCGGTGCCGCCGGACGCGGGGCCCGAGGCCGCGATCGCCGCCTGGGCCGAGACACGGCGGCCGGCCGTGGCGCGCGCCGAGCAGCTCCTCGCGGAGCTCCGCGCCGCCGACGTCCCCACCCTCGCGATGGTCGTGGTGGCCAACCGCGCGCTACGAGCGATGGCGGCGTAGGCCGGAGGCCGTGGCTTCGGAAGCCTTCCCCTTCCGTCCCTGGGTCCGCAGCACGAGCCGCCGCGCGCTCCTCTGGGGCGTGATGGTCGTGGCCGTGGTCGGCGCCGCGGTCTGGTGGCTCCAGGGCGGTGAGCGCGAGACCTGGGCGCGGGCCTTCGGCGTGCTGCTCGCCTACAGCCTCCTCTTCTGGGCCACCCTGATCAAGATCTGGTGGACGGGAGGGCGGCCGGCGGTGCTCCTCGACGAAGACTCCTTCGCCTACCAGCCGCTCCACACCTTCCGGCCGCGCCGCGTCCCCTTCGCCTCCGTCCTCGCCTGCAATCCCCGCCCCGGCACGGAGGCCCAGCGCTTCGTGGTGGAAAAAGGAGGCACCGCCCGCGAGCTCTTCCTCAACCTCGCCGTGGTCAAGGGCCAGCACCGCTTCCTGGACCTCCTGGGAGAGCGGCTGGAAGCCGCGGGGCTGGAGAGGGTTCCGGGGAAGGAGAACGCCTGGCGGCGGCCGGAGTGGCGGGAGCCGGCCCTACCCTGACGACTCCATACACGCCTCCCGGCGATTTAGAACCGGCTGGATTTCTTCAACCGTTCGAGCTCCGCACGCAGCCGCGTGAGCTCCTCTTCGGCGGCCTTGAGAGCCTCCTCGGCCACCTTGCGGGCCTCCGCCTCGCGCGCAGCCCTCTCTTCGATCTCGAGAGGAGTCAGGAGCCGCTCTCCGGTCTTGGCGTCGAACATCTCGATCCAATTTCCGTCCGGCGCAACCCCGAACCGGAGCCCGGTGGTCTCCGAGAGGAGACACCCCTGGTCGTCGGGCTCGATCGGCCGGTAGCGCCTCTCCGGCCCCAGCCGGTATTCCTTGATCCGAAACCGGTACCCTGTGGCCCGCCGGGGAAGGCCCACCAACAGGTACTCCCGGACGCCGACGCGCTGGTACAGCTCCACTTTGTCTACCTCGTCGACCCGCCGGATCCGCGCCTTCGAGGGAGAGACCACCTCGATCACCAGACAAGGGGCAACGCCCTGCTCCACCACGTCGTAGAAGGACAGATCAGTATCCGGATTGCGAGCCCCCCGGATCACCGAGACATCTGGAGCCGGAGTGGGCAGCCCCGGACCGAGGCGATGCTGCATGTCCTCGAAGACCAGGACGTCCTTCTCGGACTGGAAACGACGAGACAGCATTTCGAAGAAGTAGCCACGGACGCGCCCGTGCGGCCCACCCTGAACCATGTTGTCCTCGAGCTGCGGATTGAGAAAAAGCTCGGGAGTCAGAGGGAGCCGCAAAAGCTCCATGCGGCCATCCGGGCGCTCAACCCAGCGCAGGAGGACGTTGATGCCGGCTTCGTCGCCTTCAAGCCCGAAATCCAGCTTCCGGCTCTCATCGCGGGGGGGCTTCCGTGCAGGCTCAGCCATGGCTCCGAGTATAAAGAGTCTCCCAAGATCCGTCAAAGATATCGCGAAGCCGCGACGGAAGGGAAGGGGAGGACGCGGAAGGACGGTACGTCTTTTCGGCTTGGCCGTTTCGCCGGGTCACCTCGACGCACCCCCGCCGGCCTGCCGCTGCTGGTCAACGCCCGCGCCGAGCTCGCGAAACTCAACGGATCGTCTTAGGCGCTTTCTGCCCGTCAGGGATCAACGTCAGGTACTTCTGCCCGGCCATCATCTTCTTCTGATCCTCGCGCGCGCGCTCGATCAGATCCGGTGAGCGATACAGATCGACCGCAGTGCCCGCGATCGTCTTGGCGGCGACCATCATGCCCTTCTCGCCGATGCTCATGCCGGTGCACGCCACGACCTGCCAGCTGTGTCCGGGCGCGCCGTAGGTGACGGTGGCGGCGGTGAACTGTCCGACCGGAAAGAACCAGGTGAGATCGCCGACGTCGGTGGAGTGCGTGCCCTGGCTGGGCGGGCCGGACGGCAGCGGATCGACGCGCTCGGCCAGAGCCATCGCCGGCTGCGGCTTGAGGTCCTTTTGCGTGGCGCGGGCAAAGGCTTTCTCCCGCTCGTCGAACACCGGCGGGCCGATCAGGTCGAGGTTCTTCTGGATCACCTCGACCAGCGTCCGGTTGGGCAGCACCTCGTGCATGTCGGCGTCAACACGCGTTTCGATCAGCTTGGTGCGGCTCATCGCGGCTGCGGCGCGCGCGATCTCCCCGAGCCACACGAAGTACTCTTCGACGTCAGCGTGCTTGTTGGCCCGCAGGTAGTACCAGACCTCCGCGCTCGGCGGCACCACGTTGGGCTGACCGCCGCCGTTGGTGATCACATAGTGGATGCGCGTGTCTTCCTTCACATGCTCGCGCATGTAGTTCACGCCCGCGCTCATCAGCTCGACGGCGTCGAGGGCGCTCTTGCCCTGATACGGCGACACCGAGGCATGCGACGCGAGCCCTTCGAACTTGAACTTCACCGACACCATCGCCTTCGAGAAGTTCCAGCTGGCGCGCGTGCTGTCGCCGGCGTGCCACGCGAGAATCGTGTCGACATCCTTGAACAGGCCTTCGCGCAGCATGTAGGTCTTGCCGATGCCGGTCTCTTCCGCCGGCGTGCCGAACAGCTTGACCGTGCCCTTGATGGCGCCCGCCGCGAGCGCCTGCTTCACGCCGATCGCGGCGGCGGTGCTGGCGGTGCCGAACACGCTGTGCCCGCAGCCATGGCCGGCGACTGCGCCGGCACGGGGCGTGCGCTCGGGCGATGCATCCTGCGACAGCCCGGGCAGCGCGTCGAACTCCGCGAGGATGCCGATCACCGGCTGGCCGGTGCCATACGTCGCCACGAATGCGGTCGGCATGCCCGCAACGCCGTTCTCGACGGTGAAGCCATTGGCGCGCAGCAGGTCCTGCAGTTCCTTCGACGACTTGTGTTCCTCGAGCCCGGTTTCCGCCCATTCCCAGATGTTGCGGTTGACGCGGTTGAGCGTCGTGCCGTTGCTGTCGATCCAGCCGAACGCGACGGTCTTGGGGTCGGACTGGGCCGCCGGCTCGGCCATCAGCGCCAGCGAAGTGGCTGCGAGAAATGCAAGAAATTTCATGGCGCGGATGGTACCACGCGAGTAAATTGTCAAATCCTATGCGACACCGTTCTGTCTTGCTCCCCTCTCGCGGAAGATCGGGAGCCTTCCGCGTCATAGACCGGTTCCGAGTACCCCGAGTACTTGCCGAACGTGGAGACCTTCGCGGCAGGCGGAGCGGTCGGAGCCGCGGTCTGGGCGTGAGCGGAGGCGTACGCCGCCAGCGACGCCGCGGCAAGGATCGCGGTGAGAAACCAGCGTGAACGGCCCGAGAGTTTCCGAAGCATGGCACCTCCGAGGTGGGAGTCTACAACCTGTGCGCTCGGGCGTTGCTTCGATGGATAGCGCAAACGCTCTGAGTCTTGTACTCTCAGCAAGCAGGGAAGGGCAAAAGAGTCCGGGGCGGAGCGGGAGGCGGGTGCCCTTCTGGCTGACCACTTGTCGGTCTTTTTCCTGAAGTCAATGTCGAAAAACGGAGAGCCATCATGAGTCATCCTGGTAAGTCCCAAGTCTCTGCCGTCCGTTCAGTCCTCCGGCTCGTTGCAAGCCTGCTCTGCGCGGTGCTCGTGGCCGTTCTCGCGCCGTCCATCGCGTGGGCGGAAAAGGGCGGGCTGCGCTGTGAGGAGGTGACGTTTCCCGTGACCCTGTCGCCGAGTGATCCCACAGTCTACGAAGTGTTCGGCGTCCTCTGCTCCCGCGGCAGCGTCCACAACAAGACGATCCAGGTCGCGATCCACGGCGCGACCTACAGCCATCAGTATTGGGATTGGCCGTACCAGCCCGAGACGTACTCGTACATGCGCCAGGCCACCGCGGCGGGCTACGCGGTCCTCGCCATCGACCGGATCGGCATCGGACAGAGCGATCGTCCTCCGGCCGAGGAGGTCACTACCGCGTCCAATGCGTACGTGGTCCATCAGATCGTGCAGGCGCTGCGCGGGGAAGAGCTGGTCGTGCGCGCGTTCGGCCGCATCCGCGCCGACCGGGTGGTGCTGGTCGGCCATTCGCAGGGGTCCATCACGTCGATCGCCGAGGCGGCGACCTACGGCGACGTGGACGGCGTGGTCCTGACCGGTTTGACGCACACTCTGGGACCGGGCGTGCCGGAGCTCTTTGCGAGCCTCTATCCAGCCAGCCTGGATCCGCGTTTCGCCGGGCAGAGCATTCCGGACGGCTATCTCACCACCCTCCCCGGCACCCGTGACGACAGCTTCTTCTACCATGCGCCGTTCTTCGATCCCCAGGTCGTGGCGCTGGACGAGCAGACGAAAGAGACCGTCACCGCGGCCGAGCTCGGCGACGCGATCTCCGCGATCTTCCTCTCGAGCGGGATCCATGTGCCGGTGCTCGTGGTCGTCGGCGACTACGACAGAATATTTTGCGCCGACCCGACCTGCACGGCCTCCGGCACTCTCACCGCCGAGGCCGCCTTCTACGCTCCGGACGCTTGCGCGGAGATCGTGGCCATTCCCGACGCGGGACACAACCTGAACCTGCACTTCCAGGCGCCGCTCACGTACGACGTCATCCTGGAGTGGATGGACCGGCGCGTGGGCAGCAATCCGCGCGTTGCGCCGGCCCAGCCCTGCGAGCCTTAGAGCAGTCTTCTCAACCTCTCCAGAGCTTTCACCCTCTCCCTCCGGGAGAGGGGCCGGGGGTGAGGGCTCCGCCCGGGGTCGTTCCCTTGCTAGTTCTACGCTATTGCAGCATAATCTCTGGGCACGCAACGATGAGAGGAGTCCTCTGATGAGCTCCAAACCCTTGCGCAGTCGAGGTAGCCTCCGCGCCGGCCTGGTCCTGGCAGCGATCCTGATTCCGGTCTGTGCGGCACTGGCGGCTGCGCAGCCGCCCCACTTGGTCGCGGACCTCAACACACAGCCGGTCAACGGCAGCGCCCTCCCGGTGCCGGACGACCAGTTCGGCCCACAGAGGGCGGAGCTGGGAGGAGTCCTCTACTTTGTCGCCGCGGACCCGATGCACGGGCTGGAGCTCTGGCGCAGCGACGGCACGACCGGGGGGACTCAGCTCGTCCGCGACATCTCTCCCGGGCCTGCGGGCTCCTTTGCGCATGCTCTGACCGTCCATCGAGGGCGTCTCTACTTCTTCGCCGACGACGGCGTCTGGGGCCTGGAGCTCTGGACCTCGGACGGGACCCGCGAGGGGACCCGCCTGGTCCGCGACATCTGTCCCGGCGCCTGCGCGGCGATCTACTGGAGCCAGGGCAAGATGGCATCGGCGGGCGACCAGTTGTTTTTCACCGCCGGCGTATCGTACGACCCCGATCTGTGGCGGACCGACGGCACGCGGGAGGGGACCCGGCAGGTCGTCGACCCCTGTCCGGGGTGCCCCAACTCCATACAAATCCAAGGCAACCTCACTCCGCTGCCGGACGGGCGCGTCTTCTTCTCGGCCAATCATCCCGAGAACGGTGTCGAGCTCTGGGTGAGCGACGGCACACCGGAAGGGACCCTGGTGTTCGACCTCATGCCGGGTCTCCCGGGCTCCGGTCCGACCGATCTGGTCGTTCTGGGGAACCGTGTCCTGTTCTGGACCTATCGCTTCTCCGCCGCCTCCTCCGATCTCTGGATCTCGGACGGTTCCCTGGCCGGAACGTACGTCGTGCGGAGAGATATCTTCCAGCCGGGTTACGAGAATCCCCCCGTGGTATGGCAGGGAGCGGTCTATTTCTCCAACCTTCGCGGAGAGCTGTGGCGCACGGACGGCTCTTTCCGGGGCACGATCCTCTTGAGGAGCTTCGAGTCCGGTCCGAACCCGCACCCGACCTCCTACCATCCGGCCCGGCTCACCCCCATGCCGAGCGGCGTGCTCTTCATCGCCGGGGATTCCGCGCGCGGCCTGGCGCTCTGGCGGACCCGCGGCACGCGCGCCACGACCCGGCCGTTGAAAGACCCGGTGCCCGGCCCTGACTCGCCCGAGCTCTCCAACCTGCGCGGCGCGGGGAATCATGCCTTCTTCCTCGCCCGGAGCGTGGAGGGCCTCATCGATCTCTGGGTGAGCGACGGCAGGAGGGAGACGCGGCGGGTGACCACGCTTTGCCGTACGTCCGGCGAGTGCGCCGGGCTCGACCGCCGGGACGTCGCGAGCGCGGGCGGGCTCGCCTTCGTCGCCGTGCATTCGTGGCTCGTGGGAAGCGAGCTCTGGCGTTCCGACGGCTCGGAGACGGGGACATTCCTCCTGCGCGACATCCACAGAGGCCCCGGATCGGCCCTCGTGAACGAAGGGGTTGTCGTGGACAGCCGGGTGCTCCTCTACGGATTGGCCTTCTTGAACGAATTGGCCGCCTTGAACGACCGGGTCCTCTTCGGAGCGCTGACGACCTCGCCCACCGCGGCCCCGCCCACCCTGTGGAGCAGCGACGGAACAGCGGCAGGGACTGTGCGGGTCAACGAGGAGGCGTCCTGGCCGCAGGACTTCGTGCGGCAGGGGAACCGCCTCTACTTCTCCGGCGCCCTGCCCTGGTCGCTCTCCCAGCCGTTCTTCATCCGGCGGCAGGGCCTCTGGCGGACGGATGGGACGCCGGCCGGCACCGAGCGCGTCGCGGAACTCTTCGACCTGAACCCTCTCGCCGCCGACGGGAATCTTCTCTTTCTGGGGGCCGCGGATCAGGAGAACAGCACTCTCGGGACCGGCGTGGAGCTCTGGCGCAGCGACGGAACATCTGGAGGGACCCGCCAGGTCGCGGATCTCGACCAGCAACAAGAGTGGCTCTCCTACTCGCCGCCGGTGCCGGCGCCGGGCTCCTCGGATCCGGGTCCTCCCGTGCGCCTCGGCTCGGTCCTCCTCTTCGCGGCGGACGACGGTCTCTCCGGCCGCGAGCTCTGGGCCACGAACGGCACCGAGGCCGGCACGCGCAGAGTACGGGACATCTATCCGCAACCCGACCCCTACGAAAACCCGGGGACCTCGGACCCCGACTTCCTGGTGCGCCTGGGAGAGGTGGTCCTCTTCGTCGCCGACGACGGCCTCGCCGGCCGGGAGCTCTGGGTGACGGACGGCACCGAGGCCGGCACGCGCCTGCTGCGCGACCTGCGGTCCGGAGCGGAGGGATCCCGGCCGCACGACCTCGTCGAGCTCAGGGGGGCGGTGTACTTCTTCGCCTCTGCCGATGGCATGGGCGAAGCGCTCTGGCGGACGGACGGCACGGAAGGCGGGACCGTCCAGGTCAAGAGCCTCGCCCGCCAGGGCCTCCCCTCCTGGGGCCGCGAGCTGACGGCGGCCGGCGGCCGGCTCTTCTTCGTAGCGGACAACGAGGCCACCGGCCCGGAGCTCCACGTCAGCAACGGCGTCCCGTCCGGCACGCGGCTGCTGCAGATCCGTCCGGGTCCGGGCGGCTCCTACCCGCGGTCGCTCACCGACATGGGCGGCGTGCTGGTCTTCGCGGCGGACGACGGAGTGCATGGCCTGGAGCCCTGGCGGAGCGACGGCACGGCCGCCGGGACCTACCGTCTCGGAGACCTCGCGCCCGGCCCGGCCGCCTCCACGCCCTCGGCCTTCACCGCCACCGGCTCCCTCCTCTTCTTCGGAGCCGACGACGGCGTCCACGGCCGCGAGCTGTGGGCGATGGGGTGGCCGCTGCCCTGAGGGCACAAGTGACGTGGTATATCCTGGGGTGGGGTGAGGGCCGAGGTATACTCGGCACGGATGAGCATGAGAAAACACGCTCAAAGAGATGATGTGGACTGGGCTTCCCGGGATCTTCCCCAGGCGGAAGTCGGCCCTGCGAACCACCGGCTGCCTCGCCAGGGCGAGGAGATAACGGCCCAGGCCCAGGCGCAGAGCATGGAAGCGATGGGCCGGCTCGCAGGCGGCATCGCCCATGTGTTCAACAACCTGCTCACGGCCATGGCCTGCGAGACCGAGCTCGCCCTGATCCGGCTCGCTCCCGACGATCCGGCGCGCAAGCACCTGCGGGAGATCGAAAGGGTAAGCGAGCGCGGAGCCGCCCTGGCGCGACAGCTCCTGGCCTTCAGCGGCCGCCAGGTGCTCCAGCCCAAGCTCGTGCAGATCAACAACCTGCTGACCACTCTGGATGACAAGCTGCGACGCGTTTTGGGAGACCAGATCGAGCTGCGAATGGACCTCGACCCCGATGTCGGCCGGGTAAAAGTGGACCCGGGCCAGATGGAGCAGGCGATCCTCAACCTGATTTCGAACGCCCGCGATGTCATGCCCCAGGGCGGTCAGGTGGCCATCGAAACCCGGCTGATCGAGGTCCGGCCCAACATGAGCCATCCGCTCCGCGCCTTTCCTGGCCGGTACGTGCAGATCAAGGTGACCGACACCGGCCCGGGCATGGCGGATGAGATCCGCCGCCGCGTCTTCGAGCCGTTCTTCACCACCAAGCAGGGACCCGAAGCCACCGGCCTGGGCCTTTCGACGGCCTACGGCATCGTGAGCCAGAGCGGCGGCCACATCGTGGCCGACAGCGAGCCAGGCAAGGGCGCCCGGTTCCTGATCCTGCTGCCCAGCGGCGAGATCCCTGCCGGAGAGGAGGGGGAAATCTCAGGACGCCCGTGGGAGACGATCCTGCTTGTCGAGGATGAGGACAACATCCGGCGGCCGCTCTCGGAGATCCTCAAGGCTCGCGGCTACAACGTGCTGGAGGCCGCCGACGCCGCCCAGGCGATCGAGATCAGCAAGCGGCACACCGGGCCGATCCACCTGATGGTGACGGACATCCTCATGAACGGCATGACCGGCGTGGAGCTCGCCGAGCAGCTCAGCTACGACCGCGCGGGGATGAAGGTGCTCTTCGCCACTGGCTACCCGGCTGGCTTAGCCGAGGGCTCCCGTACTCAGGAGGACGCCCCGCTCCTCAAGAAGCCGTTCACTGGCCGGGATCTGGCCGCCAAAGTGCGCGAAGTCTTGGAAGCGCCGGACAGCGGCGGTCTCCAGGAGATGCTCGGCTCCGAGTCTCCCGTTTACTTGGAGCCGGCTCCCTTTGACGTCCCTCCAACAGAAGAATCTTTGGACGTCAGCGCGGTGGCAGGTGAACGTTCCCAACTCCTTGCCCGCAAGCACGGCGGACAGAAGCTTTCCCCGAACGAGAAGGAACGGCTCGAACTGCTGACCGCGAGGCTCGAGGAGCTCCTGCCGCCCATATCCGCCAACGATCTTGAGATCCTCCTGACGATGACAGAGGAAATGGAGCACATCCGGGAACGCGCCCAGGAGCGCCGGCGGCGGTTGGAGTTGAACTAGACGTCATGACCTTGCCGTCCATGGCTCGCCATAGATGAAGGCTCTTTTTGACGCGCTGTTTTTTCCAGGCAGCCGCCAGGAGCGAAGCCCTGATCCCGGCCCCTTCCTCAAGTACCGCTCCTACAAGCCCTATCTGCAGAGGGAATTCCGCAGAAAATGTGTTTACTGCCGTATTTCGGACGGCCTTAAAGGCGACGAAGGCTTTGGGGTTGACCACTATCTACCCAAGTCCAGGTTTCCCGACCTTGTCACCGCGTGGAGGAATCTCTTCTATGCCTGTAACGTGTGCAACACATGGAAAGGGGAGTCCGTGTCCACTCCTGATCGGTTCCTTCCCAATCCCTGTGAGCATAGGATGTCGGATCACCTCCAATATTCGGGCGCTGGCGTTGAGACCTATACGCCACACGGCGAGTGGCTGACGGAGCTTCTCCGTCTCGGCGAGCGGCGGGGTTTTCGGGAATTCATCCTCTCCGCCCTGGGCAAATTTCTGAAGACCCGCAACAATCTCATGGACGATTTGACTCACTATGAAACCCGGCTTGATGCTGCCCAGAGCAGCGAGGAGCGGAGCCTGCTCCAGGCTGCCATCCAGGATACTGCCGAAGAGCTCGAGCAAGTGGACCGGCATATCGAGCGCTTGACCGGGGAACCGGTCACTGCTCGGCGAGGCGCAGCCCGATGACACCGAGGACGATCAGCGCGAGCGAGGCGAGGCGCAGGGCGGTCCGGGGCTCGCCGAGGAAGAGGATGCCGATCAGGGCAGTCCCCGCGGCGCCGATGCCGACCCAGACGGCGTAGCCGGTGCCGGTGGGGAGGGTCCGCAGGGCGAGGCTGAGGAGATAGAAGCTCACGCCCATCAGGGCGAGGGTGACGAGGCTCGGGCCGAGGCGGGTGAACCCTTCGGTCCTCTTGAGGCTGACCGCCCAGGCGACCTCCAGAAGACCGGCCACGATCAGGTAGATCCAGCTCATCGCGCTCTACCCCTCCCAGTCGAACGGTTCGGAGGTCTCGCCTTCCTCTTCCGGCTGGACGGCAAAGGTAACGCGGTAGAGCGGCGCCGGCTTCAGGCGCTCCTCGATCGCGCGGCGCACTTCCGTGGAGGAGGACGGACGCGCGGCCCTGCGCGGCAGGGCGAGGAATTCGTCGAGGTCCATGGGCTCCTTCTGGCTCTGGCCGCCGCGGGTGACGTAGAGGAGGAGCGGGTCGGGCGAGATCCACCGTCCTTCGAGGGAGCGCAGGGCTTGCCAGAGCCCGGGACCGGCGGCGGTCAGGGTCTGGGCTTTCTCGTCCACCGCGAATCCCTCCGGCGCTTCGAGCGGCGCGCCCGGCAGGCGGACGGTCAGAGGCGCCGGGAAGGGGTCGTAGACCAGGTGCGAGACCTCGTCCAGGGAGTGGTCGGTGCCCTTGGGGACCAGGAGGACGTCCCAGACCTCGGCCATGGCTTCGCTCAGACGGTCGACGCGCTTCCTCTCCGGGTCGAACAGCTCCTCCAGGGTCTCCTTGTCGGTTTCGGACAGCAGCTCGCCGAACAGGACGCCGAAGCAGGGACGGGCGCGGTCGGGCCGGTCTTCGAGGTAGCGGTAGAGGTCTTCGCTCGCGGCCAGGTACTCCGCGACCCGGCCGGTCCAGTCCTCCACCGTCCGCTCCATCTCCTTGCGCTGCTTGCGCGTGGCCCGCGTGGGCGTTCCCGGCGTGATCACCAGCTCGGCGGTGCCTTCGCGGATCTCGTAGGAGACCTGGATCGAAGTGTCGCGGAAGAAGCCGGCGAGGTCCCGCGGCTCGGTGATCGCGGCAGAGCGGGTGCCCTTGTGCAGCTCGCCCAGCCGCTTCTCCCAGGAGAACCGCTCGGCGGCCGGATCGATGGCGGCGAACCGCTGGCTCCATGGGTCCCACCCTTCGAGAACCGCCTGCCGGGTCTGCGCGAGCCGCCGCTCCAGCGCCGGGTTCGACTGGCGCTCCAGGCCGGCGAACTCGACCGTGCTGGTCAACACGACCACGCCGTTGGGCAGGAACCGGAGCCGTAGGCTCTCGTCGATGGGGGGCTCGAAGCAGGAGGAGAGGAGGAGGGCGATGGCGATCAGCGCCAGCCAGCGCGGGGAGTGGACGGTTAGGGAGGCCATGGAGGGATTATAGGGAGAGGGCTCGAGGCTCGCCGCCTGGGGTTGAAACCTCAGGCGGGGCTGTTTCTCTCCTGGCGGAGCGACTCCGCCGCCCCTCGCCCGGAAGGGCGATACTATCCAGCCTGGGGCTTCAACCCCAGGCGTGAAGCGGAGTCCAGGAGAATAGACCGAACCGGCTGTCCGATCATGAAAAGCTACCGGGACGTGTCGTTCAGCTTCCAGTCGTAGTCGTCGAATTCGAGCTCGACCTTGCCACGGGCGGCGTCGATCCGTTTCTGCTTGTCGGGAGGCATGTACTTGCGGAGGAAGGCGATCCGGCCGCCGCCCCACTTCTCGAAGTCGTCTGCGAACCAGTCCAGGATCTTGGTGACGTGCAGAACCAGATCCGAGCCGTCCTTCTCGAGGCGAACGCCGTGGGGTCCGTTGAGGAACTTCCGCGCCTGGTCGTCGAGCTGCTCATCCACCCGGGCGCCCACGAAAGGCTCAGGGCGGATCGGCGGGCAGCTCACGGCGGCGCAGTTGATCGCGAAGTGGATGCGCGGGTCCTGGAACCCGGCGCGGATCTTGTCGTTCTCGACGTCGTTGAGGGACATCTTCCCTTGCCGGGTTTTGACGGAGTCCTTCTTGAAGACGTTGAGGCGGACGATCGGATCGGTCGAAAGGTCGCGGATCGAGTCCACGGGATAGCCCTCGACCACGACCGCGACGGTGGTGATGTTGTAGAGGTTGATCCAGTAGGCGAGCTGTTCCTTCTTCGACAGCGATCCCACGTCCACCTGGGCCATCCTCTGCTGGAGCTGCCTGAGGGTGGCCGCGTCGTTGGCCTTGAGAGCCTTGTAATTCATCCCCTTGGCGGGGTTGTAGTACTTGGAGAGCAGGGTCTGCCAGACGGAGTAGTCCGGATCGGCGGCCTGGACCGGACGGGGCACGGCGATGGCGGCGGCAACGGCCAGTACCGCGAGGACGAGCCTCGCGGCGTACGAGCTCTTCATGCCGAAGCCTCGACCGCCGGCTCCACGTCCTCGACGTAGCCGCACCCTTCGGTGTTGCAGACGTACTGGGTGCCGTGCTTCTTGGTGACCTTCTCCAGGAGGTAGGAGGCGCCGCAGTCAGGGCACTCCTTGGCGACCGGCTTCTTCCAGAGCGCGAATTTGCAGTCCGGGTAGCGGCTGCAGGAGTAGAAGGTCTTGCCGCGGCGCGAGGTCTTCTCGACCATCTCCCCCTTGCCGCACTCGGGACAGGCCACCCCGGTCGGCTTCGGCTCCTGCTTGGGTCCGGCCCCGGGCTTGCGCAGGTTCTTGCACTCCGGATAGCCGGTGCAGCCGTAGAAGACCCCGAAGCGGCTGCGGCGCAGGGCCATGGGACGGCCGCACTTCTCGCAGGGCGGGATCTCCTCCTCGGCGGCCGGCGCGGACGCGCCATCCGCTCCGTCGCCGTTTTCGGAAGACGCGGGCGCCTCCACGTTGCGCGTGTAGTTGCACTCCGGGTAGTTGCTGCAGGCGATGAACGGGCCGTAGCGCCCGAAGCGCATCAGGAGCTGGCCGCCGTCCTGTGGGCAGGTCTCGTCGAGCGGCACCCCGTCCTTCTTGACGTTCGGCATCTGCTCGCCGGCCGTCTCCAGGTCCTTGGTGAACTTGCGGTCGAACTCGGCGAGCGCCTGCTTCCAGTCGAGCTCGCCGTCCTCGATCTTGTCGAGCTGCAGCTCCAGCTCTGCCGTGTACCCCTCGTTGATGATGTCGTTGAAGCCCTTCTGGAGCATCCCGTTGACGAACTTGCCGAGGGCAGACGGGCGGAAGCGGCTCTCCACCTTGTCCACGTAGTTGCGGTCGGTCAGGGTGGCCAGGATCGTGGCGTAGGTCGAGGGACGGCCGATGCCGTTCTCTTCCAGCGCCTTGACCAGGGTGGCTTCGCTGTACTGCGCGGGCGGCTGGGTGAACTTCTGCTCGCTGTCCACCTTGACCAGCTCCAGGGTCTGCCCCTCGCGGAGCGGCGGCAGCATCCCCTCGGTCTCCTCGGCCGCGTCTTCGTCCGGGGTCTCCCGGTAGACGGCGAGGAAGCCCGGGCTCTTCATCACCCGGCCGGTGGCGCGCAGAACGTAAGGGCCGTTCTCGATGTCCACCTGGGTGACGTCGAAGACCGCGGGCAGCATCTGGGAGGCGATGAAGCGGTCCCAGACCAGCTTGTAGAGCTTGAATTCATCCGGCTTCAGGAAGTCGCGCACCGCGTCCGGCGGCAGGTCGAAGGTGGTCGGGCGGATCGCCTCGTGGGCGTCCTGCGTCCCCTTCTTCGACGGGTAGACGTTGGGCTTCTCCGGCACGGAGCCTTCGCCATACGTGGAGGCGATGACGCCGCGCACGGCCTCCAGCGCCTCCTCGGCCACGCGGGTCGAGTCCGTGCGCATGTAGGTGATGAGGCCCACGGAGCCGCGCCCGCCGATCTCCCGGCCTTCATAGAGGCCCTGCGCCAGGCTCATGGTGCGCTTGACCGGGAAGCCGAAACGCCGGGCCCCCTCCTGCTGGAGACGGCTGGTGATGAACGGCGGCGCCGGCCGCTGTTTCGACTCCTTGCGGTCGACCTTGGCGACCACGAAGCGGCCGGATTCGAGGCCGCGGACGATCTTCGCCGCCTCTTCGCCGTTGCCGACCTCGGCTTTCTTCCCTTCGACGCGGTGGAGGCGGGCGTTGAACGGCGGCGGCTGGTCGGCCTTGAGGTCGGCGCCGATCAGCCAGTACTCCTCGGGCTGAAAGGCGTCGATCTCGGCCTGCCGGTCGCAGACCATCTTCAGGGCGACCGACTGGACGCGGCCGGCGGACAGCCCCTGCTTGACCTTCTCCCAGAGGAGCGGCGACAGGCGGAAGCCCATCATACGGTCGAGCAGCCGCCGGGCCTGCTGGGCGTCGACCTTGCGCAGGTCGATCTCGCCCGGCTGCTCCAGCGCCTTGAGCACGGCCCGCCGGGTGATCTCGTTGAAGGTGACCCGACGGATCGCTGCGGGCTCCTTGTCCAGGATCTCGGCGATGTGCCAGGCGATCGCCTCCCCCTCGCGGTCAGGGTCGGGGGCGAGGTAGACCGTCTCCGCGCTCTTGGCGGCCTGGCGCAGCTTCTTCACGACATCTTTCTTGGTATCGAGGACCACGTACTTGGGCTCGTAGTCCTTGCCGATCCCGATGTCTTTCCCCTTCTTGAGGTCGCGGATATGCCCGACGGAGGCCTCGACCGCGTAGTCCTTCCCCAGGAACTTCTTCAGGGTCTTGGTCTTCGCGGGGCTTTCGACGATCAGCAGATTCTTTGCCATGGGTGCCTATCAACGCCGGCTGGCGCTGTCATATTTCAGGGACTTCAAGTAGGGCCGGGACGTTAGCACCCCCGCTGCCCTCCTGCAAGCGCCTCATGATCCCATCCTTGTCAAGCCCCTGCCCGCCCCGGACCCCACCCCCCGGCCCCCTCTCCCACACGCACTCCCACCCACCCGGGAGAGGGGGTTAGGGGGTGAGGGCCCTCCCGTAGGCCGAGCCGGGGTGGCGCTTCACCCAGCCTTCCAGCTCCAGATCGAGCAGGGCGCCCAGAACCTGGTCGACCGGAGCCTCGAGCCCGGCGGCGATCTCCTCGGGCAGGCGCACGGCGCCGGGCGGGAGCGCGCCGAGGACCTCGCCCGCCAGGCCCGGTGGCGGATCGGGCTCCGGGGCCGCGGGGCCGGCGGAGGGATCGAAGAGGGGGAGCTGGGGAGCGTGGGCGTCCGGCCGCAGGACCTCCAGGATGTCCCGCGGGTGCTGGACCAGGAGGGCGCCGTCGCGGATCAGCCCGTGCGGCCCGAGCGAGCGCTCGTCGAAGATGCGGCCTGGCACCGCCCAGACCTCCCGGCCGAGGTCCAGGGCGTGCCGCGCCGTGATCAGGGAGCCGGAACGGGGAGAGGCCTGGACCACCAGGGTGCCGCTCGCCAACGCGGCGATCACCCGGTTGCGCACCGGGAAGTGCCACGACCGGGGCGGCGTCCCGCAGGGGAGCTCCGCCACCAGGGCGCCGCGGGCGGCGATCTCGTCGCCCAGGCGTTCGTGCCCGCGCGGATAGTCGACGCCGAGGCCGCAGCCGAGGACCGCCACGGTGCGCCCGCCTTCGGCGGCGAGGGCGGCCCGGTGGGCCGAGGCGTCCACGCCGCGGGCGAAGCCGGAGATCACCGTCACTCCGGCCGCGGCGAGCGTGCGGGCGAACAGCTCGGCGGCCTCGTGGCCGTAGGTGTCCGCCCGCCGGGAGCCGACGATCGCCACCGCGGGGCTGACCAGGCTGAGGGGCAGCTCGCCCCGCAGGTAGAGGACCGGAGGAGGAAGGGTGAGCTGATGCAGGAGCGGCGGATAGGCCGGATCGTCGAGCGTGACGACGCGGGCTCCCAGCCGTTCCGCCTGCGCAAGCTCCCGCCGGGCCAGCGCTCCGGCGTCCTTGACGGCGGCGAGGGCGCGCTCCATCTGCGCCCGCGGCACTCCGGCCTCGGCGGCCAGGCGCTCCGGCGGATCCGAGGAATCGGCCCAGCGGTCCAGCTCCTGGGCCAGCCGGTACGCGGCAGGGCGCGACAGGCTCGGAGCGGCGTTGAGGGCGATCAGCAGCTCGCGTCGGGATGGGATAAAGGTCATGGTCGGGTCTCCACCCCTATATAAGACGGAAAACAGGCCGCCAATCTCGCACACTTTTTTGGATGACTTTGCCTTGGGGAACCCCCGGGGAGGGCTTGTGTATACTAGGTCCTTCAGAGCTCAGGCCTATGACGCTCTCTTCTTCCACTTCCGCTCCCCCTTTCCTGGAGCCTCTTTCGATGCCCAGACCGATTTCGTTGCGCGCCGTCCTCTGGCTCGCTTTCCTCCCCCTGCTCCTCTGCGCCTGCGGCAACCGCTACGGCCGGTCCGACAGCGCCTCCAGCCAGCTCGCCTTCGGCGTGGACATGGCGCAGCGCGGGCTGTGGAGCGAGGCCCTGTTCCGCTTCCACCAGGCGGAGCGGCTCGATCCCAACAACCCCCGCATCCAGAACAACCTGGGGGTCGCCTACGAAGCGGCCGGCGAGTTCGACACGGCGCTGGAGCACTACAAGCGCGCCTTGCAGCTCGACCCCAACAACCGCGAGCTGCGCGCCAACTACGCCCGGTTCGTGGAGTTCTATCAGGGCTTCAAGCCCCAGGAGCAGAAAGCCCAGGGGGCTGGCGCGGGCCAGCCAGGCAGCGCTCCGGCCGCCCCTCCGGACGCGGGGACTCCGCCGCCCGCGGAGCCGCCGCCGGCTACGGGGACGCCGCCGCCTACGGAGCCGCCGCCCGCCGAAGAGCCCCCGGCGGACGACCGGCCTCCCCTTTGAGGCTATGAGCGCGCCGGTCCGCCGGTGCGCAGGCCGACGTTTCATCAGGAGGTATGACATGAAGCTCAGCCGACCCCGGAAGATCGCGACCCTCCTCTCTCTCCTCCTCGCGGCGACCTCTCTGCCCGCGGTCGGAGCCTCCGTGGAGGTGAAGCTCAAGCTGCCGCAGCGCGCCCGCCTGAACCTTCAGGGTCGGAGCTCGCTCACCGTCGCCCCGTTCATCGTCGTGACCAAGGAGGGGTCCGACCGCACCCAGCGCCGCGATATCGACGTCCAGAAGGAGTTCGAGCGCTATCTCCTCAAGGTGCTGCGCCGCGAGACCGAGCTCAAGATCATCGAGCCCGGCCCGATCGACTATCCGATCTACGACCTGGAGCAGCTCGCCCGCCAGCGCGACTTCTGGACCGCCTTGGGCGAGCGCACGCAGGCCGACCTGATCCTCTCCGGCGGCCTGGACTTCGACATCCAGGACCGCACCGGCTACAAGACCGAGGAGTACGTGTCGCCGTTCAACGGCCGCACCTACTACCGCCAGGTGCTGGTCGAGCAGACCGGCTTCGAGTACGACATCCTGATGCAGGTCTACGACGGCAAGACCGGCGAGCTGCTGTATCAGGACAACTTCAAGGACTTCCAGAACTTCGAGGGAGAGAGCGCAGATCCGCTGGCGGGCATGTTCGAGAACCTCCTCTCGCTGGAGGACCGCATCCTCAACGTGTTCACGCAGAAAGAGGTGGAGGCCACGCGCCTCCTGTTCACCCAATAGGGGAGGGCAAAAGGAGGTCCCTTGACCCGTTCATTTCGATTGCAGTTTTTCGCGCTGACCGTCTTCGGGGCGCTTCTCGTCCCCGCCAGTCCCCTCGTCGCCCAACTGCCGCAGTTCTATGGCGAGGGCTTCGGCAAGAACAAGATCCAGTACCGGGACTTTGACTGGAAGGTCTATCACTCCCCTCACTTCAACGTGCACTACTACTCGGAGGAGGAGCCGCTCCTGCAGAAGGTGGTCTCCTTCGCGGAGAGCGCCTACGACCAGCTCTCGCGGGAGTTCAACTTCCAGATCAAGGACCCCATCCCGCTGCTCTACTACGCCACCCATTCGGCGTTCGAGCAGAACAACATCATCCTGAACTTCATCCCCGAGGGGGTCGGCGCCTTCGCCACGCCGGCCCGGTTCCGGATGGTGCTGCCGGTGGACATGCCGGACCCGGACCTGATGGAGCTCATCCTCCATGAGCTGACGCACATCTTCCAGTACCACATGCTCTTCCAGGGGAGCCTCGCCAAGGCGGTCACCTCGGTGCCGCCGACCTGGTTCATGGAGGGCATGGCCAGCTACATGGCCAAGGACGAGAACGCGCGCGACAAGATGTTCCTGCGCGACGCCGTGGTCAACGACCGCATCCCCTCCATCCGGCAGAACTTCGGCGGCTTCTTCGCCTACCGTTACGGGCACGCCCTGTTCGACTTCGTCGAGGAGCGGTGGGGCAGGGAGGGGTTCCTCGACTTCATCTACGAGATCCGCAACACCATCGGCGCGCGGGTGGACCGCGCCGTGGAGCGGACCTTCAAGATGGAGGCGGAGGAGTTCGACCTGGAGTTCCGGCGCTGGCTGCGCAAGAAGTACCTGCCCGAGCTGGTGGCCACCGGCGAGCCCGGCGACTTCGGCCGCCTCTTCCGCATCAAGGAGGACGAGCGCACGCTGGCGACCTCCCCCGCCGCCTCCCCCTCGGGCGACCTGGTGGCCGCGATCAGCAGCTACCGGGGGGACATCGACGTGCTGCTGTTCAACGCCGAGAAGCGGACCCTGATCCGCAATCTGACCAAGGGCTACTCGAACAACTACCAGTACCTGGTGGCCCAGGAGCAGGTCCTCGGCAGGAACTTCGGCCGCGACCTCGCCTTCTCCCCGAACGGCAACCAGATCGCCCTGTTCGCCAAGCGCGAGAAGGGGCGGAGCCTGGTGCTGCTCGACGTGCTCAACGGCGGCATCGACGAGATCATCGACATGGAAGGGATCGAGCAGCAGCTCGCGCCCGCCTGGAGCCCTGACGGCAGGACGATCGCCTTCTACGGCCACAAGGACAACCGATTCGACGTCTTCCTGCTCGACGTCGAGAGCCGGACGATCACCAACTTCACCAACGACGCGGTCTACGACGGCGCGCCGGTCTTCTCGCCGGACGGCAAGTCGATCGTCTACGTGTCCGTGGTGGGGAACGGCTTCGCCAAGCTGTTCCGCTCCGACCTGAGCCAGCCGGGCCAGCGGTACCAGCTCACCAGCGGCGAGTCGAACGAGAACGACCCGATCTACTCGGCCGACGGCAAGCGCCTCTACTTCACCTCCGACCGCGACGGCCGGGAGAACATCTACAGCCTCGACCTGGCGAGCGGCGAGCTCCGCCAGTACACCAACGTGGTGACCGGCGCCTTCATGCCGACGGTCCTGCGCGAGCCGTCCGGCGAGGAGCGCCTGGTGTTCACCGGCTTCTGGAAGCAGTCGATGGACCTCTATGTGGCCGACGTCGAGGAGCCGGTCAAGCCGTCCGAGCCGTCGCAGATCGCGGAAGTGCCGACTCCCGCCCAGGACCTGCCTGCCTTCGAGCCGGACATCCAGGTCACCGTCGACGAGGCCAACAAAGAGGAGTACCGCGGCTTCAAGTTCTTCCTGGAGGGCGCCGAGAGCTACGTCGGCGTCGACGACGACCAGACCATCCTCGGACGCATCCTGCTCACCTTCTCGGACAACCTGGGCGACCGGCGGATCTTCGCCGACCTCAGCTCGGTGGAGAGCTTCTCCAACTTCAACATCCTCTACATGGACCTGAGCGACCGGCAGCAGTGGACGCTCCGCGTATTCGACAACCGCAGCTACTATCTGACGCCGGACTTCGTGCGCGGCGAGCTCGACCGCGACCGCATCCGCTACCAGATCACCGGGGTCCTCGGCTCGCTCCTCTACCCGTTCACCTATTACCAGCGCGCCGAGATCGGGGTCGGCTACCTCTACCGCAGGTTCGGGGCCTTCCTGCCCCTCGCCACGGATGAGAACGGGGAGCCTATCTTCATCCAGGTCAGCGACGACTTCCCCGCGGCGTTCGGGGCGCTGGTCGGGGATTCGACCCTGTACGCTCCCTGGGGCGGGGTGTCCGGCCGGCGCTGGCGCCTCGACGCGATGTACGCTCCGGACCTCGACAACAGCGGCACGCTGTTCACCAGCGTGGACCTCGACGCCCGGCAGTACGTGCCCGTGACCTTGCGGAGCAACCTGGCGTTCCGGGCCTTTGCCGGCGTCAGCGAGGGCAACCAGCCGAATCTCCTCTACTTCGGCGGCCTCGACACCATCCGCGGCACCCGGTTCCGCCAACTGTCGGGCGACCGCGGCTTCTTCGTCAACGCCGAGTACCGCTTCCCGCTGATCGACGTCATCGCGACTCCGATCCTGGCGTTCCAGGGGATCCGGGGCGTGCTGTTCTTCGACGTGGGCGCCGCCTGGTACAAGGACGATCCGAGCTTCGACCTCTACAACTCCGACACCGGCCGGCTCGAGGACGGCATTGCGGCCTACGGCTACGGCATCACCATCCGCTTCGCGGGGTTCGATCTCAACTGGGACTTCGCGACGCGCACGGACTTCAAAGACAAGCTCGACCGGCGCACCGCCTTCTGGATCGGAACCCGGTTCTGAGATAGCTTTCAAGAGAACGCAGGCGCGCCGCCTTCCTCCCCTCCGGGAGGCGGGCGGCGCGTCTGATACAATCCCTTCTATATATGCGGATCCAGGTCCTAGGCGGCTATGGCGGCGAGAGCCTGGAGTGCCGGATGACGTGCCTGCTCATCAACGGCACCATCGCGCTCGACGCGGGCTCCCTGTCCCAGGCGCTGTCCATCGAGCGGCAGGTCGAGGTGCGCTCGATCCTGCTCAGCCACTCCCACATGGACCACACCAATTCGCTGCCGTTCTTCATCGAGAACGTCTACGGCAAGAGCGACCGGGCGATCGACATCCACGCCTCGCCGGCCACCGTATACGCGATCCGCAAGCACCTGTTCAACAACGACACCTGGCCGGACTTCACCCGCCTGCCGAACCACCTGCTGCCGGCCATGCGGTTCCTGGAGCTGGAGAGCGAGGTGCCGATGGTGATCGAGGGGGTCCGCTTCACGCCGATCCCGGTGGACCACCTGATCCCCACGCACGGTTTCCTGATCGAGCAGGACGGCGCCGCGGTCCTCTGGTCGAGCGACACCGGGCCGACGCAGCGCTTCTGGGAGGTCGCCAACCGTACGCCCAACCTGAAGGCGGTCTGCATCGACACCAGCTTCGACAACTCGCTGCAGCACGTGGCCGACCTGTCGCTGCACCTGACACCGCAGACTCTGGAGGCCGAGCTCCGCAAGCTGGAGAGGCGGATTCCCGTCCTCCTCCACCACCTCAAGCCCCCCTGCGTCGAGCGCATCAAGCAGGAGGTCCGCCAGCTCCGCAATCCGGACCTGGAATTCCTGGAACAGGGGAAGGAATACAACTTCTAGTGGAGGGTGCCGTTGTGGTACCTTTCCCTTGCGGTGTTCCCCCTTTTCAAAAGACCCAGCGCGAGGCGCGGGCCGGATAGCGTCTGGACGCAGGGCGCCCTCGATTTCGGGCTCGACTTCCAGCCTGACACCCAGAAGACTCCGCCGGCGGCGGAGCCTCTGCCCTTGCCGCAGCCCCGGCCGGTCCGGCCGGCCGGTCCGCCCCTGAGGATCGGCGTGCTGGGCTCGGGGAGCGGCGGCAACGCCGTCGTCGTCGAGTCCGGACCGCACCGCCTGCTGATCGACGCCGGATTCTCCTGCCGCGAGCTGGTGCGGCGGATGGGGGACCTGCGGTGCGATCCCAGGAGCATCGGCGCCCTGGTCCTCACCCACGAGCATCAGGACCACTGCAAGGGGGCGGACCGTTTCGCCAGGAAGTTCCGCGTGCCGGTCTACGCCACCGAGGGGACCCTCCAGGAGGCCCATCTGAGAGAAGAGCAGGCCCAGGCGGCCGTGTTGCTCCGCTCGGGAGAGCCGTGCGAGGTTGCGGGCTTCCGGATCGAGCCGTTCATGCTGCCGCACGACGCCCGCGAGCCGGTCGGTTTTGTCGTCGAGGACCCTCTCGGACGCCGCCTCGGGCTGGTGGCCGACCTCGGCTGCCGGACCAGTCTGGCGTGGGGGCGCCTGAGCGACCTCGACGCCCTGGTGCTGGAGACCAACCACGACCTCGACATGCTGCGCAACGGCCCCTATCCCTGGAGCCTGAAGCAGCGGGTGGCCGGACGCCACGGCCATCTGTCGAACCGGGACGCCGCCGAAGGCCTCCCGGACCTCATCTGCGACCGCCTGCGCTGGGTGGTCCTCTATCACCTCTCCCGGACGAACAATCTGCCCGCCCTCGCCGCCGCGGCGATCGGCGAGGCGCTCGACCGGGAGCGGAGCCCCGCGCAGATGGTGGTGACCGATCAGGACCACCCGACCCCCTGGTTGGAGGTGTTCTAGTGAAGGCAAGAGTGACCGTCTATCCGCGCCGCGAGATCCTGGACCCGCAGGGCAAGGCCATCCGCGACGCTCTCTCCCGCGTCGGCTTCGCCGGCGTCGAGGACGTGCGCGCCGGCAAGAGCTTCGAGATCCGCCTGGGGACCGACGACCCGGAGCGGGCCAGCCGCGAGCTGCGCGAAATGTGCGAGAAGCTGCTTGCCAACACCGTGGTCGAGGACTACTCCGTCGAGCTGCTCGGCGGGGAGGGGACCCATCCATGAAGTGCGGCGTCGTCGTCTTCCCGGGCAGCAACTGCGATCACGACGTCTACCACGTCCTCAAGCACGTCCTGGATCAGGAGGCGGCCTTCCTCTGGCACCAGGACGACACGCTCAAGGGGTGCGACCTGGTGATCCTGCCGGGAGGCTTCTCCTACGGCGACTACCTGCGGGCGGGCGCCCTCGCCTCCCTCTCGCCGGTGATGGCCGCGGTCAAGCGGCACGCCGAGTCCGGCGGCCTGGTGCTGGGGATCTGCAACGGTTTCCAGGTCCTTCTGGAGACCGGCCTGCTGCCGGGCGCCATGCGGCGCAACGCCAACCTGCGCTTCCAGTGCCGGGACGTCCATCTGAAAGTCGAGCGCGACGACCTCCCCTTCACCCGCAAGCTCGAGAAGGGGCAGATCCTGCGCATCCCCATCGCGCACGCCGAAGGGAACTACGAGGACACCGCCGAGAAGTTGGACGCCCTGGAGGCGGCCGGCCAGGTGGTCTTCCGCTACTGCGAGCCCGGCGGCTCGATCACCCCGGAAGCCAACCCCAACGGCGCGGCGCGCAACATCGCCGGCGTCTGCAACGCGGGAGGCAACGTCCTCGGCCTGATGCCCCACCCCGAGCGCTGCTCCGAGCCGATCCTGGGCAACACGGACGGCCTGGCCCTCTTCGCGAGCGCGGTCGAGGCCGGCAGCCGGATGGTGGGGGCGCTGCGATGACTTCGAGCGCGACCCTGGAGGCGGCGCGGATCACGCCGGAGATCCTCCGGCGGCACGGCATGACCGCCGAGGAATTCGAGCGCCTGCGCGCCATCCTCGGCCGCGACCCGAGCTGGACCGAGCTCGGCATCACCTCCGCCCTGTGGTCCGAGCACTGCTCCTACAAGTCCTCCAAGATCTATCTCAAGGAGTTCCCGACCGAGGGGCCGCACGTGGTCCAGGGACCCGGCGAGAACGCCGGCATCGTCGACATCGGCCACGGCTGGGTGGCGGCGTTCAAGATGGAGTCGCACAACCATCCGAGCTTCATCGAGCCCTATCAGGGATCGATGACCGGCGTCGGCGGCATCCTGCGCGACATCTTCACCATGGGCGCGCGGCCGATCGCCTGCATGGACGCGCTGCGCTTCGGCGAGATCGACGCGCCGCGCATGCGCTTCCTCATCGACGGCGTGGTGCGCGGCATCGGCGACTACGGCAACTGCGTGGGCATCCCGACCGTCGGCGGCGAGACCGGCTTCCACCGCTGCTACAACCGCAACATCCTGGTCAACGCCTTCGCGCTCGGCATTGCGCGGCGCGACCAGGTCTTCCGGGCGCGGGCGAGCGGCGCGGGGAATCCCATTTTGTACGTGGGCAGCCGCACCGGCCGCGACGGCATCCACGGGGCCACCATGGCTTCGGAGTCGTTCGATGCCGAGAGCGGGCAGAAGCGGCCGACCGTGCAGGTGGGCGATCCGTTCACCGAGAAGGTCCTGCTGGAGGCCTGCCTGGAGGCCATGCGCACCGGCGCGATCGTGGCCATCCAGGACATGGGCGCCGCCGGCCTCACCAGCTCGACCTTCGAGATGGCCGGCCGCGGCGGCACGGGGCTGCGGCTCGACCTCGACCGGGTGCCGCTGCGCGAGCCCGGGCTCACCCCCTACGAGATGATGCTCTCCGAATCGCAGGAGCGCATGGTGCTGGTGGCGAAAAAGGGGCGCGAGGAGGAGCTGGCCCGGGTCTTCCGCCGCTGGGGCCTGGAGGTGGCCAGCATCGGCGAGGTCACGGACACCGGCCGCGCGGTCCTCGAATGGCAGGGGAGCGCGGTGGCCGACATCCCGATCCAGCCGCTGACCGAGGAGGCCCCGGTCTACCGCCGGCCGGTCGCCGAGCCCGCCGATCTCGCGGAGCGCTGGCGCGCCCCCGAGGTGCCGGCGCCGGACGGCCTGCGCGGTACCCTGGAGCGGCTGCTCGCCACTCCCGAATTCGCCAGCAAGGCGTGGATCTGGTCGCAGTACGACCACACCGTGCGCACCAACACCGTGCAGGGACCGGGAGGCGACGCGGCGGTCCTCCTGCTCAAGGGGACACCCTCGGGCATCGCCATGACCTGCGACGTCAACCCGGTCTATTGCTACTGGGATCCCCGGCGCGGCGGCGCGCAGGCGGTGGCCGAGGCCGTGCGCAACCTGGCCTGCGTGGGCGCCGAGCCGGTGGGGCTGACCGACTGCCTGAACTTCGGCAACCCGGAGAACCCCGAGGTCTCCTGGCAGTTCCGCGAGGCGGTCCGCGGCATGTCCGACGCCTGCCGGGCGCTGAGCGTGCCGGTCATCTCGGGCAACGTCTCCTTCTACAACGAGACCGAAGGCGAATCGATCTACCCGACCCCGGCGATCGCCATGGTGGGCGTGATCCCCACGCTGGCGAACCTGCCCGATCCGTTCTTCCTGCGGCCGGGCGACCGCGTGGTGCTCCTCGGGCGCGACCGGTCGGAATTCGGCGGGTCGGCTTACCTGCGGCTGCTCCATGACATCGAGCAAGGGCGGCCGCCCGAGGTGGACCTCGACGCCGAGCTGCGCCTGGCACGGCTGCTGCGCAGCCTCATCGCCAAGGGGCTGGTGCGCACGGCGCACGACCTCTCGGAGGGGGGGCTTCTGATCGCTCTCGCCGAGTGCTGCCTCGGCCGGCGGATGGGAGTCTCCGTGGAGGTGCCGCTCGAAGGGGCCGACCTCTTCTCGGAGAGCCAGGGCCGGGCCCTCGTGGCCTGCGCGCCCGCGGCGCTCGACCGGGTGCTGCGGGCGGCGGAAGAGGCGGGCGTGCCGGCCGCCGAGATCGGCGAGGTGGGCGGCGGCGACCTGGTTGTCCGCTCCGGGAGCGAGACCCTGCGCGCGCCGGTGGCCGGTCTGCACGAGATCTGGTCGACCGCGCTGCCAGGAGCGCTGGGGTTGTAAAGAGAATTTTGCAGGATAGGGATTCGTTACGGCAGGAGCGGGTCCCGCGTCCGGGATCCGGCTCTTTTGGGCTCGATCATCATGTGCGGCATCTTCGGCATCGACGGCTGTGACGACGCGGCGAACCTGACCTACCTGGGGCTCTACGCCCTGCAGCACCGGGGTCAGGAGAGCGCCGGCATCGTTTCCTGGGACGACCGGCAGCTCCACCTCGAGCGCGGCATGGGCCTCGTCTCGGACATCTTCAAAGAGAAGGTGATGGCGCGCCTGCCGGGCCGGCGAGCGATCGGCCACACGCGCTACTCGACCGCGGGCTCCAGCGTCGTGGCCAACGCGCAGCCCATCGTGGTCAAGACCTCCATGGGCCCGATCGGGATCGTCCACAACGGCAACCTGGTCAACCCGGTCGAGATCCGGCAGCGGCTGGAGAGCGAGGGCTCGATCTTTCAGACGACGAGCGACACCGAGGTGATCCTCCACCTCATGGCGCGCAACCCGCGCCTGGACCTCGTCGACTCCTTCATGGTGGCGCTGGAGGAGGTGCGCGGCGCCTACTCGCTGCTCCTGGTCACCGACCGTTGCCTGATCGCGGCCCGCGACCCGAACGGCCTGCGTCCTCTGGTGCTGGGCGACCTCAACGGCTGCCCCTGCTTCGCCTCGGAGAGCTGCGCCTTCGACCTGCTCGGCGCGCGGGTTGTCCGCGAGCTGGAGCCCGGCGAGGTGATCGTCGCGCGCGACGGCCGGATCGAGAGCTACCGCGTGTCGCAGAGGGCGGAGCCGGCCCGCTGCATCTTCGAGCACGTCTACTTCGCCCGCCCGGACAGCAAGGTTTTCGGCGACTCCGTGGCGCAGACACGGCTGCGGATGGGAGCCCAACTGGCGCGCGAGGCGCCGGCGCCGGCGGACATCGTGGTGCCGGTGCCGGACAGCGGCCTCTACGCCGCCATCGGGTACAGCCGCGATTCCGGCCTGCCCATGGAGTTCGGCCTGACCCGCAACCACTACGTGGGCCGCACCTTCATCGAGCCCAAGCAGTCGATCCGGAACTTCGGGGTGAAGATCAAGCTGAACCCGGTCCGCGAGCTGCTCGAAGGCCGGCGGGTCGTCCTGGTGGACGACTCGATCGTCCGCGGCACGACCTCGAAGAAGATCGTGCGCATGGTGCGCGAGGGAGGGGCCGTCGAGGTGCACGTCCGCATCTCCGCACCGCCGACCCAGTGGCCCTGCCACTACGGCATCGACACGCCGAACCGGGAAGAGCTGATCGCCGCGCACCACACCGTCGAGGAGATCCGCCAGTTCATCGAGGCCGACAGCCTCGCCTACCTCTCCTTGGAAGGCATGCTCGCCTCGGTCAGCGGCCCGGCCGACAGCTACTGCACCGCCTGCTGGACCGGCGAGTACGCCATCCCCCTCTCCGCCTACGACCGCCGCCAGGCCGAGCTGTTCCCGATCCGGGTGGAGGAGGGGTGACGGCCAAGTGTCATAGGCGCTAACTTTGACGCCAAAGCGCCCTTCGGCCCTCTGAAGATCCTCTCCACTGTAGAGACGCCCCGTGGGGCGTCTCCTGCCGCGGCGCCATTGATTCCAAAAATCTGCGCAATGTCGCGGGCACCTCCGGAGGAGGAGACGCCCCACGGGGCGTCTCTACAGTGGGGATGCAACAGATCGCTCGGGGCAAGATTAGCGCCTTTGATCCATCACCTGATCTGACAAGGACTCGCCAGCCAATCTGTTCTACTTCGGGAGAGAGAGCTGAGGCGCCTCCGTCGCATAAACTGAGGGGCATGCCCGACCGCCCCGACCTCTTGGCTGTCAAGTCCTACCTCCTCTCCCTCCAGGACCGCATCTGCGCGGCCGTGGAGGCCGAGGACGGCGCCGGCCGTTTCCGCGAGGAGACGTGGGAGCGGGAAGAGGGCGGCGGAGGACGGTCTCGGGTGCTCTCCGACGGCGCTATCTTCGAGCAGGCGGGCGTCGGTTTCTCCCACGTCTTCGGGCCGGGGCTGCCGCCTTCCGCGACGGTTCAGCGGCCGGAGCTCGCCGGTCGGAGCTTCGAGGCGCTCGGCGTCTCGCTCGTCTTCCACCCGCTCAATCCTTATGTCCCCACGACCCACATGAACATCCGCTTTTTCATCGCCGAAAAGGAGGGAGCGGAGCCGGTCTGGTGGTTCGGCGGCGGGTTCGACCTGACCCCCTACTACGGCTTTGAGGAGGACGCGGTTCACTGGCACCGCACCGCTCGCGAGGCCTGCGCTCCCTTCGGCGGCGAGGTCTATCCGCGCTGCAAGCGCTGGTGCGACGAGTACTTCTTCCTCCGCCACCGCAACGAGCCCCGGGGGATCGGCGGGATCTTCTTCGACGATCTCAACGAGTGGGGATTCGAGCGCTGCTTCGAATTCCTGCGCAGCGTCGGCGACCACTTCCTCCCCGCCTACCTGCCGATCCTGCGGAGGCGGAAGGACACCCCCTGGGGAGAACGCGAGCGCGACTTCCAACTCTACCGGCGCGGCCGCTACGTCGAGTTCAACCTGGTCTGGGACCGCGGCACCCTCTTCGGCCTGCAGTCCGGAGGGCGGACCGAGTCGATCCTCATGTCCCTTCCGCCGCTCGTCCGCTGGCGCTACAACTGGCGCCCGGAGCCGGGCACGCCGGAGGCGCGGCTCTACGAGGAGTTCCTCCGGCCCCGCGACTGGGCCGGATAGAGCACCTACAGCAGCGGCACTTGCCCACGGGAAAGCCTTCCCGTTGAACAGGAAAGGCCCCTCGTTGAGGAGCAATCGTTCTGGGAGCTAGGTGTCCGAGGTGCCCGCTTGAGACGTGCAACGGGTTGCCCCTCACCGGATGACGGCGAAGCCGGCAGTCCGGTGCAGGGGCTCAGGTTGGGCGACTCTCCGAAGCGATCCAAAGACAAGTGCTTCAACAATTGTGGACTTCTATTCGGATCTGCCTAGGGTACGACTTCGTAGCGAATCTGGACACGGGTCACTGACTCTCTCTGGCCTCGAGGGAACAACGCGAAATCTGCCGCGATGGGGCCAGGGCGCAACTGCTGGTCAGGATCGTCTAGCAGGATGGCGAAGCGGAGTGTCGCCTCACCTTCCTGCCCTTCCACATCGGCTTGGGCGAGAAGCGGATCCGTAAAGAGCGGTAAGCCGAAAGGTAGCGGGTGCACGAGTACAGCAACCCTGCCGCCAGCAGACTGTTCAAATGTATAACGGAACCGGGCAAACACCTGTACCTCTCCACCAAGCCGCACGCGCGTGCCTGCTGGAGGGTCCACACTAAGCAGGACGAGCGTATCACGCCGAGCTGCTGGCTCCGTCGGAGAGGATGATCCCCCTCCGCAGCCGAAGGCTAAAGCGGTCATCACAACCAAGGTGACTCGTATCGCTAAAGTTCCGCGCATAGCCTCTCCTTGGCATCAGTCAAGAACGGATTCGACCTATTTGCAAACCTATAAATGGCGCCCAACCTCTGCCACAGCTTCTCCGTCCCACCCTCCCCAAACGCTATCTCACTCCAGTCTCGATACTTACGACGATCATAAGCCCAGTTCCGGTTTCGCGTCAATTCGCCGGATGCTGGCCGCTGCCTTGGCGACCGGATCCTTGTCGGATCAGCAGCCGGACGCATACGGCCCTCCTCGCCATCTCCACGCGCGGGAACGAGAATAGCCCCACGACGCGGTCTGGCGAGCCTTCTTTGGCAGCAGCACCTACCGGCCGCCGGAAAGAAAGCCGGGGGGCGCGCCCGCCCGCCCCCCGGATGGACCTCATTGGTACTTCGATTGTCAAAGAACCCAGACTGCTCGAACCGCCTGCTCGATCGACCTGCTGCTCGCGCCGGGCTGTCGAGAGCCGCCGGACGGACGGCTCCTCGAGCCCTCGAGTCGTACGCTCTCTCCCCCGCCGGGACCGTTGCCGCCCCCGGCGGGGCCGTCACCATCCCGGCCGGGGCCATTCCCATCCCGGCCGGGGCCGTCGCGATCCCCGCGGGGGCCGCCACCATCCCGGCCGGGACCGATATCATCCCGGCCGGGGCCGATACTATCCCCGTGGAGGGCATTGCGGCCCCGGCGGGGGGAGCCAGCGCTCTCGCCAGCGGCGATTCCGCGGCCGGCACGGCGGAACTGGACGTTTTCACAGTGGTCATTACGCTTCAGAGGAGCATGACGTCCTAGCCGATGCGTATAGTAGGTCTCGTTTCGGAAACTTGTCAAGGGTCTGCGGCTGGAAAATTTGCAAGGCCGAGAGAGCCTGATTCACATCGTCATCCATCCACGGGGCCCTCGCCATGAGGAGGCGTCCGCGAGCCAGCCGGGGAGGTTGGATCTGGGCTCTCCCGGGAGCGGCAAGGACGGACAGCCCGCATCCCACCTCTTGCCACCCAACGACAATGTGGGTACAATGCGCTAAGCCGCCGAGGATGTCAAGCGGCTGATCCGAGGAAATCGAAGGCCGCCGCGCCGAGCGATGACCTTTGGAGACAGGGCCGGCGCAGGCTGTCGCATGCGCCGGCCGGTTCTTTGACAACTGAAGTACCGGGCCGGAGCCGTCCTGGGCGGGGGGAGGCCTCCGGCCTGTCCGGTGAAGGAACGGGTGGGCCGGAGATCGGACCCACCCGTGCTCTTTTGACTACCGGCAGCCGCTGTAGATGGCGCTGTAGCCGTCGCGGTCGTCGCTGGCCAGCGAGGAGATGGAGAAGTCGCAGCGCGCCACGGAGGGATACATCGTGGCTCCCGAGACGTTGGTGTGGCCCAGACCGACCGCGTGGCCGAACTCGTGGGTCGAGACGCCGGCGAGGTCGAACCCGGTCGTGCAGCCCGACGAGGTCTGCCAGGCGAAGGCGTTGTTGAAGCGGACATCCACCTCGGTGAACCGATAGATCAAACTGCCGTTGCAGACCTGCGACTGGCTGGTATCGGTCGAGATGTAGTTGGTCACGCCCAGCGTGGTGCCGCCGAGCTTGCCCCAGGAGATGACGTTGGTGCCGTCCCGCTTGGCGCCCGACTTGGTGGTGGAGCCGCCATGGCTGGCGATGCCCCAGGCGTTGATGCCGGAGATGATCTGGCTGGACTGCTGGCTCGACGAGAGGCAGCAGGCCGGGCCGCCGCTGTTGTTGAGGAAGAACCTGGCGTCGCCGCTGGTGAACCATTTCCTGCCGTTCAGGCTGTAGCTGAAGGCCGCGGACGACGCGCACAGGAAGACGAGGAACAGAGCGATTTTCTTCATGGATTTCTCCTTCCGCATTCCGTGAGAGTTTCAGTCAGTCCCGAACGGCTACTGCGCGAGCCTGCCACGAACGATCTCCCGCATAGTCCCCAGCGGCATCCGCGTGGTGGGGGCCTCGTTCACGCCGACCACGTTCAGGTCGAAGAGGCTGCGGGTGATCCAGGGGGAGCCGTCCTTCTCACGGATGACGTCCCATTTGCCGAAGGAGAGGCCGAGGGTGTGGAATTCGCCGTCAATCTCCTCGAGCTGGACGAGGACCTTCTCGCCCAGACGGTAGCGGGCCTCGCCCACGGTCTCGACGTTCACGCCGTCCAGGCTGCCGCCCCAGGCATGGAAGGAGAACACCTCGCCGGGCTCCGCCCACCCCTTGAGGCTCTCTTCCACCAGCAGGTCGATCCTGGTGACGATCTCCCCCTCCTGGTTGTGCTCCGCCTCCATCCTGAGGACGTGCCCCACGATGACGAGGTCGCTCATCTGGATCGACTTCTTCATGGGGACGTACAGCACTGTGGTGGCGGAGAGGGAGACAGCGGTCAACACGACGGCCAGCAAGGTGAGGGCCAACGCTCTTCTCATGACTCCTCCTTTCGGATAGGACACGACGGACCAGCCATATGCCGGTTCTACCAAGAACAGTGCCCGCCGGGACGGCACCGGGACATCTTCCGGCCGGCCTCCTTTCTCGACAATTCCAGTCAAAATTGATCGAATGCCTGCGTGCTCCACGTCAGCTCTCACGGGCCCATCACTCGCGTCCGCATGGCGCGGACGCTCTTCGGGAGGCCGCTCCACGAGGTCTCGGCCTACCACCTCGGCGATCTGCTGATCGACGCCGGTCCGCCACCGGTCGCTCCGGAGCTGGTGGCGTGGTGCCGCGGGCGGCGGATCGCGAAGGTGGTCCTGACTCATCACCACGAAGATCATTCAGGGGGCGCCGCGGCTCTCCACCAGGAGCTCGGCCTGCCCGTCTTCGCGCCGGTCGGCGCCGTGGCCATCCTCGCGGAGGGGCTGCGGATGCCCCTCTACCGCAAGGCGGTGTGGGGGACGCCGCCCCGCTTCCGCGCCGAGCCGCTCGGTCCGGTGGTCGAGGGGGAGGGCTTCCGCCTGCGGGTGGTGCCCACGCCCGGTCACGCCTTCAGCCACGTCTGCCTCTTCGACGAGGAGCGGCGGTGGCTGTTCTCGGGCGACCTCTACGTCCACGAGCGGGTGCGCTACCTGCGGCGGGTCGAGGACGCCTGGGAGCACATCGAGTCTCTGCACCGGGTCCTCGCCCTGGAGCCGGACCTGCTGATCTGCTCCCACGCCGGGATCCTGGAGAACGCCCAGGAACGTCTGGCGCGGAAGATCCGCTGGTGGGAAGACCTGGCCGCGGAGGCGCGGGCGCTCCAGGAGCAGGGGCTGTCGGTGACGGAGATCACCCACCGGCTCCTCGGCCGCGACGGCCTCCTCGCCTGGGCCAGCCTCGGAGACTTCTCGCAGCGCAACCTGATCCGGTCGCTGCTGGCTTTACGATCTGAGGTCAAAGCGCAGTGACGAGCCGGGCCGCGGCGAGGATCGCCTTCGCGATCCGCTCGGCCGCGCGGAGGCCGCGGTCCTCGGAATCGTGGTCCGGATCGTAGGCGGAGAGCGTTGCCGCGGCGATCTCGAAGCGGCGGCCGACCGCTCCGGCCGTCTGGATCACCTCGTCGACCGTGAGGCCTCCCGGTACGGAGAAGACGTTGATCTTCGCCTCCTCGGGATCGAGGACGTCGAGATCGACGTGCAGGTAGGCCCGCGGCTCCCTCCAGGAGATCTCGTCGAGAGGGCCTCCGAGGGCGCCCTCGACTCCCTTCTCGCGGAGAACATCGGGGTGGACCCAGACGGCCTCGGAGGCTTCGAGGCGGCGGCGCTCTTCGGGATCGAGGTCGCGGACGCCGATGAGGACGACGTTCCTCTCCGCCACGGGATGGAAGCCCGGGAGCGTCCCGGTTACGCCTCGCCACGCGCCGCCGGTCAGCGCCGACACCGCCATGCCGTCGAAGAAGCCGGAGAGCGAGGTGTCCGGCGTGTTGAAGTCGCCATGAGCGTCCAGCCAGACCACGGCCGTGGGCTCCGGGCCGAGGCCGGCGACGATGCCCAGGGCCGTGTTGCAGTTGCCCGTCAGGACCAGCGGGAAACGTCCTTGGGCGCGCGCCGCCGCGGCCGCCTCGGCCACGCGGCGGTGGATCTCGGCCGCGGCGCCCACCTCGGCGAAGAACCCTTCCGGCAGGCGCACCGGCACGAGCTCCGCCTCATGGCCCTCTTGCGCCAGGCCGTCGAGGAGGCCGCGCTCGGCGAGGTGGAGGGGGCCGCGCCCCATGCGCCGGCCGAAATGCCCGGAGTCGTACGGGACCTGCAGAACGCTCACTCGCACGCGAGCGAGGTTATCACCGCTTAGAGCGTGTCTCAGAAGTCCTCGGGACGTCGCGCGGGCCCTCACCCCCGTCCCCTCTCCCGGTCGGGGGGAGGGCGATGGGAGAGGGGGGTAGGGGGGTGAGGTCGCGCGGGTGCGGGCTTTCCAAACACCCGCCTACGCCAGCGGCGGGATCGCGGCAGTCGGATCGCCGAGGATCACCATGCTCTGGCGGTCGAGCGCGGTGAGCTGGCTGCGCAGCGCCGCGGCGCGGGCGCCGGGGGCCCCCTGGTTGATGCCGTCGAAGGCCTGCTGCCACTGGGCCAGCAGCTCGCCGACGTGCCGGTAGACGCCCTCGAAGGACATGCCGACCGGCTCCGGCCTGGCGCGGTACATCCGCTCGTACAGCGCCTTCTGGATGGTGGAGGTCAGGACCTGACCGGTCTCGGCGCGCAGGGTCCAATCGAACGTCGGCTCGACGTGACCGACAAAGGCCCGCAACGGTTTCTCCGCTCCCAGCAGCTTGCGGGGCAGCGGCGCGACCCGCGCCCCCAGGCCGGCCACCGCGGTCAGGATCTTCTCCACGGAGGAGCCCTCCGAGACGAGCCCTTTGTAGCGGGTCCGGGCGTCGCTGCCTGCCGAGCAGCAGGCGTGCGCGTACCAGATGGCGCCGTCCGGCTGCCATTTCGCGAGCAGATCGTCCGGACCGAGCGCGGCGTGCCGGTCGTCCACCAGGAAGCCGAGCTGCGCCGCCATCAAATCCAGATCGTTCAGCGGGCCGGTCATGCCGTGGCTGGTGGTGACGACGAGCGCCGGCTGCCGTGCGGCGAGAGTGTCGATCAGCGCTCCGGCGGTGGCGTCCGCACCGGCCAGGCGGCGCAGGCCGTCCTGGATCTGGGTATCGTCGTGCAACAGCTTGGCAACCGGCTCGGCGATGGACTGCCGCATCAGGAAGGTGATGTCGGACGGGCCGTGGTCCACCGCCCAGACGACCGGCTGCTCAGGCCGGCAGGCGGAGCCCGCCCAATCGCCGATCAGCGCGTCGACGTAGCGCGCCAGCCCCTCGTCGTCGAGATCCAGCCGCCCCACGAAGGCGGCCGTGTTCAGGACGTACTGCAGATCCCACGGCAGGGCCTCGGGAGAGCCGCAGAGGAGCAGGTACCAGGGGAGCTTCCCCGGCGCGGTGCCGCGCGGCGAGCCGCTGATCGCGACGTCCTGCGCGGCGCGGTCGGTGTAGTAGCGCCGCAGGAAGCGGTTCTGGAGGTCCGGCCGGTAGCGGAAGACCGGCGCGCCCGCGCGGTCGGCCAGGAGCTTGCGGATCGGCTCCGGAGCGTCGGCTCCCGCGGCGCGGTCGGCCACGGAGATCTGCTCGTTTTCGGGCAGCACCAGTCCCCAGCCCACCTCCGGTTTCCGCCAGTCGCGCAGGTCGACCGGCTCGGGCGCGGCCAGGAGCCGGGGGACTTTGTCGATCTGCCGCCGGACGGCCCACGCCTTCGCCTGGTCGGACACGTCCGCCGCCGGCTCCTCCTCTCCGGTCCAGGCGTTGACCGCCAGCTTGTCCGGCCATTCCTCCGCCATCAGGTCCCTCCGGGGAAGTTGCCGTTGCGGTCCGGGCGCAGCTCCGGGGGAATGTCGGCCAGCGTGGCGAGGATCTGGTCTCGCACCGCAGCCGGTGTCTCGGGAGTCAGCCCGCGCAGCACGAGCGCTACCGCCGCCGCTCTTTCGCGCATGAGCCTCATCGCTTCGGAAATATCCGGCGATATGACGGGCGCCGCGGCCTTGCGCTCCGCCCGGAATCCTCCGGGACGAACGTAGAGCACCGGAGACGTCCACTCCCGGCGGCTTTCCGGAGTCTGGTGGGACTGGCTGAGGATGGTGCGGGGCGGATGCAGGACCTCGGCCCATTCGATCTCGACGTCCTGGCCGACAGGGGCCTCTTGGAGACGCTGCACGGCTTCGAAAACGGCAGCGTAATAGGCGCCACAGAATTCGTGTGCGTCCGCTGCGTCGATCGGCTCCAGCATGCCGACCGCTGCGGGCACCGCTTCCTGCACCAGCCGGTGCGCCATCGACTGTAAGTCGCCCACGGATTTGCCGCCCTCGCAGCAATTCAGGGTAACAAGCCAGGTGTTCTGCAAAGCCGGTATCTGAGCGAGTTGGTTCATCCCCAGGATCACCGAGCTCTCGCCGAGGTCCCAGTCGGCGATGGTCGCCAGCTCAAGTTGTGCTTTTCCATGGCTGGCCGAGCCGTGGCAAAAGAGATGGAAGATGTGAGGCGGGAAACTGGCGAGGGCCGCTGCGATCTGCACGCTGTTTTGTGGCATCGGCTCGGCTTGTACCCCAGTAACAATTCCCTCCTCAATCTCTTTTCGGATCGCTGCCAGCAGATCCTCTTCGCCAACGAAAACCTTCATTTGGATTTCGAGCTTCTGCTGCCGGGCGTCGGTAACGGCCTCGTAGAGCTTTCTCCATTGCGGCTCCGCCTTGACGTTGAGGGCGGACAGCAGAGCTACGATCCGCAGAGGAGGGGTGAAGTGGTAGGTAGGCGGCTGCGCAACGATCGTGGAGTCGGCGATGCGGGCGATGGGCCAGCGCCTGTCGAGGGCGAGAAACTGCGCGTCGTCATCCCACAGGGCTTCCCACCGGAAGCGCTCTGCGGCGCCCCAGACCTGGAAGTAGAGGGAATGTCTGGCGTTCAGAGGCGTGCCCACGAGATGTTGGAGCGCGGTGGCGACCCCTGGGTGCGCGGAGAGTTGCTGCCGCAGGAGTTGGCCGTGCGCCTGCACTGCTCCGTTCTGGTCCCAGGGCGGCATGTTGTCCGGATCGCAGTTGAAGGGTCCCAGCAACTGAGCTCCTGGGATCACGTTGGGCGTTTTGACGACTTTGATCTGCAAGGTGTCGCTGATCGTGGGCTCGATCGCCACCACCGTGTAGGGATTCACGGCTCCTCCCCCTTCTTCACCGCGGCGCGGGCGACGATCTCCTGGATCTGCCGCAAGGTCTCCTGAACCGGATCGAGCTCCGCCTTCCCACGGCTCTGCCCTGGGGCTGCAGCCATCTTCTGCAGGCGGAGATTGACTTGCTCAATGGAACGCTCGGCCGCCGCGACCCAGGCGGGGACGTTCTCGTCGGTCTCATAGAGCGTCCGTAGCGAGTGTTGTGCTGGGGTCTCCTCCGGCCCGACCGCGAACGATCGGGTCGCAGCTCGCATCACCGGTGCTTCCAGAAGGGAAGGCTGGCAGTAGAGGAGCAGCGACGGCGAGGCGGGCGGAGGCGCGCCGGACGGTCCATAGAGGAACTGATAGGCGCGGGCGAGCGCGACGCAGACAGGATCGAGCCGTAGCTCGTGATGCAGCACCGGCCCCGGGCGCGACTGTGCGAGATTGTCCGCAAGCAGCCGCAGCCCCATTTCCGAATAGTTGTTCTCCGGCGAGCTGAAGACCGCCGACCAGGCGCCGATCTGCGTCAAGAAGAGCGACAGCTCCGCGACCCACACGAAGCGCGCCATGCGTTCATCCTCGTTGCGCAGCGGCGACTCCGCAAAGGCCAGGGCACCACGATCCTCGGAGAGATATCCGTGGCAGACGAAATGCGCGACGTCGATTCTGCTCCCCCGCAGGGAGTCGCGCATCCAGAGCAGCCACGGGCTTTCGATCCTCCCCATCGAGTCCTTGATGCGGGAAGCCGGATCCGACTCTCCGTACGGAGCGGCGCTCTCCGGCGCGTAGAGCTGGATGGCTGCACCGAGCTTCCCTGTGCCCTCCCAGCGGGCTTTCAATGGAGCATGAGCCGCCGCGTCCACGAACACGTGCAGCGTGGTCCTGCGCGGTACAGCAGCCAGGATCTGTAGAATCCGGCCGGTGATCCGGTCCAGGGTATCGACAAGCGGAAACGACTGCTTGGCTTCGGGAGCGCTGGCGCACAGGAGGATGTCGAGAGACCTGGGCGACTCGCGGGGAGGCTCCGTCTCGAAATCGGGCAGCCGCAGGATCGGGACGCCGAGCCGCGGCCCAAGAAGCTGCTCCCAGGGGACGAGCCGGAGGTATCCGGAAGGCCTTTCCAGGCGCAGCCACAACGGCCGGTGCGGGTCCATCCAGCCTTTCATGGCGTCGAGGACTTCGGCCGGGATCTCGAATTCGTATCCCTGGTAGAGCGCCTTGCGGCGGTCCAGGGCCTCCGGCAGACCCATCCGCTCCGCGCTGAAGCGCCATTCGTCCACGCGCTCCTCGTTCCTCTTCAGGAGGCAGCACACTTCAGCCTGCCGGCCGGAGGTGTCCAGCGAGACCGACAGGACGAGGCGCTCCCGAGACGTGATGGCCATGCCCTACCCCGACGCCAGGTTGTACAGAGCCCACCAGGTGGACTCGTTGCTGACATCGCCGTGGCCGCCGATGGTGCGCGTGGCCCGGATCCCGTAGACCCGCGG
>DASVEF010000245.1:0-7393 GCA_036380715.1 Thermoanaerobaculia bacterium | reverse complement strand
CCCGGAGATCACCTCGCCGGCCCGCGAGTACGTCGCGCCGGGCAGCCCCGTCGAAGAGGCGATGGCCGCTCTCTGGGCCGAGGTGCTCGGCCTCGAACGGGTCGGCGCGAACGACAACTTCTTCGAGCTGGGCGGTCACTCCATCCTGGCCACTCGCCTGATGTTCCGGGTCCGCGAGACCTTCGGCGTGGACCTGCCGCTGCGCGCCCTGTTCTCCGCTCCCACCCTAGCCGGCCTGTCGGCGGCGGTCTCTCAGGAGGAGCCGGGCGCGATCACCGCAGCGGAGGAGCTGCCGCGCATCCAGCCCGACCAAGCCGGCAGATCCCTGCCGTTCCCGCTGACCGACGTCCAGGAGGCCTACTGGATCGGCCGCAGTGGCGCCCTGCAGCTCGGGTCCGTATCGACCCACGTCTACTTCGAGCTGGATTTCCCGCAGATCGACCTCGGCCGGCTGGAGATCGCGCTGCGCCGCCTCATCGACCGCCACGGCATGCTGCGCGCGGTCGTGCTGGCCGACGGCACGCAGCGCATCCTGCCCGAGGTTCCGCTGTACCGGATCGGCGTGGTGGATCTGCGCGGAACAGTCGACCCCGCGCCCGGCCTGCAGGCGGTGCGCGACCGCATGTCGCATCAGGTCCTGCCGAGCGACCGGTGGCCGCTGTTCGAGATCGCGGCCACTCCCTTCGGCCGGCGGACCCGCGTCCACGTCAGCCTCGACCTGCTGATCGGCGATGCCTGGAGCTTCCGCATCCTGGCGCGGGATCTCTCGCTGTTCTACGCGGACCCCGAAGCCGAGCTGCCGCCGCTGGAGCTTTCGTTCCGCGACTACGTCCTGGCCGAGATCGCCCTGCATGGGACCGCGGCTTACGAGCGGGCTCTGGCCTACTGGCGCGAGCGGGCCACCACCCTCCCGCCCGCGCCCGCGCTGCCTCTCGCCAAGAGCCCGGGCGAGATCGACAAGCCCCGGTTCGTACGCCGCCAGGGCCGCCTCGGCCATCCGGCATGGGCCCGCCTCAAGGAGCGGGCGGCGCGCTCCGCCGTCACTCCGTCCGGCGTCCTGCTCGCCGCCTTCGCCGAGGCGCTGGCGGCCTGGTGTCGGAGCCCGCGCCTGACGATCAACCTGACGCTGTTCAACCGCCTCCCCCTCCACCCGCAGGTGGACGACATCGTCGGCGACTTCACCTCGCTGACCCTGCTCGCCGTCGAGGGCCTGCCCGGCGAGCCTTTCGAGGAGCGGGCGCGCAAGGTCCAGGGCCGTCTCTGGGACGACCTGGAGCACCGCCTGGTGAGCGGCGTACGCGTCCTGCGCGAGCTGGCGCGCACCCAGGGCGGCGCCGTGCTCATGCCCGTCGTCTTCACCAGCACCCTCAACCAGGGGCGGCAGGCCGCGCCCGACGGTCAGGAAGGCAGCGCTGCGGGCGAAGCCGTCTTCAGCATCACCCAGACGCCGCAGGTCTGGCTCGATCACCAGGTCTTCGAGACCGGCGGCGAGCTGGTCTACAACTGGGACGCGGTCGAGGAGCTCTTCCCGGCGGGGTTGCTCGACGACCTCTTCGCCGCCTATCAAGGCCTGCTCGGCCGTCTGGCGGACGGGGAGACGGCGTGGCGGACGCCACAGATCCTGCTGCCCGAAAGCCAGCTCCGCCTGATCGAGGAGGCCAACGCCACCGCGGCCCCCGTACTCGAGGGGCTGCTCCACGGGCCGTTCCTGGAGCAGGCGCGCCGGCGGTCGGACTCACCCGCCGTGATCACCTCGCGCCGCACCCTCACCTACGGCGAGATCGACCGCGCCTCCCTGGACCTGGCCCACCGGCTGCGCCGTCTGGGCGCCCGCCCGAACCACCTCATCGCGGTGGTCATGGACAAGGGGTGGGAGCAGGTCGTGGCGGTCCTCGCCGTGCTGCGCTCCGGCGCCGCCTACCTGCCGGTCGACGCCCGCCTGCCCGCCGAGCGCATCCGCCACCTGCTCGAGCGCGGCGAGGCCTCGATCGCCATCACCCAGCCGGACCACGACGGGCTCAATCTGCCGGCCGGCGTCGAGCGGGTCGTCCTCGACGAGGCGGTCCTCTCGACGCCAGCCCTGGAGCCCCTGCCGGCGCTCCAGACGCCGGAGGACCTGGCCTACGTGATCTTCACCTCGGGCTCCACGGGCCAGCCCAAAGGGGTGATGATCGATCACCGGGGTTCCCTGAACACCATCATGGACGTCAACCGGCGCTTCGGCGTCGGGGTCGGCGACCGGATCCTGGCTCTCTCGTCTCTGAGCTTCGACCTCTCGGTCTACGACGTCTTCGGCCTGCTGGCCGCGGGCGGCGCCGTCGTAGTGCCCGACGCCGGCACGACGCGCGACCCGTCGCACTGGGCCGAGCTCGCGGCCCGCGCAGGGGTGACGGTCTGGAATTCGGTCCCCGCCCTCATGGAGATGCTGGTCGAGTACAGGAGCGGCGTCGCCAACGCCCCGGCCATGCCGTTGCGGCTCGCGCTGCTGTCGGGCGACTGGATCCCCGTCCGGCTGCCGGAGCGCATCCGCTCGCAATTCCCGGGCTCGCAGGTGATCAGCCTCGGCGGTGCTACCGAGGCCTCCATCTGGTCGATCCTCTATCCCATCGACGAGGTCGAGCCCTCCTGGACCAGCATCCCGTATGGCCGGGCCATGGCGAGCCAGACGGTCCGCGTGCTCGGCGAGGATCTCGAGCCCCGTCCGGTGTGGGTCCCCGGCGACCTCTACATCGGAGGAACCGGTCTCGCCCTCGGCTACTGGGGCGACGAGGAGAAGACGAGCGCCTCTTTCCTCGTCCATCCGCGCACGGGCGAACGGCTCTACCGCACCGGCGACCTCGGACGCCTCCTGCCGGACGGCAACATCGAGTTTCTCGGCCGCGACGATACCCAGGTCAAGGTCCAGGGGCACCGGATCGAGCTCGGCGAGATCGAGGCCGTCCTGGCCGATCACACCGCGGTTTCTGCGGCAGTGGTCTCCGTGGTGGGAGAGCGCGAGGGGCCGCAGCAACTCGTAGCCTACGTCAGGCTCCACCGCGGCAAAGTGGTGGCCTCCTCGGCCGCGCCTGCTCTGCCTGCGACCGTCCCCACTGTGGTCACCGACCCGATCGAGCGGCTGCGCTTCAAGCTGCGCCACCACGGCCTGCGCCGCGATATGGAGCTTCCGGTCCTACCGCTCGCCCCTCCGGAGCTGCCGCCAGAGGAGGTCGAAAAGCTTTACCTGCGGCGGCGCAGCTACCGGAAGTACCTGGCAGAGCCGCTCCCGCTCACGGATCTGTCGGGCTTCCTCTCCTGCCTGCGGCAGATCGAGGTCGAAGGCTCTCCCCTGCCGAAGCTCCGCTACGGCTCGGCGGGCAACCTGTATCCGGTCCAGGCATATCTCTACGTCAAGCACGGACGGATCGAAGGGCTCGAGGGAGGCACCTACTACTACAACCCCAAGGATCATGCTCTCTTCCGGCTCGCGGCCTCCGACGGCGTCAGCGCCTCCCTGTACGACAGCGTCAACCACGAGCTGTTCGAGCGCGCCTCCTTCGGCATCTTCCTCATCGCCCGTCTGGCCGCGATCGCTCCGCTCTATGGAGAGAGCTCGTTGCGCTTCGCAACCCTGGAGGCGGGCCTGATGACCCAGCTCCTGGAGGAGTCTGCGCCGGAGCACCGGATCGGCCTGTCACAGGTCGGCGGCGTCCGCTTCCAGTCCATCCGCGGCCTCTTCGCCCTGGACGAGACCCACGAGCTGGTCCACGCGCTGCTTGGCGGCCGCATCGCCGTCGAGCAGACGGGGTTCGCAGGATTCCGCGAGGAGGCCGGCGAATACCACGCCCTGGTCCGGGAGCTCGGCCTGGAGGAGGAGTGCGACCAGCCATTGGCGCCCGCGATTGTGATCCTGCCGCCCACCCGGCCGGAGGCCGAGGTCTTCGCCGAGTTACGGGAGCACCTGCGTGGCAGGCTGCCCGATTACATGGTGCCGGCTCACTTCGTCCATATCGACGAGATTCCGCTGAGCGCCAACGGCAAGGTGGATCGCAAGGCCCTGCCCCAGCCGCAGGCGCTGCTGACAGAACCTCCGGCGGCCGGACCGGTGTTCGTGGAGCCCGAGGGCGAGCTCGAGCGGCAGATCGCGGCGATCGTCAGCGAGATCCTGGGCGTTGACCACGTCGGAGCCCGCGACAACTTCTTTGAGCTCGGCGGCAATTCCGTCGCCGCCATTCGCGTCATCTCCCGGATCAGTCGTCTGTTGGGTGAGGCTCCGCCGGTGCGCCTGCTCTTCGAGCGGCCGAGGGTGCGGGACCTGGCGGAGTGGGTCGCCACCTCGAGAGGCGAGGCGAAATCCGAGGCGCCGCCCGTCGTCCGGGTGCCGCGAGCTCCGGGAGTGGTGCTGCCGCTGTCTTTCTCCCAGCAACGGCTCTGGTTCTTGAATCGTCTGGAGCCAGACAACAGCAGCTACAACGCGCCCGCGGTCCTGCGGCTTCACGGCCGGCTGGACCTGCCGGCGCTCGGTTCATCCCTGAGCGAAATCCTCCGCCGCCATGAGAGCCTGCGCACCACCTTCCCGGAGGTGGACGGCCAGCCTCGCCAGGAGATTGCATCCGCCTCGCCCTCTCTGCCCCTCCCGGTCGTGGATCTGGCGGCTCTGCCTGCGAACCTGCGCGAGGCCGAGAACGCACGCCAAGTCGCCGCCGAAACCGCGCGGCTCTTCGATCTCCAGAAGGGACCGCTGATGCGCGCCGTGCTGCTCCGCCTGGACGAGCGGGACCACGTGCTGGCGATCACAGCCCACCACATCGTCTGCGACTTCTGGTCGTCCGGCATCTTCGTTCGCGAGCTCTCGACCCTATACGGAGCGGCGGTGCGCGGCGAGCGCTCACCCTTGCCGGAGCTGCCGGTCCAGTATGCCGACTTCGCCGCCTGGCAGCGGAGCTGGCTCACCGGCGCCGTCGTCGAGCGCCTTGTCGAGGCTTGGCGCTCGCAGCTCGCGGGAGTCCCAGCGGCCATCGATCTGCCGACGGACCGGCCGTATCCACCGGTACAGACGTTCCGCGGAGGCAGCATGGGATTCCATCTGTTCGGAGAGGCCGCCTCCGGCATCCAGGCCCTCGCCGGCGCCGCGGAAGTGACCCCCTTCATGACGCTGCTGGCTGGCTGGCAGACGCTGCTGCATCGCTACAGCGGCCAGGACGACATCGTCGTCGGCTCGCCGATCCACGGCCGTACCCGGCCGGAGTTCGAAGAGCTGATCGGACTGTTCATCAACACGCTCCCCTTGCGCGGTGATCTGGCGGGAGATCCGGGCTTCCGCGAGCTGCTCGAGCGGGTCCGCGAGAGGGCCCTCGACGCTTTCGCCCTCCAGGACCTCCCCTTCGAGAAGCTCGTCGAGGAGCTGCAGCCGCCGCGCGATCTGGCCCGCCCGCCGCTGTTCCAGGTGATGCTGATCCTGCAGAACACGCCCGCCGAGACCCTCGACCTGCCGGGGCTCACTTTGAGCCACGCACCGGTCGAGAGCGGTACGGCCAGGCTCGAGCTGTTGCTGACGCTCACCGAGACGGCGGAGGGGCTTACTGGTTTTCTGGAGTACAACGCCGACCTGTTTGACCGCTCGACGGCCGAGCGCCTGCTGCGCCATTTCGAGACCCTGCTCACCGGAGCCGCCGCCGATCCGGCGCGGCGCCTCTCGGAGCTACCCCTGCTCTCCTCTACAGAGGAAGACGAGATCCTGAGGGTCTGGAACGATACGGGCGAGGAGATTCCTGCATCGCCCGTCCACCGCCTGTTCGAGCGGCAGGCCGCGCTCTCGCCCGAGGCGCCAGCCCTTGTGGCCTCGGACGAACAGCTCACCTATGCGGAGCTGAGCCTCCGGGCCAACCGCTTGGCCCACCACCTGCGCCGAATGGGGGTGGGTCCAGAGGTCCTGGTAGGGGTCTCGCTGGAGCGCTCCGCCGAGTTGGTGGTCACCTTGTTGGGAATCCTCAAGGCGGGCGGCGCCTACCTGCCGCTGGATCCGACCTATCCCCGGGAGCGGCTGCGCATGGTCCTGGAGGATGCTGGCGCCTCCGTGCTCCTGACTTCACGGGAGCTGGCCGGCAGCCTGTTCGCCGGCGTGCCCGGGGAGACACAGGTCGTCTGTCTCGACGCCGAGGAGGCGCTCGCCTTCGAGAGCGGCGCCGATCTTGAGGGTGGGGCCGCAGCGGACAACCTCGCCTACGTCCTGTTCACCTCCGGGTCCACGGGAAGGCCGAAGGGGGTCGCGGTGCCACACCGCGCCCTGGTCAACTTCCTGGCTTCGATGGGTCAGGCGCCGGGGATCGAAGCGGGCGAGCGCCTGCTCGCGGTGACCTCGCTGTCGTTCGACATCGCGGCGTTGGAGATCTTCCTCCCGCTGCTGGCCGGCGGCTGCGTCGAGCTGGCCACCCGCGAGCAGGCTGGCGACGGCGCCTGGCTCGCCAGCCGTCTGGAAACTGAGCCGAAGATCCGCGTCCTGCAGGCCACCCCCTCGACTTGGCGCATGCTGCTCGACGCCGGCTGGCAAGGTGATCCGGCCCTCAAGGCGCTCTGCGGCGGCGAGGCCCTGCCGCGGGACCTCGCCTCGGCCCTCCGCGAGCGGGCCGGCGAGCTGTGGAACCTCTATGGTCCGACCGAGACCACCGTCTGGTCGGCCGCCGCCTCGCTGGCGCGGGACGAGGCCGGTCCGGTGCCGATCGGCCGGCCGATCGCCAACACCCGCATCTACCTGCTCGACCGCAACCTGCAGCCGGCGCCCCCCTCGGCGGCCGGGCGGCTCCACATCGGAGGCGCCGGCGTGGCCCGCGGCTACCTGGGCCGGCCCGACCTGACGGCCGAGCGCTTCGTGCCCGATCCCATCCCGCTCCTCCGTGGCGGCGAGGCCGGAGCGCGGCTCTACGACACTGGCGACCTCGCCCGGTTGCGGCCGGACGGCACGCTGGAGTTCCTGGGCCGCGTCGACCATCAGGTCAAGGTCCGCGGTTTCCGCATCGAGCTGGGAGAGATCGAGGCGGCGCTGGCGCGCCATCCCGCCGTGGCCCAGACCGTGGTGCTGGCCCGCACGGACCGCGGCTCCGATCCGCGCCTGGTCGCCTATCTTGCGGCCACCGTGCCCGGCGAAGCTCCGAAGCCGGAGGAGCTACGCACCTTCCTGCGCGAGGGCCTGCCGGAGTACATGCTGCCCGCGGCGTTCGTCGCCCTCGACGCCTTCCCGCTCACCCCTAACGGCAAGGTGGACCGCAAGGCCCTGCCCGCCCCGGAGATCACCTCGCCGGCCCGCGAGTACGTCGCGCCGGGCAGCCCCGTCGAAGAGGCGATGGCCGCTCTCTGGGCCGAGGTGCTCGGCCTCGAACGGGTCGGCGCGAACGACAACTTCTTCGAGCTGGGCGGTCAC
>DASVEF010000244.1:0-12411 GCA_036380715.1 Thermoanaerobaculia bacterium | reverse complement strand
CCGCCTGACGGACGCGCTCCAGCGTAAGGCCGAGGAGCTCGACGACGTCGTCAAGATCGGCCGCACCCACCTCCAGGACGCGGTGCCGGTCCGCCTCGGGCAGGAGTTTTCGGGCTACGCCCAGCAGGCCCGGTACGCCCTGGACCGCCTCGCCGCGGTCAAGCCGCGCCTGGCCGAGCTGCCCCTCGGCGGCACGGCCGTGGGCACGGGCCTCAACGCGCCGCCCGAGTTCGCGCCGCGGGTGATCTCGCGCCTGGCGGAGCGGACCGGCTGCCCCTTCGTGCCGGCGCCCAACCGCTTCGAGGCCATGGCGGGCAAGGACGCCGCGGTCGAGACCTCGGGCGCGCTCAAGACCATCGCGACCTCGCTGACCAAGATCGCCAACGACATCCGCTGGCTGGCCTCCGGCCCGCGCTGCGGCATCGGCGAGATCTCGATCCCCAGCCTGCAGCCCGGCAGCTCGATCATGCCCGGCAAGGTCAACCCGGTCATCCCCGAGTCGGTGCTGATGGTGGCCGCCCAGGTGGTGGGCAACGACGTCACGATCACCCTCGCCGGCATGTCGGGCAACTTCGAGCTCAACGTCATGATGCCGCTGATCGCGTTCAACCTGCTGCAGTCGATCGAGATCCTGGCCAACGCCTCGCTCCTGCTGGCGGAGAAGTGCGTGGAGGGGGTCAAGGCGAACCGCGAACGCTGCGAGGAGCTGGTCGAGCGCTCGCTGGCCATGGTGACGTCGCTGGTGCCGAAGATCGGCTACGACGCCGCGGCCGAGATCGCCAAGGAGTCGGTGAGGACCGGCAAGACGGTGCGCGAGCTGTGCCGCGAGAAGAAGGTGCTGCCCGAGGACGAGCTCAACGAGGCGCTGGACCCGTGGGGCCAGACCGAGGGGGGCATCCACGCCGGGGGCGGCGGGGGCGGCTGACTTCGACATCGCGGGTCCGCTTGCCCGAGCCCTCACCCCCTGACCCCCTCTCCCGGAGGGAGAGGGGGAAAACGCATTGAAAATCGCTGTCTTTCGGGCTTTTTCCGGAGCTTTCACCCCTCTCCCTCCGGGAGAGGGGCCGGGGGTGAGGGCCCGACGGCGGTCAGCGCCGGCTGAAGCGGCCGACGAGGAGCAGGCCGCATCCGGTCAGCAGGACGGTCACCCCGAGCAGGACGTCCGGGAGACCGAGCGCCGGGGCTCCGGCCGCCAGCTTCGCGGGGACCACCAGGGCGACGACATGGGCCGCGAGGGCGGTCTCCAGCGCGAGGCGGATCTTCCTTTCGTCTTTCCGGCGAATGGGCTTCGTCTGGGATGGCGCGGCGGCCACCTCCTCGGCCGGACCGGCCGGCGGCTCTTCTTGCGGGATTTCCTGGGCAGGAGCCGGAGGCTGAGGATGGAGCGCCGGGCTCAGGAGCGCGGCCGTCTGTGGCTCTTCGGCCAGCGGCGCGACGCGGTGGAGGCGAGGCCGGGGCCGGGCCGTGTGCAGATGATGGGGCCGGGGGTGGAACGCGGGTACGGGCTTGCGGATCGGTTCGGCCATTGCGGAGGCTCCTTCACCTCTTTAGTGACGGAACCGTGGGAAATGTTTCACGTCCCACCCCCTTCACCTTCCGCCGCGGCGGCCTACGGCGTCCGGATGGCGTAGACCCCCTTCTCCACTTCCATGAGCTCGACCCGTCCCGGAGCGGTGGCGAACCACCGGATGAGACGGGTGTCGTCGAGGGAGAACTCGATGCAGCAGTCGCTGCTGACGGAGCACTTCATCGTGTCGCCTGAAGAGATCTCTCCGCTGACGACCTCCGTGGAGCCTCCCTCGGTGTCACAGTCCAGTAACTTGTTGCCACCGGTACCGGTCACTCGGACATTTGTATTCTGACCCGTCGAGTTCGAGACTTCCATGTTATTCCCTCCTTTCACTCTGAAGTGGCGTAGAGCCGCAAAGTCTTTCGTACATCCCTGCCCAAAGAATGAGCACTCGGGTTGCTCTCCGGAGCCCCCTCTCTGATCGCTTATTGAGCTGGACAGAGGAATTTTCTCACGGAACGCGGCTCTTTGTGCGGCAAAGCGCAAAAAAGATGGAAAAAAGGAAAGGAGGGGGCGGACCGGAGAGGCCCAGGCCGCCCCGAGAGACGGGAAGGAGCCTCAGGCCGCCTGGGAGGCCGCCTCGGCGTGGCGCTTACAGACAAGGATCTTGTGCTCGCCGTTGTCCCTCTGCGTGAGCACGACCAGCGCATGGGGGTCACGGACCGTCTTCCTGGCGACCACGGCTTCGCCGCTCAGGAACTCGATGCGCCAGGAGTCCACTCCGGGCTGCGGCTCGATCGAGACGTAGGTGTTCGGAGCGAGCTTCCCTTCCCAGGCGGACCCCAGCTTGCGCTCGCCGCGGCCACCGCGGCCGCCGCGAGACGACTGGGTTCCTCCCCCGGTACCTGTAACCTTGCAGTTGGTGTTCTGCCCAGTAGAGTTGGAGACTTCCATGCTTCCCTCCTTCTGGCAATCGCCAGCCGAGACAGCTCGGCGTGGCGGTTCTCGGGGCTCGGCAGCCGGTGTCAGGGCCGGGCCACTACGAACACCGGCTTGCCCAGTAGATCGGACTCTCCATCGGGGGTGAGCCCCCGAACGTTGATCGCGTACTTGCCCGGCGGAAGCTCCGCGGCCGGGATCTCGACAAACAAAGCCGCCTTGCCCTCGCCCAGGTCCCGGGCCTCGATCCGTTCCCAGGTCAGGATCTCCTCGTCGGTGGTGGCGTCCAGGAGCTCCGCCTGGAAGGAGATGGCTTCCTCGCCCTCCGGCAGCGGCAGTTGGATCTCCACGGTCCGGGTGCCCTGCGGCACCAGGATTTCGGGCACCTCCGAGGCGCCGCCGGCGCGCGTGCCGTAGGTGATCGCGACCACGGCGCTGACGACGGAAGGGACGGTGGTCTCCGGCGTCCTCTCCGGCTGCTCCGGCGCTGGGGTTGGCACGGGCGCAGGCGTAGCTTCCGCGATCTGAGTGCCCTCCTCGGGAGCGGTGGGCGCCTCGGGCTGGACTGTCGGAGTCGACGGAGCCTGCGGCGCCGGCCGGCTGGACTCCACCGGAACGGGGGTGTCGCGGTCGGCGATCACGACATCTCTGGGGGCGGCCGTCTGCTGGGCCAGCCAGGACACGCCCACAGCCACGGCGAGGCTCGCCGCGATGGCGGCCACCCGGGTGGACCACCGCACCGGCAGAGCCGGCCGCGGCCGGAAGGGCACGATCGTGCCGCCGAGTTTCTTCTTCTCCTGGGCGGCCAGGGTCGTCAGTCCCTGGACCAGGGCGAGCTTCGCCTGGCCGCGCGGAGAAGCGGCGAGCCGGCGCAGCACGCGCTGCCGCTCCTCGGGGCTCAGCTCCCCCCGGGCACAGGCCGCGAGGAGATCGCTCTCCAAGGCCTCGGCGAGCTTGAAGAGCTCGTCGTCCTCGAGGAGCCGTTGCTCCATGGCGTCCACCTCGTTCTCGGGCAGCCCGCCGAGCAGGTACTCACGCAAAAAATCGGTGTCGTTCATCATGGTATCGGATTTCATCCGGCTCCCTCCTCCAGTCCGGTTCACCTAGAGATGTCGGAATGGAGGAAATCATTTCGCCGGTCCACTTCTGGTCACTTGCGGAGATACTCCTCGACGCACTCCTCCAGCCTGCGGCGGAGCCGGTGGACCCGGATGCGCAGCGCGTTCATGGGGATGTCGAGCTCCTGGGACAGCATCTTCCGGCTCTGGATGTGGTTGTCCTCCTGGTGGTAGACGAGCACGAGGCGGCGCTGGTCGTCCGAGAGCTGCCCCAGGCAGTGCCGCAGACATTCGAGCCGCCGGTCGGACGAAGGCTCCTCCTCGGCGGGAGGCGTCCAGTCGCCGGCCTCCAGCATGGAGCGTTCCCGCGCGCTGCGCCGCAGCATCTCCTTGTAGACCAGATGGGCGACGCCGCAGAAATAGCCGTAGGGGTCGGTCGACCGCAGCTCCACCCCCTCGGCCATGCGCCGGGCGACCCGGTTGATGGTTTCGTCCGCGAGGTCCTCGGGAGTCTCGCAGCCGCGCCACTCGAAGAGCCGCATCAGCTTGCGCCGGATCATCTCGTACTGCTGCCCCGCGCGCTCGCGGTCCGGATCGAGAGCGGCGAGCAGAGCTTCCAGGCCCTCACTGGTCAGGCCCTGGCCCCGGCTCACTTCCACTCCCCTTGCAGGGAGAAACCGGCCCAGTAATACGGAGACTTGAACTGCGGCTTGCTCGCCAGATCGAGCTGCGCCTGCCGCAGGGCCGCGGGGGCGGAGAGGTTGTCGCGCAGCAGGTAGGTATAGAAGCTCTTCATCAGCTTCGCGGTGGCGCGGTCCTCGACGCTCCAGAGGCTGGCCACCACGCGAGGAGACCCGGCGTACATGAAGCCGCGCGTCAATCCTACGAGCCCTTCGCCCCGGATCTCTTTGCCGAGCGCGGTCTGGCAGGCCGAGAGCACGACCATGTCGGCGTTGAGCTGGAGGTTGTAGATGTCGTGGAGGCGCAGGAAGCCCTCCTGGGGCTTTCCCTTCTTGTCGAGCAGCGAGAGCACGAGCCGCGACAGCTCCGGCTGGCTGCTGTCGAGGACCCCATGCGTGGCGAAATGTACGTACTGATAGCTCGCCAGCTCGTCGCTGGTGGCCGTTGCGAAAGAGGCATCGAAGTCGAGCGCTTTGAGCACCTTGTCTGGATGGACGACGAGCTTCGCGATGTTCTCCGCCTCCTCCCTGGAGAAGTCGAGGCGCTCGAAGCGCAGACCCTGCGAGCCTTTCAGGCTCGCACTGGCAGGTCCTCGCCGCGGCAGGCCGCGTTTCCCCTGCGGTCTGGTCGCGACCTTGGTGTTCCGGAGGCGTGGATCGTCTTCTGTGAATACCGGGTCCGCGAGCACGGCGAGGAGCTTGGGCGCGGGCGCCCGGTCGCTCAGCTCGTTCCGCAGGACTGCCAGGGTCGACGCGGACGGGAGGCTCACCACCTCGTTGCGCTCCATCAGGTATTTCTGTGGCGAGGAGGGGAGTGGCAGAGCCGCGAAGGGTACATACTGAAGCGCTCCGTCGCTCACAATGAGCACGGTGTGATCGCCCAGGAGCGGCTCGACCGGCTTCAGGATGAGATCGCTCAGGGCATGGCCGGCCCGCTCGGCCTCTCTGTCTTTCTCCTGGATTGCTTCTTTTGCGTCGTCCGGCAGATCGTTGCGGGCGGTGACGGCGCTGTAATAGGCCAGCGCTTCCTTCTCGATCGTCTCCCGCGCCGGCAGCTCGAAGCTCTGGAGAGAAGTCGGCGTGACCGCCCAGAGGTAGCTCTTCTCCTTGCCGAGAGAGTATTCGAGGAGCAGAGTCGTTTCTCCCAGAATCCGGCTCTGGATCTCCGGGGCGCTCAGCGTCTCCGGCTGAGTCAGGGTGGCGAAGCGCTGGCTGCTCTGGAATTCCTTGAATTCGGCGATGGCCTCGCTCCGCTTCCTCTCCGCCTCGGCGATCTCCTCGGAGGAGGCGCTCTTCTGGATGAGCTCCCAGTGGTGCCGGTCGCTGGCGTGCACCTGGCTGCTGAGTTGGCGCTCCTTCTCCAGCAGCTTTGAATCGATGATGTCGGCGCCGGCCTCGGTGAGGAGATCGAGGAGGCTGCGGGCGCGCGCCCGCTCGCTGACCTGCAGGGCACGGGCGTCGAAGCCCTCCTGCCGGCGTTTCTCATGAAGCGCCATCAGGATACCTATGGAATGCTCGTAATAATCCTGCTTCGAGGCGAGGAACATGGCGCGCAGGTCAGGGCTCGCGACCCGGGTACGGAGGGTCTCGACGAGCTCGACGGCCGAATCGACGTGCTCCAGGGCCGCCGGCAGGTTTCCGTGTTCTTTTTCTAAGCGGGCGAGCCGGAGGGTCATCTCGGCTTCCCACGCGGCGTCTTTACGCCGCTTGGCGACGCCGAGGGTGTGTCCCAGCGCTTCGCGTGCGCCGTCGAGGTCTCCCTCGGCTTGGAGCACGGCAGCCTGGGCGTTCAGAGCGACGTGCTCCCACTCCTTGCGTCCCACGGCCAGCTTCGGCACCTCTCGCCAGTGCCGGAGGGCATCGTCGCGCCGGCCCAGTTTCTCGTAGAGAAAGCCGATGTTGTTGGAGGCCCAGACCTGGACCTCAAGATTTCCCTGTTCGCCGGCGAGCTTCAACGCGCCTTGATAAGCCTCGAGCGCCTTGTCGAGCTGTCCCCAGCGCTGGTAGACGAGGCCCAGGTTGTTGAGGAACGTCGCTTCGGTCTTCTCTCCCTTGCTGAGCTCGAGCGCCTGGTTGTAGTGCTCGATGGCTTTGTCCCAATCGCCGAGGGCCTCGTAGGTCGCGCCAAGGTTGTTGTGTGCGATAGCCCGGTTAGGGTCTTGCTCCGGGATGATCTCCAAGGCCTCCTGGTAGGTGTCGATAGCCTTCTGAGGCTCAGGGAGATCCTGGTAGGCCGGACCAAGATTGATGAGGGTGCTGCCGACGAGGTCCGGCCAGCTCAGCTCACGCGCGATCCTCAAGGCTTCCGACAGGCGTTGGACGGCCTCATGGTTCCTGCCTAGCCGATTGAGCAAGACCCCGAGGTTGGAGAGCGCGTTCTTCTCGCATTGCCGATCGCCGGCCCAGCGGGCCAACTCCAGGGCATTTCTGTACTCCTGCAGCGCGTCTTCCGTGTGGCCGAGGACCTCGCAGTACCGCGCGGCTTCGTTCAGGGCGTGCGCCTGACCGGACAGGTCTCCGGCTGCCTGATACAGGTCGGCCGCCTCGTGGAAGAGCTGCGCGATTTCTTCGAGGTCCTCCCCCGGGCCATTCGCGCGCAGGGTCCCGATCTGGAACAGCGTATCGGCCTCTCGTCGAATCTCCCTCAACTCGTGCCAAATACGTTGAGCTTCCTCGCGATACAGCAACTGTAATGCCGCCGGGCCTCCCCCGAACAAGATATTGGTGGCAGCCTGGTTGGCGTACACAGCCTCGGCCCGCAGCCAGTCCCCGGGTCGGGCGGGTCTCGGCGATTCCATCCGGAGCCGGTAGGTGGCACCTGGCGCTATTCTTCCGCCGACGAGCACCCTGATCTTGTAGAGGCCTGAAGTTGCGGCCACGGCTGCCAGATCCTCGGTCGAATACGCGTTGTAGGGGCCTGGGCCGTCCACCAGCGCGATTTCGGTTCCGCCCGGGGCGAAGAGCAGCATCGCTAGGTCGACGCCCCTCTGGTCGAGGGTGACGCGCAGGAAATCGCCGGCGGAGAGGGATACCGGGTACTCATGGGTCTCTTTCTTCTGGATCGTGCGCTCGATCAGGACGCCGGGCTGGAGGGTCTCGGCGCCGTGGACCGCAGGAGGGCCGAGCAGCAGGAAACAGGCGGCGAGCAGGAACAGGCCGCGACGTGACCGCTGTGGCCACAGAGGACGACTGGAGAGACGGCTGAGGCTCATCCTATTCCTCGATCCGGCCGGCCGGGACTTCTCGCCCCGTCCAGCCGTGCGCCAGATTTCCACCACACCCCAGAGGATCCAAATATCAGGATCGCCTTACATTCTATCGTTTCATCTACAATCGGTTCTAGCAATGGTCCCCCCGCGGTAAGCTGATCCCGTGGAGCCGCAGCAGGAGGATTCGCCGCGTGGAGCGGTGGTTCCCGGTCCGGAGAGGGCTCCGGCCGAGGGACGGCGCGTCCTTCACTGCGACATGGATTGCTTTTATGCGGCCGTGCACATGCGGGACGACCCCGCCTTGCGCGGCAAGCCGGTGGTGATCGGCGGCCGGCCCGAGGGGCGGGGGGTGGTCGCCGCGGCGAGCTATGAGGCCCGCAAGTTCGGCATCCACTCGGCCATGCCCTCCTCGCGGGCCGTCCGGCTCTGTCCCCAGGTCATCTTCATCCCTCCTGACTTTCGCCGCTACCACCGGGAATCCGAGAAGATCTTCGCCATTTACCGGGAGATCACGCCCCTCGTGCAGGCGGTCTCGATCGACGAGGCCTACCTCGACGTGACCGAGCACCTGGGGGAGGCGGGGAGCGCCACCGCGGTCGCCAAGGAGATCCGGCGCCGGGTGCGCGAGGAGAGAGGGCTGACGGTGAGCGTCGGGGTCGGCCCGAACCGGCTGATCGCCAAGATCGCGTCCGACTTCAACAAGCCGGACGGCCTGACGGTCGTGCCGCCTCATAAGGTGCAGTCGTTCCTCGATCCATTGCCCGTGCGCCGCCTGCACGGCGTGGGGCCGGCGACCGAACGCGCCCTCGTCGAGATGGGGATCCAGACGATCGCGGACCTGAGAGCCCGCGAGCCCGAGGAGCTGACCGGCCGCTTCGGCCTCAAGCACGGCGAGATGCTCTTCGAGTTCTCGCGGGGGATCGACGACCGTCCGGTCGAGACCCACCGCGAGCGCAAGAGCGTCGGCAGCGAGAACACCTACGCGGTGGACCTCTCGGACCTCGCGAAGATGGATGCCGAGATCGGCGAGAGGGCGGAGGAGGTGGCCCAGGCGCTCGCCCGCACCGGCTTCGCGGCGTTCACGGTGACGGTCAAGGTCCGCTATTCCGACTTTACGACCGTCACCCGCTCGCGCACCTTCCATGTCCCCATATACGGAGCCGGCAAGATCGCCGCCTGCGCCCGGGACCTGCTGCGCAAGACTGAAGCTCCCAAGCGGCCCGTCCGCCTCCTCGGCGTCACCGCCTCCAACCTGGTGCAGGAGCGGGTCGAGCAGTTGGCGCTGTTCGGATAGGGCGCTCAACGGTACCTCCCCTGTGTCTATATAGGAGGAGGAACGACGGTGGGCGGGGTTTTCTCTCAGTGGAGTAGACTCGTCCTGACGGCCATGAGCGCCACCGACCTCTCTCCCCGCGAGTACCATGCCCGCCGAGACCAGGAGCGTCAGACGGAGAGAGAGGCCCTGCGTCTGGAGGTCCTGGAGAAAGCGAGGTCGGCGATCCGCAGGCTGGCTCCGGCGTTTCCGCCGATCCGCGCCGTGTACCTCTTCGGCTCGCTCCTCCAACCGGGCTGGTTCCATCCGGATTCCGATGTGGACATTGCCGTCGACTGTGACGACATCGAGGCCGAGACTCCGTTCGCGCGCGCTCTGGAAGGGGAGCTGGAGAGATATGTCGATCTGCGCCCTCGGGAGGACGCCGTCGCACGGGCGGTCGAGACCAGTGGAGAGCACGTCTATGAACGAGAAGCTCTCAGCTCAGGAAATCTATTCACGCCATGAATGATAATCATTCACGCCATGAATGATTCGCACGGGCCGGCCTCCGGCAAGCCCCCTCTCCTCCGCGTCGATGACTGCGGCCTGTTCTGCGAGGCGGGCGGGTTCCACATCGATCCCTGGAAGCCGGTGCCGCGGGCGGTGATCTCGCATGGACATGGGGATCACGCCCGGTGGGGGAGCGCGGCGTATCTGGGCGCGGCGCCGTCGGTCCCCATCCTCCGGCGGCGGCTGGGAGAGGAGGCTCGGATCGAGGGCGTGCCGTTCGGGGAGCGGGTGCGGATCGGCGAGGCGACGGTCTCGTTCCATCCGGCGGGGCACATCCTGGGATCGGCGCAGGTGCGGGTCGAGCGCAACGGCGAGGTCTGGGTCTTCTCGGGCGACTACAAGCGCCTGCCCGACCCCTCCTGCGAGCCTTTCGAGACGGTCCCCTGCCACACCTTCATCACCGAGGCGACCTTCGCGCTGCCCATCTACCGCTGGGGCGATCCGGCCGCGGTGGCGCGCGAGGTCTTCGCCTGGTGGGAGGAGAACCGGGAGGCCGGCCGCGCCTCCGTGCTTTTTTGTTACGCACTCGGCAAGGCGCAGCGCATCCTGTCCGCCCTCGCCCGGCTGACCGACCGGCCGGTCTGGGTCCACGGCACGATCGAGCCGCTCAACGAGTGCTACCGCGCCGCCGGGGTGGAGATGCTGCCCACGCGCCGGGTCGCGGAGACGGTCCGCGGGCAGTCCTTCGCGGGCGAGCTGATCCTGGCGCCGCCCTCGGCCGGAGGCTCGACCTGGATGCGCCGCTTCGGCGGCGCGGGCACCGGCTTCGCGTCGGGATGGATGCGGGTGCGCGGCACCCGGAGGCGGCGCGGCTTCGACCGCGGCTTCGAGATCTCCGACCACGCCGACTGGCCCGACCTGCTGCGGACGATCGAGGAGACCGGAGCCTCGCGCGTGCTGACCACCCACGGCTTCGCCGACTCCCTCGCCCGCTATCTGCGCGAGCGGGGGCTCGAGGCTGAAATCCTCTCCACGCCTTTCGAGGGGGAAACGGCGGACTGATCGCCGCCCACGACCGCCGAAGCCTGAAATCTCAGAGTACGGGTTTCCGCGGACCGAACAGGATGACCGCCGCGCCCGTCAAACAGAGGGCAGCGCCCACCAGGTCCGCCACGTCCGGCGGCCTGCGCTCCACCACGAGAAGCCAGAGCAGCGAGGCCGTGATGTAGATCCCTCCGTAGGCGGCGAAGGCGCGGCCCGCGAATTCGGATTCGATCTGGGTCAGCACGAGGGCGAACAGGGCAAGGCTCACCATTCCGGCGAGCAGCCACGCGGCGGAGCGCCCCAGGCGCAGCCACAGCCAGAAGGTGTAGCAGCCGAAGATCTCGAGCACCGCCGCGACGGCGTAGAGAGCCAGGCTCTTCATCCGGAGATCTCTACGAGCTCTTCAAGCGCCGGAACGCTATGTAGACGGCGAGAAAGACGGCCGCCGAGATGCCCAGGTTCCGGGCGTAGGACCAGGTGTCGATCTTCGCCTCTTCCCCCAGCTCGCGTTCCAGCTTGATTGTATGGCCGCGAGCCATGAGAGCGATGAGAGAGTCGGCCGGGATCGCGAAGTTGACGTTCTGGCCGTAGGAGAGCTGGCCCACGGCGACTCCGATGACGGCGCCGCGGGCGTTGAGGACCGGGGAGCCGCTCGATCCGGGCGAGATCGGCGCCGTCACCTGCACGAGAGGGGTCTTTTCAAAGCCGCGGACCGCGGAGCCCAGCCCCTTGGGCCGCAAGGCGGCCACGATGCCGTCCGACACGGTCCCGGAGAGCCCCAGAGGACTGCCGAGCACGAAAATCCGGTCTCCCGGCTCCAGGGTGCTGCTGGTCTCCAGAGGGAGAGGCTTGACGCCGACGGACGGCAGCTTCAGGAGAGCGAGATCGTTCTCCGGATCGCTGGCGATGATCCCGGCCGCGTTGATCGTCCGCTCGTCCGGGAGGACGACCTCGATCCGGAAGGCTTCGTCCACGACGTGATGGTTGGTGACGAGGACCCCCTCTCTGACCAGGAAGCCGGTCCCCGTGCCGATTTCTGTATCCGAGGAGTCGAAAACGCGGAGCAGGAACACCGAGTGATGCGCTTGCTTGAAAAGCTGCTTGAGGTCCTGGCAGAGGCCGGGGGCTGCGAGGCCCATGGTGAGAAACAGCGCCAGGACGGCGTATCTTCTGTGTCGCATGATCGGCAGCTAGCGTATGCCGGCTCTCCGGCCTGCGTCAACGACCCGATCTTATGCCTGCGCGAAATACCGGGCGCAGCCAAAGTCTGCTCCAGGAGAGCCACACCTTCAACGAGCAGGTGCGTGAGGCGAGCGCCGTACGGCCTGTTGATAGTAGAGGGGGGTGGCTTGGCGACCGTGGGGCGGCTGAGAACCCTCAGCCAAGTGTATGGTTGGCATTTGTCAATGTCCACTCCATATCAATAGTCTGATCTATTCATAAGATTGACACCGCAAAATAATCTTTCAAAATAGTCCCCGTCAGCCCAAAAAGCTCGGTGCGCCCCTAAATAAAAGGGGCAGATGGCTTCAACTCTTTTCAAGCTGCGACATGGTGTCCGCAGCTTGTCGTTCCAGGCAATTCAGCCTGGCAGGGAGGTCCCCAATGATCAACTTTTCCCGCAAGCACGAATCCCAAGACCATCCTGGAATCGAGACCTCACGGTTTCAAGGAGCCCGGAGGCTCAGAGCACTGATCTTGCTGCTGCTGATCGTCGCAAGCGCGCAGGCGGCCTTCGGCCAGGTACCTTGCCCCAAGCCTCCCGCTGCGGAAACCCCACCGTCGTGGAAGTGTTGGACTGAGATCAAGATCACTCATCTTTATAAGAGGGGCAAGTGTGAGGGTTTGGGGAAATTCGTCAGTTGCGCCTATTTTCCCGCTTGGGAATGCGTTGACAACAAGTGGGAGAGACGGGCGCATCTGGATGAAAGGAACAGCTGCCCTGATCCTATTGCCTTCTGAGAGCGTAGAGCGCAGAAGGGGCCTGAAGCAAGCAGGTACGAGCTGATGGCTCCGCGATCGATCGCGGGCTATTCCTGATCCTGTCAAGAGAGCGAGGGAGGAGGTGTCGGTGAACGGGGCGGCGCGGAGCCTCCGCGACCGCCCCGTGTTTTCAAAACGAGAAAGGGTTTCCGGTCATCGTCATTCGGTTAGACTCACGGCCGGATGAGAGGTCTCCTCGCCACCTCGCCAGGCATTCTGCGGC
>DASVEF010000243.1:0-2000 GCA_036380715.1 Thermoanaerobaculia bacterium | reverse complement strand
GGTCGTGGTGGGCCACCCGGCTCGACGGCATGACCATCGACGAGCCCTACCACATCACGTCGGGGGTCTCCTACGTCCGCACCGGCGACTACCGGCTGAACCCGGAGCACCCTCCGCTGGTCAAGCTCTGGGTGGGCGCGGCCCTGCCGCCGGACGCCTTCCGCCTGCCGCCCTTCCGGGCGTTGAGCGACAAACCGGATGAGCGGAGGTTCACGCAGACCGCGGTCTTCCAGGACAACGACCCGGACCGGGTCCACCGGCGGGTGCGGGCCGCCATGCTGGCCCTCAACGGCCTCTTCCTGCTCCTCTTCGGCCTGGTGGCCTGGCGGGCGCTGGGTCCCGGGATCGCCCTCGGAGCCGTGGCCTTTCTCGCCATCGATCCGACCGTGGCCGCCCACCTCCCGGTGGTGATGACCGACCTGCCCGTCGCCCTCCTGTCGGCGGCCGCCGTGCTCCTCGCCGTGGTCGCCTTCCGCACCTGGAGCTGGAGGGACCTCGCGGCGGCCTCCCTGGCGCTCGGGGCGGTGCTCGGCGCCAAGCACTCGGGGCTGGTGACGGCGCTGGCGGTCGCCGCCCTCGGCCTGGGCTGCGCACTGCGGGGATCGCCGGACAGGGGAGCGCGCCTCCGCCGGATGGCCGGGGTGGCGGCGGTCCTCCTCGGCGCCCTGATCGTCCTGTGGGCGCTCTACGGATTTCATTTTCACGCCAACGCCAAGGGGGAAGACCTCTTCAACCGCACGCTCGGCGAGAAGATCGCGGATCTGCGAACGCCGTTCTTCCGCGGCGCGCTGGAGCTCGCCGAGCGGACGCGGGTCCTGCCGAGCGCCTATCTGTGGGGTCTGGCGGACGTCCTGCGCGCCGGCATGGAGGGGAGGGGAAGCGGCATGTTCGCGTTCGGCCGCTGGCATCCCATCGAGGCGCCCTGGTACTTCTTCCCCGGCGTGATCGCGCTCAAGCTGCCTCTGGGCCTGGGGCTCCTCGCCCTCCTGGGGCTCGCCGCGGCGTTCCGGGACCGGAGAGCGGTCCCCGCGCGGCTCCCGCTCTGGGCCATGGGCGCGCTGGCCCTGCTGTTCCTTCTCTTCCTTGGCACCGGCTCGGCGTACGCCGGGGTCCGGCACGCCCTGCCGGTCTTCCCGGCCCTCGCCCTGCTCGGCGGCGTCGCGCTGGCGGCCGCGGTCCGCCCGGGCTCCCGGGGCTTCCGCGCGCTCGCGGCGCTGGCGCTGCTGGGAGCCGCGGTCTCGGCCCTGCCGGCCGTCCGCCCCTGGGAGTACTACAACGAGATCATCGGCGGACCCGAGAACGGGTATCTCTACTTCAGCGATGAAGGGCTCGACCTCGGGCAGCGGAGCCTGGAGCTGGCGCGCTACTACCACCGCGAGCTCCGCCCGCGGAAGGAGGCCCCCTTCATCGACTACTGGCTCATGGAAGAAGAGGAGAAGAGGCGCGGCATCCGGAGCATGAAGTGGGAATCGCCTGGCGGCGCGTCGGACGTGGTGCGGGGGACCATCCTGATCCAGGCCTCGCACCTCGCTCCCTTTCCCCGCTTCGACCTCGCGGTGCTCCGGAAGGCCCGGCCGGTGGCCCGCATGGGAAACCTGTTCGTCTTCCGCGGCAGCTTCCACATCCCCTGGCGCCGCTCGATGGGCCTTTACGGAGAGGCCATGAAGAGCCTGTACCTGGACAAAAAACCGGCGCGCGCCGAGGCGCTCCTCGCCGAGGCCGTCCGCCTGTACCCGCGGCACTACGCGGCGGCGATCGAGCTGGGAAACCTGCGCGCCCGGCGCGGTCTGCGCGCCGAAGCCATCGCGGCCTTCAAGCTGGCGCGCGCCCAGTCGACTCCCGGAGATCCGATCATCGAGCGGCTCACCGAGCAGATCGAGCGCCTGGCCCAGGAGCCACCCGCGGCCGTCCCGCCGGTGCGCAACCCCTGGGCCGAGTAAAAGATCGGAGGAGCGGGTCTTTGCGAGTTGTGCGCGCCCGGATTTGGTGGGACAATTTGA
>DASVEF010000242.1:0-6230 GCA_036380715.1 Thermoanaerobaculia bacterium | reverse complement strand
TTGGTCCGAATTGCCCAGGTGAGTACGGTGGGATTGTGACTTTCTGTTTCCTGGTAGAGGGGCATGTTCCGGGCGGCATGAGCCAGTCCGAATTGCCCAGGTGAGTACGGTGGGATTGTGACTTCTCGAAGGGCTGGTCGGGACGCTCCCCGAAGCCCGACCGTCCGAATTGCCCAGGTGAGTACGGTGGGATTGTGACCAAGCAGAAGAAACACAAACAGAACACGGCGCATAGAGCACCTCGTCCGAATTGCCCAGGTGAGTACGGTGGGATTGTGACCGCGTAGACCTCCTCGTGATCGAGACGATCCGACGCGAACTGTCCGAATTGCCCAGGTGAGTACGGTGGGATTGTGACACGGCGGAAAATTCTTGCTCGAGCTGCCAGGGCTTCGGCGTCCGAATTGCCTAGGTGAGTACGGTGGGATTGTGACATGGCGCGGATCACCGTGAAGTCGCCGCCCTTATTCCCGTCCGAATTGCCCAGGTGAGTACGGTGGGATTGTGACTGTGGTCGACGATGGCCTTCGCTGCGGAAGCTGCGGAGGGTCCGAATTGCCCAGGTGAGTACGGTGGGATTGTGACCTACGAGGCGAGGGCGTACAAAGAGAAGGAACATCATGATCGTGTCCGAATTGCCCAGGTAAGTACCGTGGGATTGTGACCTTGACCTTGATCCAGATGAGGCGGGCATAAAGCTCACCCGTCCGAATTGCCCAGGTGAGTACGGTGGGATTGTTTGGCTGCGCGGGGGTGCGACGGGAGAGGGGGAAGGGATGAGGTCCAAGTACGGCGCCTCCCGGTAGAATCCGCCTCATGAACGCCGCCAAAAAGAAGAAGTGATGCGCATCCTGGAGCTTCTCCCCGAAGACGCCTCTCTCGAAGACATTCAGTACCACATCTACGTGCGCCAGAAGATCGACCGCGGCCTCGAGGACGTCGAAGCAGGGCATACCCTTTCTGAAGCGGAGTTCGACCAGCGGATGGCCAGGTGGCTCAAACCGTAAGGTGGTTGGAAGCGGCGACCCGCGATCTTGACGGGGCCCCCGAGCTCATCGCCCGCGATTCCCGGTACTACACGGCCGCCTTGGTCCGTAGCCCCTAATCCCCCAGATCCTTCGATTCCTCAGGATGACACGACGGGCGGGCTCCTGATCGTCTCGAATCCCTGGAGAGGAGGCGGGAAATCCTCGAGAAACTCCCTGACGTGGCGATTTGAGGCTTCCGGAGCGATTTGGAGGGCTTGCGGCCGGTTTTTAGGGGCTGGGACGGGTTTTTACGACCTTGCGGCCGGTTTTTTAGGCTTCCGGGCGCTCATTTTCCCTGGGGCGGGCGTTTTTTCGGCCTGGATCCAGAAAAAACGGCTTGCACAGCGGCTGTGCTCGCAGCGCAGGCGCTGAGCATCCGAGCGCAGCCGCTGTGCAGCGGATGCGGGGCTCAGGGCCTTTTTTCCCGAACGTCGTATCCCGGGCGCCCGCAAGACGCCGATCCAGGGAAAGAACCTCCCGCCGCCGCCGGCGAATTCCCGGCCGTCGAGCCTTTTTTCACCCCTTTCCCTCCGCGGACTGGTCCCTGGGCTCCCCGATCCACCTGTGTGTCGCGCGCGACTTTCGCCGGAGCTGCCAGGAGCTGATGCGGAAGTTCATTCAGGAGAAGCCGGAGGCCTGGGACGAGGACATCGCCGGGCGAGAGCACGTCTGACGCCCGGTCCACACCGCGGAGAGCCGCGGATCAGCGGAGCCGCGGCTCGAGCAGATCGTCCGGGTCGACATCACGGGCCTGGACGAGCACGCGGATGTCCTCGCCCATTCCTTCACCGCTGAGCAGGGACATGGCCGCCTGGCGGGTGTCGGGATCGGCTTCCTGGAGGTCTTCGAAGATCCCGCAGGCGGCGAGCCAGAAGGCCTGGCGGGTGAGCAGGACGGTGGCGAGCCCGGCCGCCTCGCCGGCGCGGATCAGGGTCGTGAGGTCCACGTGAGCCGTGAGGTCCTGCTCCCCCACCAGGACGAAGGGGTTGCGGTGGACGCGCTGGCGGGTGTAGCAGGCCAGGGTGCCGTGCTGGCGGACGCGCGGATCGAGGAGCTTCTCCCTCTCGTAGCCGTAGTCGCAGGTCACGATCAGGCCCCGGCCCAGCTTGCGGGCGAGCTCCGCGTAGAGCGGTTCCCATCCGGGCGAGAGGTCCGCGATCTGCCCCGGCTGGAGCTCGACGTCCGGGTCCCGCAGCAGGTCCAGGAGCGCCGGGTCGGACAGCTCTCCCTCCTGCCATTCGAATCCCCCATCCTTCTTCATAGAGACCCACAGCTCTCCCACCGACCCGTCCGGACGGCCGATCAGGCGATGGACCGGAAGGGCGTCGAACAGCTCGTAGGAGAAGATCAGCCCTTCGATCTCGCCGTCCCCGATCTCCGCCAGCGATCCGACCCGCTCCACGCCCGGAGGCACCGGCCGGGCCACCCGGTCCCAGGCGCGGATCCTGCGGCCCGCTTCCCCATCCTTATTGAATAAGGACGCGGCCACGTTCGTGAGGTGGACTCCGGTGCCGTAGCCCGCCTCGAAGAGGTCCGCGGGACGGCCGAGGGCGGCGTCGAGGCGGCGGAGCAGGCGCGCGGTCGTGCGTCCGAACAGAGGGGAGAAGGACGAGCCGGTCACGAAGTCGCCGGCTTCGCCGATGGGCAGATCCTCGCGACGGTAGTACCCCCTCTCGCCGTAGAGGGCCTCTTCCATGAAGGAAGCGAAGGTCAGGGGAAAAGAGGCCGGGATGACTTAGCGCTCCTCGATCGCCTCATTCCAGAGCCGTCCGAGGTCGATCTCCAGCCCTTCGAAGCTGTCCGGGCGGAAGACGACCTCGCCTTCCAGGGCTTCGACGATGCTGTAGATCCCCTCCCGCAGCACCAGCCGCTCGAGTGTTCGAGCTTCGGGGTCAACCAGCCAGTATTCAGGGACTCCGATCGCCGCGTAGTCGCGGAGCTTGCAGACGCCGTCCTTGGAGCGGCTGGTCGGGGAGATGACCTCGATCACGAGGTCGGGCCGGCCGCGCTCAAGCCCCTTCTCCTGTCCCCGAGGAGAGTTGCCGCGGCGGTAGAACTGGACGTCAGGCATGGTCCCGCGCCGGTCGTCGATACGGATCTTGTAGCTGGAGCTGATCACCTCGCCGGCTTGCCGCTCCCAGGCCCAGTGGGACAGGAAGGCGATGCAAGCGGCCACGATACGCTCGTGAGTCCACGTCGGCATCTCGATCTCCACGAGTCGGCCGTCCAGGAGCTCGCGAGGATCGTCTTCGTCGAGATCGAGAAAATCGCTCCAGGTATAGGAGCCAGGTTGGGGTTGCGGCTCGAAGTGCTTCCGCATGACCGGAGTTTACCAGAGGGGGGCTTGGCGACGGCCTTGCAGGGTAATTCCCTGGGTGAAGCCATGGCCCGGCAGGGCCTCTCCAATCCATCACGAGAAGTTCGAGGTGCAGCATGGCAGTACAACTCAAGAAACTTTCCGATCAGGTCGTGATCATCACCGGCGCTTCCAGCGGCATCGGTCTCACGACGGCCAAGATGGCCGCCGAGCGGGGCGCTCGGGTCGTTCTCGCCGCCCGCGACGAAGAAGGGTTGCGGCACGCTGTCGAGGAGATCAGCAGCGAAGGGGGGCAGGCGGTCTACGTGGTGGCCGACGTGGCCGACATGGAGGCCGTCCACGAGATCGCGGACACGGCGGTCCGCAGCTACGGCGGGTTCGATACGTGGGTGAACAACGCCGGCATCTCGATCTATGGACGGACCCTGGAGGTCCCGATCGAGGACGCGCAACGCCTCTTCGACACCAACTACTGGGGCACGGTGAACGGCTGTACCGTGGCGGTGCCTCACTTGCGGCAACGGGGCGGAGCGCTGATCAACGTCGGCAGCATCGTCTCCGACGTGGCGGTCCCTCTCCAGGGGCACTACTCCGCGAGCAAGCACGCGGTCAAGGGGTACACGGACGCCCTGCGGACGGAGCTGGAGGAAGAGGGGGCCGCGGTCTCGGTCACCCTGGTCAAGCCGGCCTCGATCGACACTCCGTTCCCCGAGCACGCCCGGAACTACATGGAGAAGGAGCCGGTGCTCCCGCCGCCGGTCTATGCGCCGGAGGAGGTGGCCCGGACGATCCTGGCCTGCGCGGAGAAGCCGATGCGTGACGTGGTCGTGGGCGGAGGCGGACGCATGATGACGGCCATGGGGAACCTGTCCCCACGAGCGAGGGACAAGTACATGGAGGCCGCGATGTTCGACCTCCAGAAGACGGATCAGCCGTCCCACCTCGACCGTCCCGACGCTCTCTACAGCCCGATGCGCGGCAGCGGCCGGGAGCACGGAGGCTATCCCGGGCACGTGATGCGCTCGAGCGTCTACACCCGCGCCAGCCTCCACCCCGGCGTGGCACTGGTGTTCGTGGCCCTGCTCGGGCTGACTCTGAGCCTCGGGGCGAGGGGAGGTCTGCGCGGGAGGTAGTGATACGCTGAGAGGACCCATTCGACGGAGGGATCCCAGGATGCGCGTCCTCAACCCCGCGGAGATCGAGAGCAAGCCCGGAAGCCCGGACTACTTCACCGGCGCCGTCGCGCTCCGGCGGATGGCGGAGACCGCTCCGCCGACGAACGTGAAGCTCTTCCGGGTCGAATTTCCCGCGGGGGCGCGGACCCACTGGCACACCCACACCGGGGTGCAGATCCTGGTCGTGGCCGAGGGGCGCTGCCGGTTCCAGCACGAGGAAGGACCGGTCCAGGAAGCAGGAACCGGCGAGGTCATCCACATCCCGGCCGGCGAGAAGCACTGGCACGGGGCCACGCCGGACGCGCCGATGGTCCATCTGGCGGTCAACATCGACGCGGAGACGGATTGGCTGGAGGCGGTTTCGGAGGAGGAGTACGGGGGAGCGCGATGACGACCCTCCGCCCCGAGCAGGAAACGGCCCTCCGCTACGCGCTGGAGAAAGGGACGAAGGCCCCTGTCGCCGACATCCGTGCGAAGACCGCGGCGACGTTCTCCAAGCTCGAAACGCTGCTCGCCTCCCTTCCCGAAGAGGTGGTCCGGGTCCGTCCCGCTCTGGACCGCTGGTGCGTCCAGGAGATCGTCGACCATCTCCTGGAGAGCCACCGGCCGGCGGTGGACGATCTGCGGACGCTGCTCCGTGGGGAGCGGCCCGCGAGGGGTCCGATCCCCGCGAGCCTGCTCTCCGCCGATCCGCTGGGACAGCCCTGGCCCGACCTCCTGCGCCGGTTCGGGGAGGTCCTTCGCGAGCTCCTCGCGGTCTTGGATACGGCTTCGGACGACACCCCTCTCGAAGCCCGCGCTCCCGTCGTGATGGTCGTCAAGGTCCAGGAGCCGGACGGCCGGATGGTTCCGGTCCAGTGGGTCGAGGACTTCGACTGGAAGGCGTCCGCGATCCTCGTCCGCGCCCACACCCTGGAGCACATCGGGCAGATCGAGCGGACGCTGGCGGCGGTTCAATCAACCTCCGTTCCCCCACTGTAGAGACGCCCCGTGGGGCGTCCTCCTCCCCGATCCGCGGACCCGCTGGGGTAGGGGTCGGGAAAATTCTGCCGCTGGGGAGACGCCCCACGGGGCGTCTCTACAGTGGGGGAGAACGCAGCAGTAGCTTCGGTAAGTTAGCGCCTATGGGATCAGGGGGTGAGGGCCGCCACCCGTACGCTCATCTCCCCCCATCGCGCCGTGGCCAGCTCGACGCCGAGGTCGGCGTCTCCTGTATAGGGACGGTCGGGGATGCGGCGGCAGGGGATGCGGAAGGTGGTGGCTCCCGCCAAGGGAAACGGGTCGAGGAAGAGGGTGCCGTCCTGGTAGCGGGCGCGGACGCCGTGGCTTTCCACGGGCTCGGAGCGCCGCATGCAGACCGCCAGAGAGAGGGCGTCGGACCGGTCGAGGAAGCGGTAGTCGGCGGCGATTTCGTCCTCGGAGAGTCCGGTGTCTTCCATCAGCCCACGGCTCAGCTCGTCGAGATAATTCAGGAAAGACTCCCAGCCCTCCTGTCCCCTCCGGCTGGCGTGCAGGTTGAGGGCGTGGCGGGTGATCAGCAGGGCGGCGTAGGGGTGCGAGCCGGCGAAGCGGGCGGCTCCGCGCTCCCAGAGCTCGATCCGGTCTTCCCGCGGGATGGAGATGAAGTCGTGGGGACGCCCGGTCCCGGGATCGCGGCGCGGGGCGGCGTCGGTCTCGCGCCAGCCGTTGTCGTGCTCGCGGACGGCGAAG
>DASVEF010000241.1:0-11797 GCA_036380715.1 Thermoanaerobaculia bacterium | reverse complement strand
AGAAAACCCCCACCTTGTCGGACCCCAGGGCCGCGACGTAGAGGGTGGTGCCGTCACCGGAAACCGCCATGCCCTGGGGCAGGGCGAGAGAGCGGTCGTTCTCGGCGTTCGGGAGCGGCGCGCAGCAGGCGTCGTAATCGATATGCTTGTTCAAGTGCCTCGCCGCCACGCCGCCCCCGGGGGAGAGCACGGTGATGCGGCTTTCGTGCAGGTGGCCGCGCAGGCTCTCTCCGGCGAAGGTCCCCGGGCCCTCGAAACGCGCGGCGTTGTTCGCCTCGGTGTTGGCGACATAAACCTTGCCATTCACGGGATTGACGGCCATCGTGTACAGGATGGTGCCGACGCCCTGGAAGAAGCCGCCCGCTCCCGGGAGCGCGCGCGGCGGGTTGGCCATGGCGTTGAGCACGAACACGTCTTTGTCGGGCAACGAAAACTTCACGAACTGGTCGCGGGAGCGGCCGAGCGCGTCAACCCAATGAGAGCCGTTCCACTTGACGATGGTCCCGGTTTCGGGCGCGGGGCGACCTTCGGCGTTGGTGGAAGGTCCCGGGACGCCGTCCGGACCAAAGCCGTCCGGGAGCGAGGTCTCGGGGATGATGGTGGTCTGGTTGCCCGTGTGGAAGCCGGCGGCGTAGACGCGGGTGCCGTCGGGCGTCACCGCGAGGGCGCGCGGAGTGTCCGTGAAGAGGGTGACGATGGTCAGCGGCGTACCGCCCAGGGCGCTGCCGAGATCGTCCGCGTCGAACACCCATACGTCCGCGCGCCCCACGCCCGGGGTGGAGAGCTGGGGATCGAACGGGATGTTCTGGCCCCGATGGGCCGTCGTGATGAACGCCCGCCTCCGCTGCGGTCCGGCGAAGACGATGTCGCGAGGCTCGTCACCGACGAGGAGCGTGCGCTCGACGTGCCCGGTCGCGGCGTCCGCGTCGAGCTCGACGACGCTCACGCTGTCCGAGAGGTGGTTGACCACCCAGACCTCGCGGTCCGTCCGGGCCGCGACGGCGACCGGCTCGAGGCCCACCGGGATGGAGGCGGTGTGGACGAGCCCACGTTCTTGGATGCGGAAGATCTCGAGGCGGTTATCGGGCGTGTTGACGGCGAACAGGTGCCGCTTGTCCGGAGACATCGCGAGCGGGCGCACCTGCCCGCTCTCGAAGAGCGTATACGAGGAAGAGGTCCCTGCCGAGCTGCGGAGCAGGCTCCGGACCTCCGTATCCGCCGAGGCCTCGGAAAGACGGCTCGTGCCAGGGGCGAAAGAGAGCGCCGCGGTGAACGCGAACGCCGCCACCAAGACCATGAGCGACATCATCAAGCCACGGTAGGAGTGTTGCGGACTCATGACGATTTCCTCCTCTCTGTATTGTTCTGCCAGCGCTGACAACGATCTCGAGAAGAGGAAACGCTCCCGCTGTCGATTTCCCCTCACCTTGATGAGGCACTGAAACGACTCGGGCTAACGGCAACAAACTGGGGTGAGGGGAGGAGTACCTCAGTGGTGTACGATTGGCTGGCGCTCCGTAAGAAGCGCACATCCCCGTCTTTCACGAGAGGGTTTCATGCGGAAATCGATCCTGGTGCTCTCGATGCTTGCTGTCGCGCTCGTCTCCAACCCGCTCCGGGCCGAGGAGGAGAAATCCCTCGAAGCGCAGGTGAAGGACCTCGCGGAGAAGGTCGAGGCGCTCGAATATGACCTCGATCAGGTCCGCAAGCTCTCGGACGACGCGCTGTTCTGGCTGCGGCTGTCCGATGTCGCGGAGGTGGACAAGGTGATCCTGACGGGGCCGCCGAACCCGAAGGGGAGGGAGACCTACGGCATCGCCAACGAGCGGCACCCGTTCCGGATCTACCTCTACACGTTCCTGCCGAAGAAACTGGACAAGTCGCGGAAGCATCCGGCGGTCGTGCTCACGCACGGCGGCGTGCATGGCGACTTCGGCACCTACCACGTGCACCTCGTGCGCGAGATGGTCGAGCGCGGGTACATCGTGCTGGCCACCGAGTACCGCGGCTCGACCGGATACGGCAAGGAGATGTACGAGGCGATCGACTACGGCGGACTCGAGAACGACGACGTCGTCGCCAGCCGCGACTGGGCCGTCGAGCAGCTCCCGGTCGATCCGAAGCGGATCGCCCTTGTCGGCTGGAGCCACGGCGGGATGATCTCGCTCATGGTCGGCTTCGACCACCCGGACAAGTTCGCTTGCATCTTTGCCGGCGTCCCCGTGTCCGATCTCATCACGCGGCTCGGCTACCACAACCAGGACTACACGGACCTCTTCGCGGCCGATTACCACATCGGCAAGCCCCCCTCGCAGGCAGTCGACGAGTACCGGAAGCGCAGCCCGATCTGGAACGCCGAGAAGCTGAAGCTACCGCTCATGATCACCTCGACGACCAACGACCGAGACGTCAACGTCGTCGAGGTCGAGCAACTGATCATTCACCTCAAGGCGGCGGGCAAGAGCTTCGAGCACAAGATCTACGACGACGCCCCCGGCGGGCACAGCTTCGAACGCCTCGACACCACCTACGCGCGCAACGTGCGGAAGGACCTCTACGCGTTCCTCGAGAAGCACCTGAAGTAGAGCAGCTCTGGAGCGGGAAAGTGCTCCAACAGGTCCGTCTATGTAGGCACACCCGAGGAGGCGAACCGATGAAACGAGGGCTGCTCCTTCTTACCTGTCTTCTGCTCGCCGGCTGCACGACTCGCTATCAGGTCCGGGGAACGGAGAGCATCCTGCCGCCAATCGAACCGGCGGAGCTGGTCGGCACAGAACTTGTCGCTGCGCAGGTCGCCGGCCAGTAAGTCGTATACGTGCAGAGCCGCCTCCTCGATGTCCAACTGCTCGCGGAGCTCTTTGGAGCGTGCGAGCCGCTGCTTCATGCGCCCGATCTGCTCTTCGAGCTTCTTTTCCTGACCGAATACGGTCTCCACCGCGGTGGTGATCTCCGCCGCGAGCTTTTCGACGGCCGCCAACTGTTCGTCGGACACGCGTTCCTCTCCCAGCTCCGCTCTGAGAGCTGCGAAACGCTCCTCGGTGGCATGGCTGTCCTGCGCATGCTTGTAGACCTGCTCCTTGAGCCGGGCGGCGGTGGCGTCGTCGAGGAGGGCCTCCCGGACGGCGGCCTCGTCGTCGAAGTTGGCGCGGGCGATCTCCGCGTCCCGGCTCTCCGCTCTCTGGACGGCGTCCTGACGAGCTGTTGCGGCAGCTTCGGCTTTGAGCCGTTTCGCCTCCTTGGCGGTCATTGATTGGTTTTTGGAGGTCGCCTCCTCCTCGGCAGCCGCCTTGTTGGCTTCGAGCTGCCGGATCTATCCCGCCAAGGTGCCGGTTGCTCCGCCAGAGCGGGCCTATTCGGCGCCGCCGTGCGAGGCTATCTCTCGATCATCGTCGTGCGACCACATTTGCCGCAGAGGGGGAGGCCTTCCTGATGCCGCAGGACGATCCCGAGATCCCGCAACCGCTCTGGATCGCCCAGCTTTTTCCACACAGGCGGTCCTTCATGGTGGCAGTTGGGGCAGAACCAACCCTTCGGCGCGGTCGGGGTATCCGCGCGTTGAGATTCCTTGGGCCGCGTTTCAAAAGCCGGAGCTTCCCCGGCCAGCCAATCCAGAACGGCCTTGGGCAGGTCCGGAAAGTCGCAGCCGCGCCGCGCTGCAGGTGTCGGCTCACCCATGCCGTAATACTTCACTCCACCGTTGCTGAACATCACGAAGTGATGGTAGGTGAGCGCTGGGTTGCGGATCAGGAGTTTTGCATAGCGCAGGCTTGGAGACTCGCCAAATTCGACCCAATCAATCAAGGAACCCAGGCAATCGAGGAAGTCGGAATCGCGAACGCCTCGCGCGTTGCGGGCCAGAGAGGCAAAGAAGCGGGCCAACCACGGGATCCCCTGCGAGAGTTGCACCGAGAACGCGTGTGTTCGCACCCATTCGAAAGCATGCGTGTCAAATCGCTGGGCCTCGGATCCCCTCTGTGAAAACACTAGGTGCGGAATCTCCGAAGCATCCCGCACGAGTGCGATCAAGGGATAGAAAAACTCCTCCGCCCTGTGCGCGACTGTGGCGCGTGCGATGTCGAAGAGCTCCACGGCCGTACCGCCGCGAGCCAGGTAGTGCTCGGTGAGGAAGGGAACAAAGAACCGGCTGTAAAAAAGCCCCTCGCGAAATCGGATGCTCCACAACGGCTCATCCGGAGCCTCTTCGACATCGACAAGGTAGACCGAAACCCCATGCGACTCTAACTCCGCCTTCAGGAGCAGGACGAGGCTGCGCTCCTCACTGGCATAGCTCAACGCGAGATCGAAGCAGATCTCGTCGGAATACCTCCTCAAAGGAGCGAAGTCGCGATCCGAGGCGATATATACGAACGCCTCTCGAGATCCAGCAGAGTACACGTAAAGCCCCTTCATCAATCCCGAGCTGATGATGGTGGCCATCGGCAGACGATGAGCCGCGACAAAATCCTTGATACGGAACTCCTCCAGGCCGTTGGCCTTCATGAAGGACTCAAAGCTCTTCCTGTCGGAGAGACGAATCCGGTCGCCCCGCTCATTCGCGATTCCGATAGAGTCCATCAGGCTCGCGAAGTCGACCGGAACGAAATGGTGTCCCATGGCGCGGCCCTCCTCCTCAGGGAAAGACACCAGTTGCTTCTTGGGCCGGGCTCGCTCCCTCAAAGCACCGGCTGGTGCTCGCGGCTTGCATGCCACAACGCAAGCACATGGAGAGTGCCGTCTTCAGCCTTGTAGCAGATGAAGTACCCTACACGACCGAGAAGAGGCGCCGGACGCTCGCGCGCCTTCATACTTCGCTCCGATCCCGGGCTGCTCGGCCAGAAGGGCGACGGCTTCACCGAAGTCCGCGCCGATTGCCCCGGGAGCGGCAGGGCGATTCTGCGCCCACCACTCGGCCGCTTTGCGAACTTGAACTTGCTGCTCGAGCGGAAATCTTGATCCGAAGTGCCATGCTCAGCCGTGCTTCGGCAACGACTGCAGCAACTCTTCGAGAGTGACGTACTCACCCCGCTCGATCTCGGCCATGGCAGCCAGGAGCTCGTTCTCCTGCGTCTCCGTGAGTGAGAAGCTCTCGTCAGCGCCGCGAGTGACAACTGCGACGACCGCTCCCTCCGTGAGAGAGACACCTTCCACGACGATTTTTCCATCGACAACGGTTCCGGTTGCGACTTGCATGGCCCCAAATAGTACCCCGAAATGTCCCTTTCTGGAAGCACCGTCGCCCCCTCGGCTTCGTGTAGACGCGCACCGCCTCTTCGACCTGCGGCCGCAACGCGCTGGCACCGGGGAGACCACACGAGAGAGGGAGCGAATCACGCCGTCTCCGGCATCTACCACTCAGAAGCGCCGCGGACCTCGACCGTCGAGAAGCCCTGGTGCTTGGTCACGATCACCTGCTGGGCGAACTCGTCCCGCAGCTCCGGGATATGGGTGATGATGCCGACCATCCGGCCACCAACACGCAGCGACTGGAGGGTCTCGGAGACGAGAGCGAGTGTGTCAGGATCGAGGGTGCCGAAGCCCTCGTCGATGAACAGGCTGTCGAGATTCACCGCGCCGACGGCACGCTGAACCTGGTCGCTGAGCTCCAGGGCGAGAGCCAGTGAGGTCAGGAAAGTCTCGCCTCCGCTGAGCGTATCGCTGATCCGCGTTTCGTCCGCGTTGTCGTGGTCGACGACCCGGATCTCTTCATCTTGGAACTGCAGGGAGTACCGTTCTCCGGTCAACATCATCAGCCGGGCCGAGGCGCCCTGCACGAGCTCGGTGAACACCTCGTGAAGGACATACGCCTGGAACTTGTCGCTGCGCAGGTCGCCGGCCAGGAGGTCGTGCACGCGCAGAGCCGCCTCCTCGATCTCCAACTGCTCGCGGAGCTCTTTGGAGCGTGCGAGCCGCTGTTTCATGCGCCCGATTTGCTCTTCGAGCTTCTTTTCCTGACCGAACGCGGTCTCCACCGCGGTGGTGATTTCCGCTGCGAGCTTCTCGACGGCAGCCAACTGTTCGTCGGACACGCGCTCCTCCCCCAGCTCGGCGCTGAGCGTTATGAAACGCTCCTCGGCGGCGTGGCTGTCCTGCGCGTGCTTGTGGACCTGCTCCTTGAGCCGGGTGGCGGTGGCATCGTCGAGGACAGCCTCCCGGACAGCAGCCTCATCGTCGAAGCCGGCGCGAGCGATTTCCGCGTCCCGGCTCTCCGCTCTCTGGGCGACTTCCTGACGAGTTGCTTCGGCCGCTTCGGCTTTGAGCCGTTGCGCCTCCTGGGCGGCCATCAATCGGTTTTTGGACGTTGCCGCCTCCTCGGCAGCCGCCTTGAGGTTGGCTTCGAGCTGCCGGATCTGCTCCTCCAAGGCCGCGGCTTCGGCAGCCGGGTCGGCCGACTCGGTGACCGCATGGATCTCGTCCTGTAACGTCGCGAGCCGTTGCAGGCTCGCGCCGCGCTCCTCCTCCAACCGCTTTCGCGACGCCTCCCTCTCGGCGAGCCGGTCCCGCGCGGCGGCCTCTTGGGCTTTGGCTCTTTCGAGGGTCTGTTCAGCTTTCGCGAACAGCGCCTTCGCTTCTTCGTTCGCTTTGCGGCTCCTGGCGAGCGATGCGATCTGTTTTTCGATCCAGACTTCGATCACGGCATCGCTTTCTGGAGTGCGCTCGCCGAGCGTTCGACAGATCGCTTTCTCACCGGCGGCCAAGCCGGTTTGCAGCTCGGCGCAGCGCGACTCCAGCTCGGCGAGACTTTGCCGGGCGGCGTGGAGCTTCGCCTGTTCGCTCGTGAGCGCATCCTCCTTCTGCCGGGCGAGCGCGTCGGCTTCGTTTCGCTTCTCCCGGGCGTCCAGGAGCTTGGCCCGGGCGGCCTCGATCTCGGGCGCCAGATGGGCGGGAGGTGGTGTATCCACGAGCTGCTCGCACACCGGACAGGGTTGGCCGGGAACCAACCCCTCGCGGAGGTGATTGGCCTCGTTCAGGCTGACCGCGCGATGCAGCGCCTCCTCGGCCGCCTCGAAGCCGCGCAGCGCCTTCTCCGCGGACTTCCTGGCGGAATCGGCCTCCTTCTTCAGCCGCTTGATCTTTCCCTCCTGCTCTTCCACCGCTTTGCGCTTCCGAGCGAGCTCCGCCAGGCTCTCCGTCGCGCTCCTCCGCGCAGCGCCCAGCGCGATGGCCCGGTCGCGGACGCTCTCCAGCAATTCGTCGAGCTCCGGGTCATAGCCGGAGGCCTCCGCGGCTTGCCGGGCGGCATCGACGGCCGTCTGTTGTTGCGCTTGCACGGCCTTCGCCGATTCAACCGTAGCGGCGAGCGAGGACAGCTCGCCTTCCAGAGCCCTCAAGCCCTGCGTCTGACGCTCGATGGCGGCTTTGAGCTGCTCTCGTTCCGGAAGGCGTCCGAGCACCTGGTTCAGGCGCGCCACCTGCTCACGAATCGTCTTGATCGCCTTGGCGGCTTTCTCCGCGGACTTCAACGCGGCCGCCTTCTTCTTCCAATTCTTCTGTGCGGAGTCATGGCGGGCCTTGGCTTCGTCCGCCGCCTTCGCCGCCGCCTTCGCGAAGCTGGAAGCTCGAGCCGCTTCATCGAGCAACGGCAACAGAGGCACCGCACGAACCGCCGCCTCGATCCTCATTTGTACACGGCCCACATGTTCGGCCTGCTTCCGCAGAGCGGCTCGCTTCTCCTCGACCTGTCGAAGCTCCAGGGTTTTCGCGTGCCGGCCGCGCAGCCGGGCGAGCTTGGCCTGGATGTCGTCCCGGTTCTCCCTCCAGGCTTCGAGCGACTCGACGACCCGGGCGTGCTCCGTCTCCAGCTCGGCGACAACGGCCTCGTCGACGCCGGCGTACTCGTCCGACAGGAGCTTCTGCAGAGAATCGACTGTGCCCTTCTTTGCAGCCGCCAGACGCTGAGCCCGTTCCCGCATCCGCTCGTAGACGTCGAGTCGAAGAAGCGTGCGGAGCATGCTGCGCCGGTCTCTCGGTTGCGCTTTGAGAAACCTGGCGAACTCGCCTTGCGGCAGAACCACGGCTTGCATGAACGCGGGTGCCTCAAGCCCCAGGATCTGAACCAACTGATCGGTCGCAGTGCGAACCTGGTCCGCCAGATTCTTGAAGGAGCCGCTTCCGTCGCGCTCCTCCAATCGAACCATGTGAGCACCATTGCGCCGGAGAGTCCGTGCGATGCGGTACTGGCTCTCACCGACCTCGAAATCCAGCACCACGCTGACCCGGTCGCGGGCCGCCGAGATCATCTCGGTCCGGTTGTAGGTGTTGACCCGTGGGATTTCTCCATAGAGCGCAAAGATGATGGCGTCCAGCAGAGTCGATTTACCGGCTCCCGTCGGCCCCGAGATGGCAAATAATTCGAGCGTACGGAAGTCGATCTCCTGCTTCTCCCGGAAGCACGCGAGACCCTCGACGGTGAGATGGACGGGGCGCAGCGCTCAATCCTCCCCGGATGCCTGCTCGTAGAGATCCTGAAACGTATCCAGGACGGCCACGTTCGCGGCGTGCTGGTGCTCGCGGAGATGGTAGGCGGCGTAGTGTCCCACCGGCGGAACCCCGGTCTCCAGCCGGATCTCTGGCCGCTCCTCGACGTAGGGGAGCTCGGCGCGCACGACGAGCGCATTGGGGAGCAGCTCGCGAACCTTTCGATTGAGATCGGGATCCTTCTCCGTCAAAGGGACCGTCACGCGCAACCAACCCTCGCGATACCGGTCCGCGGTCTCTTCGAGCTCGGCGAGCGAGGCGCGAAGGTCGACGAGCGGCAGCCCCCCCTCGTAGGGGACGTGCTCGATGTCGGAGGGATTGGCGGGCTTGCCGGGCGACGCCGTGACGACGACAAAGGTTTTTTCCTCTCCGGCCTCACCGAAGTCCATCTGGAGAAGCGATCCGGCATAGTAGGCGGGCGCCGGCCCATCGATCTTCTGCGGCTTGTGGATGTGCCCGAGAGCGATGTAGCTCGCCGTGGACGGCAGAGCCTCTGGCGAGGCGGCCCAGTCCTCCCCGATGTGAACGCGACGCTCCGATTCACCGAAGACGGCTCCCTCGATGTGCGTATGCGCCATGAGGAGGTTGACGGCGTCCCGCCGGAAGGCGCCGCAGAGATTCTGGACGGCGCGCTCGAACATCCGAGCATATTTCCTCCGGGCGCTCGCCTCCTCGCCGGCGATGTCCAGCGCGGAGACCCAGGCTCCAGGGGATGCGAACGGAAGCGCGGCGACGATCGCCTTCTCTCCACAACGGGTTTCGATGGTCCGGGTCCCTCCGCGGGAGGCGGGGCGTGGGCGGCCGAGGATCTGCACGTTGACAAACTCCGTGAGCAACGAACGGGCGTCCAGCCGGAGCGGATCGTCGTGGTTGCCGGCGATGACGAGCATGTGCGCTCCGGTTCGACCTACGCGGACCAGGAACCGGTTCACGAGCTGCTCCGCCTCGGCAGGCGGGTTTCGGCTTTCGAAGACGTCCCCGGTGTGGAGGACGAGGTCGATGGATTGCTCTTCGATGAAGGCCGCCAGATGTTCGAGCACAGCCTCCAGCTCGTCGAGGCGCTGGATCCCCTTCCATCGGCGGCCAATATGCCAGTCGCTTGTGTGGACGATCTTCACGGTCGGTGTCTTCAGGTCGGGCGCCGCGCTGCGACGTAGGAGGCGGTGCTCCTGCTGGGGGGCAGTCTACAGGATCTACCCCGCGAACTGCCGCTGCCGCCCCCATCACCGCCATCTGCGCCCTCTCCTCTGACTTGTCCAGAGTCTCGTGCCTGCCATGTTAGTATCCCGAAAGTTGTAAGGAGAAGACGGGTTCGGTCAAGGATTGGCGCCACGTGGGCATGGACGGGCACAGGCATGCTTGAAATCATTGACTTGAGTCAGGAAATCTTCTCAGGCATGCCGGTGTTTAGCGGCCTTCCGGAGGTGAAGATCACCCTGCACGCATCGCATGAACAGTGGGATGGCATTACCGATAGCGACATAGTTTCGCCCGCCGTGAACCGGCTGGAGCTGGGCGAGCATACAGGCACGCACGTCGATGCCATCAATCATATGGCGCGTCAGTACCGGGAACAGTCTATCGACACGATGCCTCTGACGATGTTCTATACAGAGGGGATCTGTCTGGATCTGTCTCATAAAGGTCTGCGGGAGCTGATTGAGCCAGCCGATCTGGAGCGCGCCCTCTCCAAGGCAGGCCTTGAAATCAAGCGCGGGGACACGGTACTGCTGCATACGGATCATTATCGCCGCGCATTCGGGACGGACGACTGGCACAAGGGGCCAGGGGTCAGCATTGATGCAGCGCGCTGGCTGGGCCGGCAGGAGATCGCGGCTTTTGGGGTGGAAACGGCGTCACCGGGCGTGGTCGACGTTTCCAACAAGGAAGTTCATCGTATCTGTGGAGAGCTGGGCTTTACACATTACGAGAACATGATCAACTTGTACCAGCTCATCGGCCGGGGGCGTTTTCGCTTCATCGGCCTGCCGCTCAGGATCCGCGGAGGAACCGGCTCGCCTGTGCGGGCAATTGCTGTCTTCGAGCGGTGATAGAACCCATGAAGACCTAAGAGACTGTTGTCGCAGCCGGGGGGATGTCGCCTCAGAGGGGAGAGGTCCGGGAGGCGAGGCCCGATTCCGGGCCAGGCCGGCCGGATCCGAGGAGACATCTCATGAATCATCGCCGCTCCCTCCCTCTGGCTTTCGCCGCCGCCCTGGCGTTCCTCGCCTTCGCAGGAACCGCCCGGGCCGGCGAATTCATCGACGGGAACAATCCGCCGACCGTGCGCAACAACATGCATAGCTGTCCTACCGGCCACATCATGACCGGCGTCAACGTCGCGGCCAACCAGTTGCTGTGCACGGGTCCCTTCGAAAATGGACAGAGCTTTCTGACCGTCAACGAAGTGGTCAACGCCGGGGTCACCGCGACCAACCAGTGGCCGCCCGATTCCGTGACCCGCGCCGCGCACAACTACACAGGCCCGACGATGCACTGGTGCGGACCCAACCGGTTCATGACCGGCGTGCACGTCGCCAACAACGCATTCAACTGCTCCGAATTCGCCTCGGGAGGCAACCGGAACTACACGACCCGCCTCGGCCATATCGTGGTGGATACCAGCACGCAGAGGAACGGCGTGCGCGCCTGTCCGCGGGGCACGGTCCTGGTCGGAGCGCACTTCACGAACAACGCCTATCTGTGCGCCGAGCTCCCCTTCTGCGAGGACACGAGCCACTGCCCCGGCCTCTCGGACGTGTGCGAATTCTCCAGCGTCAACTGCCCCGGATGCCTCAGTCCGGTCACCGGAGTCTGCCGGCGGCAGGGGCGCCTCAACTTCCGCGAGGACAACGGCTGCTTCGCGGACTTCGTCGGATCGCTCACCGACCGCTCGGCCAACGCCGCCAACTTCACGTCCCAGCCGGGATTCACGAACGACGAAGCGCGCTCTCTCTCCCTCACCAACGTCGCCGCCGGGACCATCATCCGGGTCTATGACAACTCGAGCGGATCGACGAGCGACGACTGGACCCAGATCTTCGCCAAGAGCACGGTCACCACGTGTATCGGCACCTTCCAGTCCTCGTTCGAGAATTCTTCCCTGCGAGTCGAGCACCACCGGGTGGACAATCTCGACGGCAAAGTGTCGCGGGTCGACGTGCGATCGGCCATCATCGATTTCGCCGGCCGGTGCCTCGACGTGAACCAGAACAACAACGCGGCCCAGATCTTCGACTGCCACGCCGGTCCCAACCAGAGCTGGATCTACGAGGTGGACGGCGAGATCCGCGGCCTGAACAACCTCTGCCTGGAGGCGAAC
>DASVEF010000240.1:0-30098 GCA_036380715.1 Thermoanaerobaculia bacterium | reverse complement strand
CAGACGGGGATCGTAGGAGAGAGACGTGATCCGCGGCTCCCACTCCGCCGCCAGCTCCGGCTGCACGCGAAGGGCGGGAATCACCGAGTAGGTCATGGACAGCGGACATCCGACGCCGGCCTCCACCTGGGCGAGCGTCATAAACAGAGCCGCCCGCGCCACGTGAGCCCCCGGCCGCGGCTCGCTCCAGGGGAGGGCGTGCAGCCCATGCTCGATTCCGAGCCCTATCAGAGCGTGCCAGGACGGATGGAACTCCACTTCGTCGATCCGCTTCCCCGTCCGGTCGTGCGTGCGAAGGACCGGGCGGTTCTCGTTCGCCTGGAACCCCCAGGCGATCGTCTCCTGCCGTCCCGCAATCTCCCCGAACGCCACCACCCGGTCCTCCGCCCACCCCGCCCCCTCGCGGCGCAGGGCCTCCATCAGAACCTGGTCCGACGCGGCGACGTTGTAGCCCTCCAGGGGAGGAGGCTGGTTGAGCACCTCGTGAGTCGCGTGCGGGTCCGCCGGATCGGCGGCCGGAAACGAGAGAGTCTGGACTTCTGGAAGACTCATAGCCAAAGGATACTGCAAGAGGGCACCCTGGCCCCCCGCGCCCGGGACGTTCAGGAAACGATCATGGATGGATGGGGGAGGGAAGCGGGGAGCCGCCGTCCCGGAGGGCAGCCGCTGCCCTCCGCTGGGGGATGATCGCGGGACCGAGGGCAGCCACTGCCCTCGACGGGGGATCGATCCCGGGCTTGAGGGCAGCCGTTGCCCTCCGCTGGGGGATGACTCCGGGCTTGAGGGCAGCCGTTGCCCTCTGGCGGGGGATGATCCCGGGAACGAGGGCAGTCGCTGCCCTCGGCTGGGGGACGATCCCGGGAGCGAGGGCAATCGTTGCCCTTTTCAGGGGGACGATCCCGGCCATGAGGGCAGTCGCTGCCCTCGGAGAGGAGACGGTCGCGGATTCGAGGGCAATCGCTGCCCTTTGATGAGGGACGGCCGCGAGTTGGAGGAATGGGATCGCCCCTCTGGCGGCGGATCGTCCGTTTCCGGTGGGAAATCGTCTACCGTAAGTCCTACCGTTTCTAGAGTCGATCACGCCAGTGTTATCGTCTCCCCGAGGATCTGGCCGTGGCAATCTTGACCATTCACCTCCCCGACGACAAGCACGAGCGCCTGTGGGAGCTCGCGCGAAAGCGGAGTGTTAGCGTCGACCGGCTGATCGAAGACCTCGCGACGGCGGTCCTGGACGAGTCCGACGCGGAGGTGCGCTTCCTGTGTCAAGCCGCACTTGCAATGGCGGTCTCCGTCTCACGCCGCTTCTCTTCCCGTAACCTCGCCCGGATCACTGCAATGGCTCTGTCTGCGCCGGACTCGAAGGGCCTTTCCTCTCCGGTGATCTGCTGGATATAGGCTTCATCCAAGGTTACCCGTAGGGCTTCTCCGCTCGGCACAGTGACTATGAACTCGTGCCGGAAAGAGGCTTTCTTGCCTGTCTCCAGGTTTGCCGAGTAGCGATCGCTGGTGCTGGAGGTCTCGCGCGTTGAGAACAAAACGGCGTCGCGATAGTGTACTTCATCCGCGCACTCGTTGACCGCGATGTCGCGAATGAAGTCATAGTAACAGGTGTACGAGGCAAGGTGGTGGTCCGTAAGCCAAATGATGTTGATACGATAAACGCCAAATCGTAAGGCTCCGTCATCTCCTTTCTTCCATAATAAGTCTCTATTGTCAACGCCCGTAATTTGCCACAGGATTGGGCTCTGAACCCTGAGGGGGTCAGACAGTGTCCTTTCGAGCTCGTCAAGCCTGAAGAAATACCGTGAATGGGTGGTCAGGCGTTGGATGCCCTCCTGGAACCATTGTTGTACCTGCTGGTCAGATGGTCGGTTGGGCAAATTGGCGAATTCTCGGAGCCGTTCTTTGTAGGAATTTTCAACGCTGGCTAATAGGAATCCTCCTGCCGCGCCCAATGCAAGGGCGAGAATCAGCAGGGACCCCCCGACTCCGTTCATGTCTCCGGAAAAGGCAATGAAGGTCATAAACAAGAAGAATCCTCCAGCAGCAAGTAGTATAACAGCAAGGGTTATTGATTCTTTCTGTGGAGGTTTCGCGAAATACACTCGGAGTGCCTCTTCCTGTGAGTTTTGGCCTTCTCGCTTGAGCATGATTTGAATCCTCCATATGCTAGGCGCGCGCCAGAATGGTGCGCGTTATGGGGCTATCGGGGAGGGGTACGTGCTTAGCTATTAGCCGCAGCTCCGCTACATCGAAGTCGTGGCATATCGCTGCTGTCAAGAGATCTTCTATCGAGGGCGGAGGAACCAAGAGACCGTTAGACAGATAGAAATCATATTTGATCAAGGCCCAGAGAACTAGAAAGTGAGGGTTGTCCTCGAGTTTGATGGCGGCGTCGAGAAAAGATTCAATCTCCTTGATCCGGTTCAGGCCATGGCTTCTTGGCTGCTTACCACGAAGAGCTGCAAGCGCGAGGTAGTAGTATAGATTGGCTTCGCGCAGACCTTTGCCGAGCGCGCGCTTAAAAGAAGTAATCGCGAGATCGTATAGACACCGATCCAGATAGCTGAGCCCGAGCGCAAAGTGATACTTGGCGTTCTCTGGGTAGTCCCGCACTTTGCCCTCATATAGGGCTAGGAGCTCGGCCTTCGTCGCAGGGTCAAGCTCCTCAAGCTCGGACAGAGTGGTGATGTGCACGCCTCCTTCGATGTGGTGCCCTTGACCGCCGATGGTAATTCCATGAGCGGCTCCGGTCGTCGAGCAGTCGGAGACCGGTGAGCCTGTCGCTGAGAGATCGGCGTGACAGTATCGGCAGCGGATCGCCTGGATTCTGATGACCTCAAAGCAGAAAGGGCAGATCTTCTCGTCCGCTTGAGGTGTCATCCCTTTTTCCCCGTCTGATTGAGATGAACGCCTCCGCTGATGGCGTTACCTACTCCCCCGATCGTGATGCCGCCGCTGGCACCGGTCGTATTCGCTTGGATTGGCCCAGCCGGATGTGGTTCCCTCGCGGTCGGGCTTTCCTCGATCTCAGCCGCAGGAAGGATGATGCGGCCATCAGGGACGCTCATGAAGAGAGCGGGTGTCGCCCACTCCCAGGATCCCGGGTCGGTGAGATGAATGGCAAGACGTGCTTCGGCCGCGGCTGCGTCCACAGGAAAGCCTGTAACCAGAGCAGTATAGAAATGTTGGCTGAAAACCTGGGCTGCTTGGTCGGAGATTGGAAATTGCATGGCGATCACTGCGGGCAACCCGGCCATGACGAGGGCTGATGCCACACCGGAGAAGGGGTCCTGGCCTCTATGGCGGGGTAGCTGTGCCGTATCGCAGGCATTCAGGAAGGCGAGGCGCAAGGAGCGGCTGTCTTTGAAGACCTCTGCCAGCACACGCCCGCTGACCGGCATACTTTTACCTTGTGGGTTGACGAAAAGGAGGGCTCCCTCACCGGTCCTTTCGTCGAAGCCTCCATGCCCCATGAAGTGAAAGACATGGAAGGGCGTGCTCATCAACTTTGTGCGCAGGCTCAGGAGAGTTGGGTTCTCAAGAAACTGGATCTTGATATTCGCCTGCTGTCCCAGGACGTCCTCCAGCCGTTGACATTCCTTCTTGAGATCAAGGGCAGGCTCGTCGCTCGGGCTCGACACCACGGCGAGAATCGATAGAGAGGAGGTGAGGGGAGCCGGAGTGGATAGCCTCGGCACCTCCAGATAGCGGACCAGGGGCGTCAGTGGATTGCGACCCAGGAAATCGCGCGTCTCGGCACGATAGAGCAGCTCCCAGGGCAGAGCGCTGATCTCGGTAAGCCCGGGAAGGGACGGATCGAAGGTCAGGCGAATCCGTAGACCCTTATCCGGCTCAGCCTCGACCCGGCCAAGGCTGAGAAGAAGAGTCTCCAGCACGGAGTCGGAGAAGAGCCCCCGGAACAGCTTGTCCCCCACAGCCTCGGGGGTGAGTGCAGGCGGCAGGTCCTCAGACGACAGGTTGATCTGTCGCTTTACGCCGGCAGTCCGTAAGGTGGATTCGGTGGCTCGGATGAGACCTGGTAGCCGTTCGATCGAGTCGGAGAGGCTGAAGTGACTGGCTTTGCTTCCGTACGGCGAATGGGTCACCTGTACAACGCAGCGGCCGTCTCCTCCTCGTTGGATTCGGAGGGCGAGCTCTTCGAACTGAAGGGACCGTTTCGTTTCCACACTTCCCCTTCATCTGGAGCTATGGGCTCCGGTACTCTCCTCCTGCACGAATATGGACACCGAGTCGGGTGCCTTTGTTGAGAGTGGTGGCTGTATGCCTGCTGTAGCAACTCAGGCAGCGAGGGGGGAGTGCCTTATGGAGCAGACGTTCTATACTCCGATCGTGCGCCTCGACGATCCCCACTTCCCTCTTGTCACCTATCGGATCGGCGCGTCCGGCTGGCCGGTTGCCGTGCTCCGCGGTACCGGTATCCGTATCCAGACGATTGCCTCCGCCCGGAGTGTCTGGAATCTTTCACCCGCCGAGATCGCCCGAGAGTACGACCTCTCGGAAGAGCAGGTGACGGATGCCCTCGCCTTTTACGAGGCCCACCAAGGTGAGATCGAGACATCGCTCGCTGAAGAAGCGCAGCTAGAGCGGGAATCTGGCTAGGGTTCGGCTCTTGGAGTGAATCGCGCGAGGCGCTGAGTCCGCAGAGCGCGGGCGGCAAAGTCCAACGCGGCGAGGAGCCCCTCCCGGGTCAGGCGAGGATGAGCTTCCAGCATCTGCTCAGGAGTTTCACCCGTGGCGAGCTTTTCGAGGATCAGCTCGACGGTGATTCGCGTCCCGGCTACCACGGGTTTCCCCATCATGACGGACGGAGAGGATTGGATGAGGTCTCTCTTCACGCGCTCGTCTCCTTCAGGTCTTACTCTCCAGCCATTTCCGTTGCTCTATCGATGAGCCTCTGCGAGAGACGGTAGCCTTGGCTGTACAGCTTCTCGAGGAGGGGGCGCACCGACGTGATCAGGCCGGCTCGCTTGGCTGAAATCAGAATACCCGCGCTTCCCTTGACTCTCAGATGATAGCCTGCTCGGCAATGCGACGAGCCCGACGCTCATTGATGAGGACAAGTTGTGCCTGGAGCCTATGAGCACTGGCGATGACGCCCGCTTCTCCAGGTCCAAGCTCTTGTGCCAGCAGAGGATCGGGAGGTGGTTCGACCCGAATCTGCTCCATCCACGTGGCGGCCTTGACCTCTGCCGCTCCGAGCCTTCCGGCTCCAGCCCCAACCACCTCTCTGACGACAGGCTCAGGAACGAGTACATGTTCATAGAGCTGTCCAAGCAGCTCCAAGTGCCCGACCATGGAAAGCGCGATGAGGGGACCTGCGTTGCAGACGATCGGCCCCTCAGGCATCAGTGAATTCCCGATCCAGCTCCGCTTCGTCCAGATCTGCGACCGGAACGCCGGCCCGCCCGGCGAAAAGGAGGAACTCAACGCGTCCCATCCCACAGAGCTCCGCCGCCCTGCCGGAGGAGACGCGCCCCAGCTCGAACAGCTTCAGCGCGACGAAGAACTTCGCCTCCTTGACGAACTCTTCCTGAGACTGACCCGTGGCCAGCAGAACGCTCTCGGGCAGGTCGATGTGGATGACTCCCATGCTCAGCTCCTCCGAGATCACATTACATGAGGCGCATCAGGTCGTCTACCCCTTCACCGCCCCGGCCGTCAGCCCCTGGACGATCCGCCTCTGGAAAGCCAGCACCAGGACCGCGACCGGAGCCGTGGCAATCACCGCGGCGGCGAGGATTTGGCCCCAGGGGACCTGGTACTGGCCTCGGAAGAGGGCGATGGCCACCGGGACGGTGTGCCTCTCGGGGCCGAGGGTGAAGGAGAGGGCGAAGAGGAATTCGTTCCAGCAGTAGATGAAGGTGAGGATGCCCGCCGTGGCCAGGCCCGGCGCGGCCAGCGGCAGCAGGACTCTCGTGAAGGTCTGCCAGCGGGTCGCGCCGTCCACGTGGGCCGCCTCTTCGAGGTCCGCCGGGAGCTGACGGAAGAAGCCGGTCAGGATCCAGACGGTCAGCGGCATGGCGAAGGTCAGGTAGGGGAGGATCAGCCCCGGATAAGTGTCGATCAGGCCCAGGGCGCGCAGGAGGAGGTAGAGCGGGCTCACGATCGAGATCTGCGGGAACATGGTCATGGCGAGCAGGAAGCCGAGGACCAGCGTCTTGCCCCGGAAGCGCAGGCGCGCCAGGGCGTAGGCGGCCAGCGCTCCGACCGTCACGCAGAAGAGCGTCGTCGTCCCCGCCACCACGAGCGAGTTGCGGATCGGCACCCAGAAGGAGCGCTCTTCCCAGAGGGCGCGGTAGTGGTCGAGGACCAGCTCTTCCGGCCAGAGGGAGGGGCTCTCGAAGAGCCGCGCCTCCGGCGTGAAGGAGGCGGCCAGGGCCCAGTAGAACGGGAAGGCCACCGCCGCGACCAGCAGCGCCAGGACCAGGCCCGCGATCCAGCGTCCCGGCCTCACGGGCGGTCCTCCTCCAGTCCCAATCCAAGTCCTCGGATGTAGAGGATCGCCAGCAGGAAGGTCACCGCGAAGACGATCACCGAGAGGGCCGCGCCGTATCCGAAGCGGAGGTTGGCGAACAGGGCGTTGAAGGCGTAGAGGGCGATCGGCTCGGTGGCGGTGCCGGGACCGCCGCCGGTCAGGACGTAGATCAGGTCGAAGACGCGGAAGGCGTCGAGGGTGCGGAAGACCAGGGCGACCAGGATCGCCGGCTTGAGCAGCGGCAGGGTGATCCGCCAGAGCTGCCGCCACGGACCCGCGCCGTCCACCGAGGCGGCTTCGTAGACCGCCGGGTCGATGCCCTGCAGCCCGGCGAGCAGGAGGAGGGCCACGAAAGGGGTGGTCTTCCAGACATCGGCCAGGAGGATCGGCACCCAGGCCGTCGCCGTCCGGACGAACCAGACGACCGGCTCGTCGAGGATTCCGATCCCGGTCAGGACGGCGTTGGCCATGCCCGCCTGCGAATCGAAGAGGAACCGCCAGAGGAGGGCCGCCACCACGGTCGGGATCGCCCAGGGGACGAGCACGGCGGCGCGGACGATCCCGCGCCCGCGGAACGCCCGGTTCATCGCCAGCGCCAGGAAGAGCCCGATCCCCAGCTCCAGGGCGACCGTCACGGCGGTGAAGAAGGCGGTGTGCAGCATCGCCTCCCAGAACCGCCGGTCTCCGAGGATCTCCGCGTAGTTGCCGAGACCCACGAACGGCCGGCCCAGCCAGGGCATGCGCAGGTCGTGGCGGTGGAGCGATTCCCAGACGGTCCAGGCGAGCGGGAAGATGGCGATGCCCGCGGTGACGAGGAGGGCGGGGGAGACCAGCATCCAGGCGAGGCGGCGCTCTCTCATGGCATTTTCCCCCTCTCCCTCCGGGAGAGGGGGTTAGGGGGTGAGGGCCCGCGCAACCCCGACCGCACGATGACCTCTTCCATCTCGTCCGCCGCCATGTGCAGCGCGGCGGCCGGCTCGGCCTGCCCGGCCAGGGCGCGATGGAGGTGGATCTGGAGGATCTCCGACAGCTCGGTCCAGATCGGGGTGGCCGGCCGGGGGGTGGCGGCCTCGACGATCTTCAGCACCTGCTCCGGGGGAGCGCCGAGGGCCACTCCCAATCGGGGGGCGGCGTACACGGACCTGCGAGCCGGGTACTGGCCGGCGATCTCGGCCCTCTCCAGCATCTGCCCGGGCGCGGTGAGGAACGCGATCAGCCGCCAGGCCGCCTCGGGGGAGCGGCTGTGCGCGTTGATCGCGAGCTGGGCGCCGCCGAGCGCCGCGGTGGGACGTCCCCCTTCCGCTCCCGGCATGGGGGCCACGGCGAACTTGCCGGCCACCCGCGAGTCGGGCTTTCCGAGCAGAGCCCAGGCGTACGGCCAGTTGCGGAGGAAGACCGCGGCGCCGTTCTGGAAGGCGAAGCGGGTCTCCTCTTCGTGCCAGGTGAGGACCTCCCGCGGAGCGACGCCGCTCGCGATCTGCTGGCGGAGATAGGTGAGGGCGCGGACCCCTTCCGGAGAGTCGACGGCCACGCGGTGGCCCGGTGTGAGAATGCGTCCGCCGAAGCCGCCGAGGACTTCCAGGAAGACGGTGACCAGCCCCTCGTAGCGCGCTCCCTGCCAGACGATCCCGTAGCGCGGGCCTCCGGGCCTCTCCATCCCCCGCAGCGAGCCTTCCATCAGGCCGCGCAGGGTCGCCGGCGGAGCATCGAGGAGGTCGGTCCGCCAATAGAGCATCCCGACGTCCATGAACCAGGGGACCGCGTAGAGCCGCCCCTGCCAGGTGTTCGCCTGGAGGCTCGCGGGGAAGAGATCGCGCCGCGGAGGAGAGAAGCGGTCGAGGGGGAGGATCCAGCCGGCCGCGGCGAATTCGGGCGTCCAGACCACGTCGAGCTGGAGGACGTCCGGCCGGCCCACGCGGGCGTTCAGCCACTGGACGTAGAGCTGGTGCCGCTGGGTCGCGTCGTCCGGCGTGCGTTGGACTTCCACCCGGATTTCCGGGTGAGCCGCCTGGAAGCGCGCGATCTGCCGCGCCAGCACCTCCCCTTCGGCGCCAACCGCGCTGCCGGAGATCCTGAGAACCGTGCCCTCCTCCTCCTCGGGACCGCCGCAGGCGGCGGCCAGGAAGATGAGGAGAAGGAGGGCGGGGGTCCTAATACCGGACTCTGAACGCGAGCTGATACTGGCGCGGCGGGCTCGAGAAGTTGAACGAGTTGGCCCGGCCGAAATTGGGGTTGCGCCGGAAAGTCCAGGCCCCGCCGCTGAGCGCGCCGGTGAACATCACCTGGTTCTGGGCGGTGATGAACTCGTTCTCCTCGTTGAAGACGTTGAAGATCTCGCCGATCACCTCCAGCTCGACCCGCCCGAGGTCGAAGCCCTTCGAGAGGCGCAGGTCGAGGTTGCGGAAGTCGGGCTGGTTCTCGCTGTTGCGCTCGTCCAGGCGCGCCCCCCGCTCGGCGAGGAAGGCCGACAGGCCTTGCGGCGTCAGGCCGTTGGCCTGAGTCAGGTCGATCACGCCGCCGTTACGGTCGACGAACACGGGGGTCTCCACGCCCTGGGCGTCGAGGCCGTTGAGACCCAGGAAGCCGGTGTCGATCCCGGCCGTGTAAGGGTTGCCGGTCCGCCAGGAGAAGATGCCGGAGAGCAGGATGTCCCAGGGCAGCTCGTAGGTGCCGGAGGCGACGAAGCGGTGGGTGATGTCGTAGTCCGCCCGCCCCTCGCTGATCTCGGCGTTGAACGGATCGAGGCTGAACGAGGTCGAGGTGCTGCGCTCGTTGGAATCCTGGTCGATCGCCTCGGACCAGGTGTAGTGGGCCAGCCAGCTCAGCCGGCTGTCGCCGACCGCCAGCTTGCGGGTGGACAGGGTCAGCGACGTGTACTCGCCTTCGGCGTCGCTGGTGTGCATGCGGACCGCCTGCAGATCGGGGTACTGCCGGGCCGGGTTGTTGGTGCTGTAGACGGTCAGGTTTCCGTAGGTCAGGCCGCTCGGCACGGCATTGACGTTGACCAGCCGCTGCGCGCCGTCGATCTGCGCGTAGACCGCTTCGGCCGAGACGCTGTAGGAGGTGCCGAGGAGCTGCTCGAAGGCCAGGCTGGTCCGCAGGCTCTCGGTCGCTTCGAGGTCGGGCGAGACGATGGTGACGTTGGTGGCGGTGCGGGCGAAGCGCGCGAACTCCTCAGGAGTCAGGATGTTCGGGTAGGTCGGGCAGGGGTTCGTCGCGGTGCAGTTCACGGTGATCCGGTTGTACAGCCCGGCGATCTCGGCGAGCGGTCCGGCGTAGAGGATCGACGGCAGGAAGTTGAAGTAGCGGCCGGCGCCGCCGCGCAGGACCGAGCGGCCGTCCCCCCGGACATCCCAGGCGAAGCCGAGGCGGGGAGCCCAGTTGTCCGTATCGTCGTTGAAGTTCCGGATGAACTCCGGATGGGTCGGATAGGCGTTGCCCACCGGCGTGGGGATCGACTGGACGTCGTAGCGGAGCCCGAAGTCGAGGGTGACGTTGTCTCCGATCCGCAGGGTGTCCTGGAGGAAGGCCCCCCAACTGTTGTAGTCGAAGGAGTTGAGGCCCAGAGTGGGGCCGAATCCCTGGTCGAGGCGGCTCGGCTGGTTGGCCAGGAAGGCGTCGACGGAGGGGAAGAAGTACTGGCCGGCCCGCTCGCGCGGGAAGAGGTTGTCGATCTCGGTCGAGATGTACTCGACGCCGCCCTTGAGCTGGTGGTCGCCGAAGAACCAGGTCAGATTGTCCTTGATCTGCCACTTGGTCTCGTCGGTCCGGTTGGGCAGGAACTCGCTCTGCCCGAAGGTGAAGTTGTTGAGGCTCGTGATGGTGGTCTCCGGCAGGCTCGTGTTCAGCGCGAAGATCGGCCGCTCCTCGACGCCGTACTGCACGATGACCTGGTTGGACCAGGCGGTCCCGAGGATGGAGTCCACCTCGAGCACGGTGCTTTCGCTGGTGTTGAACTCCTCGCCGTTGTTGGACAGGATGTCGGCCGATCCTTCGCTGGGGAAGTTGATGTACTCGGCCGAGTTGTAGCGCAGGAAGGCGTGGTGGCTGCCGCCCAGGTTGCCGTCCAGCCGGCCCAGCCAGGTCTCCTGGTCCTGCTTGGCGGTGAAGCGGGTCTCGCGGTCGATGGAGCTGCCGAGGAGTTGCTCGACTCTCTGGAGGACGGCGGCCTGCTGGGCGGGCGACAGCGCCTGGAACTGGGAGAACGTGCGCACGTCCGTGGAGAAGAGCGGCTCGGAGATGTCCTGGAAGTCGCCGTTGACGAAGTAGAAGAACCGGTCTTGCTGGATCGGTCCGCCGGCGGCGAAGCCGTACTGGTCGGAGTCGCGCGCCTCGAAGAATTCGGAGACGGGCTGGCCGTTGAGGGTGGCCGACCGCTCGTCCGCCCAGTCGGCGTCGCGGCGGAACCAGAAGACCTCGGCCTCCAGGTCGTTGGTGCCGCTCTTGGTGATGGCGTTCAGGGTGGCGCCGACGCCGCGGGCGTACTCGGCGCTGTAGGTCGAGCGGATGACCTGGAACTCGCGGATGGCCGCCTGGCTGAAGACGAACGGGGCCTCGGTGCCGCCGCGCTCCTCGCCGAAGAATTCCGAGTTCGCCTCGGCGCCGTCGATGTTGTAGTCGGTCTGGATGCCGCGGCCGCCGTTGAGGGCCACTCTGCCGCCGAAGGCCTCGCCGGCGCCGGGGGTGAGCAGGGCCAGGTCCTTGAAGTCGCGGCCGAGGATCGGCAGGCTGTCGATCTGGTTCTCGGTGACGGCGAGCGTCAGGTCCGACTCGGTGACGTCGACCACCGGAGCCTCGCCGGTGACGGTGATCTGCTCGGCCAGCTGCGGATTGAGGGTCAGGCGCACGTTGGAGGCGGTGCCCAGCAGCACGGTCACGCCGGTCCGGCTCGCCGTGCCGAGCCCCTCGAGCTCGGCGACGACGTCGTAGGTTCCGGGCGGCAGGAGCCCGATGGAATACTGGCCGTCGTCGTCGGTGAAAGTCGTCCGGGTGAGGCCGGTCTCGGTGTTCGTGGCGGTGACCGTCACGCCCGGCAGCGGAGAGCCGCTCTCATCGGCGACCCTCCCCGAGATCTCTCCGTTGGTGGCGCTGGTCTGCGCGAGAGCGGTTCCCGCGGCCATGAGGCCGCAGAGCAGGGCGATCAACAGGGTCCAGATTCGTCGTGGCATGTCTCTCCTCCGGTCCAGGTTTTACGAGCTCGTCGCGCAAAGGCACAGCCATACGGTGCCAGTCACCGCCTTCGCGGACCCCGAGAAAAAAAGGAAAAGATGGCCGCTCCGCCCGCCGCGGGTGCGGCTCCCGCGATCTTACAGGAAAGTGAGGGCGGAGGGATGGGTCATCCGCGTTCTGTGGTAGGTTTCGGGCGAGATCGACCCCAAAGGAGGTACTCCGTGAAGCACAAGGCCGCAGCCCTGATCGTCGGGATGATCCTTCTCGCCTCGCTCGCAGCCGCCCAGGAGCCGGCGGTGGTGAGCGGCCAGGTCACGGGCAGCGACGGCGCTCCGCTGCCGGGGGCGATCGTGGAGATCCCTTCCCTCGGCCTGAGCGCCACGGCGGATGCGCAGGGCCGCTACTCCTTGACCGTCCCGGCCGGCGCCGCGAGCGGTCAGACGGTGGAGCTCCGCGCCACCTCCGGATCGCTCGAGCCGAGCTCGGTCGAGATCGCGCTCTCGCCGGGGACCATCAACCAGGATCTGGTCCTGGGCGTCACCTTCTACGAGTCGATCACCGTGGGCTCGCGCGCCGGCGGCGCCGAGGCCCAGAAATCCGTGCCGGTGGACATCCTCACCGCCGAGGACATCCAGACGACCGGCGCCAGCGAGACCAACCAGATCATCGCGTCGCTCGCTCCCTCGTTCAACTTCCCGCGGCCGACCATCACCGACGGCACGGACACCGTCCGCCCGGCCACCCTGCGCGGCCTCGGCTCGGACCAGGTCCTGGTGCTGGTCAACGGCAAGCGCCGGCACACCAGCGCCCTGGTGCACGTCAACGGCAGCATCGGCCGCGGCTCGACCGGCGTCGACCTGAACGCCATCCCGGCCTCGGCCATCGCGGAGATCGAGATCCTGCGCGACGGTGCCGCCGCCCAGTACGGCTCCGACGCCATCGCCGGCGTGATCAACATCGTCCTCAAGTCGAGCGCGTCGCCGCTCACCGTGAACCTGAAGGGCGGCGCCACCACGCACGGAGACGGCGCGCTGGTCGATGCCAGCGTCCATCAGGGGTGGTCTCTGGGGCGCGGCCAGCTCTTCGCCACGGTCGAGTACCGCGACCGCGAGGACACCAACCGCGCCGGCCCGGACCCCCGGCCGCAGGGATCGGTGAACCCGGTCGAGCAGCCCAACCACCACTGGGGGGACGCCGAGGCCAAGGACGCCATGCTCTTCTTCAACGGCTCGGCGCCGGTCAACGCGGCGGGCACCACCTCGTGGTACACCTTCGGCGGCTACAGCCGGCGCGAGGGATCGCACGGCGGCTTCTTCCGGCGCGCGCTCGAAAACCGCAATCTGCCGTCGATCTATCCCGACGGCTTCCTGCCGCTGATCGAGCCCGAGGTCACGGACTTCTCGCTGACCACCGGAGTGCGCGGAGCGCGTGGCGACTGGTTCTGGGACCTCAGCACCGAGTACGGGGACAACGAGTTCCAGTTCAACGTCAGCGACAGCCTGAACGTCTCGCTGGGACCGACGATCCCGCCCAACCAGACGAGCTTCGACGCCGGCTCCCTGGGGCTCGACCAGTGGGTGACCAACCTGGACATCAGCCGCGGATTCGAGGTCGGCCTCGCCGGCCCGCTCAACGTCGCCTTCGGGCTCGAATTCCGCCGCGAGGGCTACCAGATCACCGCCGGCGAGCCCGCCTCCTACATCGACGGCGGTTTCCCGGACCAGTTCGGAGCCCGGGCGCCGGCGGGAGCGCAGGTGTTCCCCGGCTTCCGTCCCGCGAACGAGGTGGACGCGAACCGCGACAGCTACGCCGCCTACGTCGACCTCGAAGGAGACGTGCTCGAAAAGCTCCGCATGGGGATCGCCGGGCGCTTCGAGGACTTCGAGGATTTCGGCAGCACCAGCGACTACAAGCTGACGCTGCGCTTCCAGCCCGTGGAGGCGCTGGTGCTGCGCGGCGCGGTGAGCACCGGCTTCCGCGCCCCCTCGCTCGGCCAGGCCTTCTTCGCGACCACCAGCACCAACTTCCTGGCCGTGGGCGGCGTGCTCGTGCCTTTCGAGGTCGGCACCTTCCCGGTCGGCAGCCCGGTGGCCCGCGCGCTCGGCGCCCGCGACCTGGAGCCCGAGGAGTCCGAGCACCGCAGCCTGGGGCTGGTATGGAGCCCGACGAGCCGGTTCGAGGCCGGAGCCGACTTCTACCAGATCGACATCGAGGACCGGATCGTGCTCTCCGGCAACTTCACCGGAGCCCAGGTGGCGGCCCTGCTCGCGCCCTTCAACGTCACCGGCGCCCGCTTCTTCACCAACGCCATCGACACCCGCACCGAGGGCTACGACGTGAGGGCGAGCTACGCGCTGGCGCTGCGGAGCGCCGGGAACCTCCGGCTGTCGGCCGGCTACAACTCGACCGAGAACGAGGTCGTCCGCGTGGCCCAGACGCCTCCCCAGCTCACCGGGCTGCAGGAGGTCCTGTTCGACGCCATCGAGCGGCGGCGGGTCGAGTGCGGGCAGCCGAAGGACAACCTCCGGCTGGCGGGCGACTGGGACCGCGGCAAGCTCTTCGCCACGCTCCGGGAGAGCCGCTACGGCGAGTACTGCCTGGTGGACCGGCAGGTCGTGAGCCAGGACTTCGAGGCCGAGTGGCTGACCGACTTCGAGATCGGGTACAACTTCCCGCGGTTCACGTTCGCCGTGGGCGCGCAAAACCTTTTCGACACCTTCCCCGACCGCAACCTTCCGGAGAACTCGAACCTCGGCATCTTCACTTATCCGAGCCACTCGCCGTTCGGCATGAACGGCAGATTCGTCTACTCCCGCGTTTCGTTCAAGTTTTGAGGGGATCGATGCAGGCCGGCAACATCCAAGAGGTGATCCAGAGCCTCGACGCCATCATCGCCGAGGCCAAAGCAAGCAACAGCCGCCTCGGCTTTTTCCCGGCCCTCTACCGCCAAGTGACGCTGGAGGTGCAGCGCGGGATCGATCGCGGATTCTTCGACAACGGTCCGCGCATGGAACGTTTCGACACGACCTTCGCCAACCGCTACTTCGCGGCCCTCACCGCCTGGCAGGCCGGAGGGACGCCGACGCGGAGTTGGAAGGTGGCGTTCACCGCCATGGAGAATCCTGAGGAGATCATCCTGCAGGACCTGCTCGTGGGGATGAACGCCCACATCAACCTGGACCTGGGGATCGCGGCCGCGCAGATCTGCCCGGGCGACGCGATCCAGGATCTCCAGGGCGACTTCTTCAAGATCAACCAGATCCTGGCCGCGCTCATCCAGGGCGTCCAAGCGGTGATCGGCCGGTTCTCTCCCCTCATCAATCTGCTGGAGAGGGTCGGCCGCAGGGATGCGGCCGAGGTGCTGAACTTCAGCATGGACGTGGCCCGCCAGGACGCCTGGAACCACGCGGTGATCCTGGCCCACCAGGGACCGGCGCTCCAGGCTCTGACCATCGAAGCGCTCGACGGCAAGGTCTCGTTCCTGGGGAAGCTCATCGCCAACCCCATCGGGATCGTGGGCAAGGCAGTCGAGCTGATCGGCATGAGCGAGAGCGACGACGTGCCGGCGATCATCGACGCTCTCAACAGCGTCGTGCACTGAGGTCTGGAGGCCTGACCATGGGACCGCGCGTCACCCTGCTGCTGCGGACGATCGATCAGGGCTATGACAAGAAGTCCTGGCACGGCACCACCCTGCGCGGATCGCTGCGCGGGATCAACGCCGAGGAGGCGGCCTGGCGGCCGGCTCCCGGGCGCCACAACATCTGGGAGCTGGCCGTCCACGCCGCCTACTGGAAATACGCGATAACGCGACGAATCCGCGGAGGAGAGCGGGGCTCGTTCCCGCTCCAGGGGAGCAACTGGTTCCCACGGCCTTTCGATCCGGACACTCCGAGCAATCGGGCCTGGAAGGAGGACCTCGAGCTGCTCGGCGCCATGCACCGCGAGCTGCGCGAGGCCGTGGCCGGGATCGCCGAGGAGGACCTCGACCTCATCCCTGCCGGCAGCAAGACGCTGCTCAGCGACCTGATCGTCGGCGTGGCCTTCCATGACATCTACCACGCCGGGCAGATCCAGGCGCTCAAACGGCTGCGGACGGCGTCCTGACACCTGGGGTTGAAACCCCAGGCTGGGCTGTCCCGCCCTTGCGGGCGACTCCTCTCACGGCCTTTTCGCCTCGGAGAAGCGATACGCCCCGGTGTGGGGTTTGAACCCCGGGCGCGGACATCTTCCGCAGCCACGCCGCCGCGTCTTTCCACAGCGTCTCCCGGAAGCGGTCGCGGAAGAACCCGAAGTGACCGATCTCGTCCACGGCGACGTCGGCGGGGAAGATGTGGCGGTGGGTGACATCGGCTTCCGAGTAGAAATCCAGCAGCCCCTCGACGGCCGCGCGCGGAGCGTAGGGGTCGTCGGCGAAGCTGTAGGCGAGGATCGGCTTGCGGAAGCGCTCGAAGCCGGCGCGCAGCGCCTCTTCGAAGAGATAGTCGGAACGGCGCCCCCAGCGCGCCCACTCGCGGGCCACGCCGCCCGGCAAGTCCTCCTTGGTCCCGAACTTGCCGGGGAGGTAGCCGTAGAGGCGGGTCAGGAGAGGCACGAGCACGAACCAGCGGAGCGCGATGTCATAGCGAGTGGGCGAGGGCCAGTGGCCCCAGTACCCGCTCTGTGAAGCCACGGCCAGCAGGCCGTCGATCCGCTCGTTGTTCTCGGCCAGGCCGACGATCTGGCCGCCGACGCTGTGGCCCACCACCAGGAGCTTGCGCGGGCGCAGGTGGCCGGCGGTCCACTCCAGGATCCCGGCCAGATCCTGCTGTCCCCACTGCCGCATGCGGGCCTTGAACCCCGCCAGGCTCCGCGGGCGCGAGCCGCCGATTCCCCGGTAGTCGTAGGTCAGCACCGAGAAGCCCTGGTCCGCGAGGTGCCGGGCGAAGCCGTCGTAGTAGCCGCGCCTCACCGCGGTGGCGGAGCTCACGAGCACCGCGACGCCGTTCTCGCCCCCTCGCTCGGGCTCGTAGAGCGTAGCCGCCAGCTCGAATCCGTCGAGCGCCGGAATGCGCAGGGTGTCGTCGGTCCATGGGCTCATATCGTCCTCCTGGTTTCTTGGGACAAGGACTGCAGGGACTTTCACGGACAGCACGGACAGCAAGGACCAAGAGGAAGTCCGTGCTGTCCCTGTCGTCCTTTGGGTCCTCCTCACACCCTTTCAATTACCGTGGCGATCCCTTGGCCGCCGCCGATGCACAGGGTGATGAGGGCCGTGGACAGGCCCCGGCGCTCCAATTCGTCGAGGGCGGTGCCGAGCAGCATGGCGCCGGTCGCTCCCAGCGGATGGCCGAGGGCGATGGCGCCGCCGTTGACGTTGACCTTCCCGGGGTCGATCCCGAGGTTGCGGATCGTCTGCAGCGGCACCGCGGCGAAGGCCTCGTTGATCTCCCAGAGGTCGATGTCGGCGGGCTCCATGCCCGCGTTGCGCAGCGCCTTGCGGGAGGCCGGGGTCGGAGCGGTGAGCATGATCACCGGCTCGGCGCCCGCGGTGGCCGTGGCGCGGATGCGCGCCCGCGGCTTCAGGCCGTGCGCCCGCACGTACTCCTCCGAGGCGAGCAGCACGGCGGCGGCGCCGTCCACGATGCCGCTGGAGTTGCCCGCGGTGTGGACGTGCCGGATCTCCTGCGCCTGGGGATAGCCGCGCAGCGCGATCTGGTCCCAGGTTTCCTCGCTGTCCTCCGGATGGGAGGCGCCGAAGGCCGCGAAAGACGGGGTGAGCTGCGCCAGGCCCTCCAGCGTGGTGTCCGGCCGCAGGTGCTCGTCTTTCTCCAGGACCACCTGGCCCGTCTCAGGGTCGCGCACCGGGAAGAGGCCGCGGGAGAAGCGGCACTCTTTCTGGGCCTGGCCCGCCCGCCGCTGCGACTCCAGGGCGAAAGCGTCGACGTCCTCGCGGGAGAAGCCCTCCAGCGTGGCGATCAGGTCGGCGCTGATCCCCTGGGGCACCTGGAAGACCTTGCCCCGCAGATGGAGATTGCCGCCGTCCTGCCCCGCGCCGTCGGCGCCGATCGGGACCCGCGACATGCTCTCCACTCCTCCGGCCACCACCAGACGCTGAGCGCCGGCCATCACGCCCAGGGCTCCGAAGTTGACCGCCTGGAGCCCCGAGCCGCAGAAGCGGTTCAGGCTGACCCCGGTCACCTCGACCGGCCAGCCGGCCGCGAGCAGGGCGTTGCGGGCGATGTTCGCCCCCTGCTCACCGGTCTGGGAGACGCAGCCGGCCACCACGTCATCGACCTCCTGCCGGTCGATGCCGGTGCGCTCGGCGAGACAGTTGAGGGTCTGCGCCAGGAGCTCCTGGGGGTGAATGTGGGAAAGGGCGCCTTTGCCCGCCTTGCCGCGTCCCCGTGGAGTGCGGACGGCATCGAGGATGTACGCCTGGGACATGTCGGTTCTCCTGTACGAACGATCGTGCTGTTTTGGAAGCGGTACATGGCGGCCCGTCCTTTCTTCTCTCTGCGCTCAGGCGCGGCAGGAGGCGAGCAGCCGCTCGAAAGCGTCGCGCGCCCGGTCGTCGGCCCTGGGATCGCGCAGCAGCCGCTTGGAATCGTTGTAGCCGAGGGTGATGGAGTAGAAGTCGAACGCGAACTGCTCGGGATCGAGGTCCGGACGGAAATGGCCGGCCTCGATGGCGATGCGCGCCGCCTTGGCGAGCGCGGCCACGCGGGCGCGATGGGCCTGCACCAGGAAGTCGCGCTGCAGCCCGGGGCGGTCGTCGAGCTCGACCGAGGCGGCGATGAGGATGCAGCCGCCCGGCATGTCCTCCTGGTTGACCCAGGAGATCCAGCGGTCGAAGAGTGCCCGGATGCGCGGCTCTCCTCGCGGCGCCGTCAGGGCCGGGCGGATGACCCCATACTCGAAGCGCTGGACCGCGGCCTGGAGCACCTGGAGCTGGAGCTCGTCCTTGGACCCGAAATGGGCGAAGAGCCCGCTCTTCGACAGGCCCAGCTCCGACGACAGCGTGCCGATGGTCAGCCCTTCCAGGCCATCGCGGCTGGCGATGCGGGCCGCCTGGTCAAGAATGCGCTCGCGGGTCTCGGCTCCCTTCCCCATGGGAGCATTATACGAACGATCGTACTATTTTGCAAGAGGGGGATTTTTTCTGGACCTCCGCCCGCAGCCTGCGGGCAACGGATGCTCCGGTTCACCCCGGCTCTAGCGGACCGGCCGTGGGCGGGCCGGAGGCTGAGGGACCTGGGGAACCTGAGAGCCCGGAGTCTCCAGGCTGCGGACATCCGTCACGAAATAGTCGGTCTCGCCGAAACAGCTCGTGGGCACCCCGACATGCTGCTCGTAGGTCAGCGTGACCCGCTGGCCCAGGGTCTGGTTGATGCGCTCCGCGACCGCGTCGTCGCGCACGCTGAACTGGAAGATCTGTGGCATGGCGCCGGGGAGGTTGACCATGGCGAGCTCCCCCTCCCAGGTCTTGCAGATCCACCCCTTCTTCGAGAACTTCTGGACGTACCCCGCGCGGTCTCCTGAGGAGTAGCTGTACACGTCGAGCATGAGCCAGGCGTAGAGCGCGAACCCGCCGATCCCGATCAGCAGCAGGAGAATGAGGAAGAGGGCGGGCTTGCCGCACCCGCGGCGGCGGGCGGGAGTGTTGTTGGAAGAGGTCGAGCCGATGTCAGCCATGGAGGGCTCCTGTCAACGACTGACATCATCCCACAAGACGAAGCCCGGCGGGCAAGGAGCGCCGCCGAGCTCAGTCATACCGGTCGACGGCTCAGCGCGGCGGCGGATAGCAGATGAAGCAGGCGGACGAGCAGGTGGAGTACTGGGTCTTGGTGCCCCAGGCGACCCGGTTGTTGCAGCAGTCGTAGCCGTACTGGCCAACTACCGTCGTCTTGGACGCGTTGCTGTAGTAGGTGCAGTTGCTGCCGGCTGCGGCGTCAATCGAGGGGGCCGCGAAGATTCCCATCGTGGCCAGGGCGGTCAAAAGCGCGACGACGATGAGCGCGCGGCGCAGAGTGGGCGCGATGAATCTGTGCTTCATGGGTACTCCTTTCGCTTCAGCATGAATGCGCGGATCCGCATTCATCCGGCCGACCTTACCGGATGAGATGGGAAAAATCCAGGCTTTTCTGTCCCCTCTTGATCATCCCCTCTTCCGCACTCGGAACGCCGCGACCGCCTGCGGCTCCTCTCCCATAGGGAGCGCCGCGGCCATCCTCTGGATGACCTTGCCCCAACTCGCCTGGCCGGTCCACTTCTTGGCGTCGATGACCTCCGGCTTCAGGGCCTGCGCGGCCAGGGTCTCGGCGAGGTCGGGCCTGGGCCGGCCCTTGTTGTCCACAGCGATCATTTCGAAGGCAGGGCCGCGCTTGTAGATCGCGAGCAGGCCGAAAACCTCCTCGTCGCCGGGGACCTGGAGGAGGGCGACCCGGCCGCGCCGGCCCTCTTCCAGCTCCGCGAGGATGCCTTCGACCAGCGGATGGCCGGTGGCGAAGAAGTCCAGGGTCTCGCGCTCGACCGCCTCCTCGCGGTCGAAGGTGCCCAGCCAGCTCGACCCCGGCGGCACGCCCGGGATGTGCTCCAGCAGCGCCTCGTAGCCGAACTCGACCCGCCAGGTCCGCCGGCCGCTCTGCTCCTCGGTCTCGAACCCGAAGCGGTGCAGGGCGCGCATGACCACGTCCTCGTTCAGCCCGTCGAGGTCCGGCGGTACGCGGGCGAGGATCTCCGCCACCATCTCCGGACGGTAAGGGTCGCGGTGCAGCTCGTGATAGGCGGATTGCTGGACCCGGGTGTGCGCCTGCTCGGCCTCCTGGAGGACGTCCGCGAAGACCGCCGGGTCCGGCTCCTCGGGACCGCGCAGGGCCTCGCGCTCCACCGCCCGGGCCACGTGCCGCAGCTCCCGCACGAGCCCTCCCAGCGGCTCCTGGAACAGCCCGACCGCCTCGTAGAGCGCGGCCACGGCGCGGCCGAAGCCGGCCGGCGGACGGAAGTAGACGATCTCGGTCGGGATCGTGCGGCCGATGCGGTCGAGACGCCCGATCCGCTGCTCGACCACGGCCGGATTCCAGGGGAGATCGAAGAGGATGAGCCGGCGGCAGAACTCGAAGTTGCGCCCCTCGCCGCCCGCCTCGGTCGAGATCAGGAGAGCCGGCCCGTCGGGCAGCCGGAACTGCGCCACCTCGATGTCCCGCCGCTCCGGCGAGAGGTCCTCATGGAAGATGCCCACACGCGCCCGGCCCGACTTCTCGATCGCGTCCTTGAGCCGTTCGAGAGTCTCGCGGTGCGCCACGAAGACCAGCGTCTTCTCTCCCGCCTGCTGCCAGCGGACGGCCTGGTCGAGCAGCCAGCGGACCCGCGGGTCGGCCCTGTCGGCTTCGGCGATCCGCGCCAGCGTCTCGGCGTCGTCCCGCTCCACCACGGCTCCCAAGGCCACCGGGGAAGAGAGCGCGCGCACGACGCGGTCCGCCTTGCGGCGCTCGGCGACCGGGTTCTCGGCCGGCAGCGCGCGCATCCGGCGTTCCAGCTCCAGGAGGGGCTCCCACCCCGGGTCCTCGATCTCGACCGGCGCCGGCACCCGCGGCGGCAGTCCTCCGATGTCGGCCCGCCGGGTGGAGCTGGTGCACGGCGGCAGAGGCTCGCGGCGGGCGAGGCGCTCCTCGAAGGACGACTCCTCGGGGAATTCCTCGGGACGCAGGAGCTGGAGCAGGCGGAAGAAACCGTGCGCGTCGTCCTCCAGCGGCGTCGCGGTCAGCAGCAGCACATGTCGCCCTAGGGCCGCGATCGGCGCCACCGCGCGATAGGCCTCGTTGCCGGGATGCCCCGGCGGGCGCCGCAGGTGGTGCGCCTCGTCCACGACCAGCAGGTCGATCCCCGCCTCCACCGCCTGCTCGGTCAGCCGCCGGCGCGAGGCCAGCGTCTCCAGACCGACGATCGCCCGGCGATGGACCTCGAACGGGTTGAAGTCCGGCCCGTAGTCCCGCGCCACGTCCGCCAGGCGCTTGGCGTCGAGGAGGGCGAAGGTCTGGTGATACTTGCGCCACAGCTCGCCGAGCCACTGCAGGGTCAGCGTCTCGGGGGCCACCACGAGCGTGCGGTCCGCCCGGCCGGAGTAGAGGAGCCGGTTCATGATCAGGCAGGCCTCGACCGTCTTGCCCAGGCCGACCTCGTCCGCGAGCAGCCAGCGCACGGGATCGCTGTGGCAGGCGCGCTCGGCCGCGTAGAGCTGGTGAGGGAAGAGCTGGATGCGCCCGCCGAGGAAGGAGCCCAGGCCGTCCGCCTCGCGGATGCGCAGGAGCCTGAGGCCGTCCAGCCGGTTGGCGAAATCCGCGAAAGCGTCCACCTGCCCCCGCGTCAGCCGCTCGATCGGAGACAGCTCCACGGGGATGGGCCACAGCTCGTCGATCAGGACCTCGCGGCCGTCCTCCAGCAGGCACCGGCCGTCCTCGCAGGACTCGACGATCACCGTCTCGCCGCTCCCCTGGAGGCGCGCCCGGCTTCCCGGGCTCAGCGTGAAGGCGACCAGAGCGTCCGATTCCACCGCGAACCCCAGCGTCTGGCCCGCGTCCGGAAAGTGGACGAGGACGTTGCGCCCTCGAACCTCGCGGACGGTGCCCGGCCCAAGGTCGGGGTTGAAGCGATGGGTGAGGCGGTCGCCGGGCTTCCACATGGCGAGGATTCTAGCCGGGCCAGACCCTCACCCCCCGGCCCCCTCTCCCATCCGCACTCCCTTCCCCCGGGAGAGGGGGAGAAAAGCAAGTCAGTCTTTGGCAGGGTTCCCCCTCTCCCGGGTGGGTGTGAGTGCGTGTGGGAGAGGGGGTTAGGGGGTGAGGGCCTCCTCCAGCACCGCGTACAGCCGTTCATTGCCGTCCTGCTCATAGCCGGCCAGGCGCTCCTCATGCTCCGAAAGCCCCGCAAGAAAGCCGTGGACCACCTCCGGCTCGGTCAGCGATTCCGCATAGCGGCCATATCCCAGGCGTTCGAGCCAGCGGGCGTTGAGGACCTGCTCGAACTGCTTGCGCACCGGTACCGAGAGCAGCGGCTTGCGCAGATAGACGGCTTCGCCCATGACCGTGAAGCTGCCGCCTGCGATGACCGCCCGCGCCGAGGCCATGTCCTCGATGAAGACCTGCTCGTTGAAAGGCCGGTAGCGCAGGTTCCCCTCAACCTGCTCTTCCTGGATGCCCCGCCGCATGCCGTAGATCCGGCATTCCATCTGGGTGGCCGCGAGAGTCCGCGCGAGGCCGGTGTTCCCCTCGGCCGTCTGATAGACCAGCAGGTGATCCCCCCGCATCGGCCGCGCCGCCAGGATCTCCGGCCGCAGGATCGGCGGCACCAGGGTCGTCCGGGGCTTGCGGACCGTGGGATAGAAGAAGGTCGTGATGATGTAGTGATGGCAGAAGGGGAGCTTGCTGCGGATGAACGCCCGGGACAGCCGGTAGTCCACCTCATGCCCGGCGAGGACCTCCGGCGGATGCTCGCACCGGTTGATGACCTGCATGTTGTCGATCGACACGACCGGCAGCCCGTGCGCCTTGGCGTAGACGTAGGTCCAGGAATCGAAGTCGCTGATCACCGCGTCGGGCGCGAACTTGCGGATCAGCTCGAAATACGCCGAGACGTTTTCCGGAATGCCCCCCGCGCCGGCCAGCAGGTTGGCGCCCACCGTGGCCCCGAGCTTCATCCGGTTCTCCTCGTAGACGATGTGGAAGCCGTGGATGCGCCGGACGCCGCGGAACCGGGAAGCCAGGAAGTCCGCCGCCCGTCCCGAGGCCATGATCTCGACCTCATGCCCCTGGTCCAGCAGGCGCTCGATCACCACCCGCGACCGCACCGCGTGCCCCATCCCCTCGCCGACCACGCCGTAGAGGATCTTCATGGAGCGGGGAGTGTTTCATACTCTGCGCCATGGTCACCCTCCTCTGTCCCGTCCGCGGCTGCAGCGAGTCCCTGACCCGGACGGACCGCGCTTTCGCCTGCCCGCGCGGGCACTCCTTCGACCTGGCCCGCAGCGGCTACTGCAACCTGCTCCAGCCGCAGGACCGGCGGTCCAAGCACCCCGGCGATTCGCGGGAGGCGGCGCTCGCCCGGCGGCGATTCCTGGAAGCGGGACACGGCGATTTCCTGCTCCAAGCGCTGCTGGAGACGATCGACGGCCTCTCCTTGCCGGAGCGCACGGCGGTCCTCGACGTAGGGTGCGGAGAAGGGTTCTACCTGGGATCGCTAGCGCGGGAACGGCGAATCGAGGGGCACGGAATCGACCTCTCCGTCCCCGCGATCGACCTCGCGGCGCGGCGCTGGCCCGAGGTGAGCTGGTTCGTGGTGAACGCCGACCGCCGGCTCCCGTACGCCGAGGGCTCCTTCGACCTCCTGACGTCGCTCACCGCGCGGCGGAATTCAGCGGAATACCGGCGCGTCCTGTCTCCCGAAGGCCGTCTGCTGGTGGCCGTTCCGGGGGAGGACGACCTCATCGAGCTGCGCGAAGCTGTCCTCGGCGAAAGAGTGCTGAAGAGCCGCCTGGAAGGGACCCTCGCCGCTTTCGCGGGGGAATTCGAGCTGGAGAGCCACCGCACTCTGCGTCGCTGGGCGAGGCTGAACGCGGCGGCGATCCGGGACGTGCTGGCTTCGACGTACCGCGGAGCGCGGGAGAGCGAGAGGAAGAGAATCGAGGGGCTGGATGGGATGGAGGTCACGATGAGCCTGGAGCTGGTGATTCTCCGGTCTACGCTGTGATCTACGCGTACTCGTAAAGAGGGACCGTCTGAGCCGGCTCAGGCTTGGTCTGAAGGAGCGCCTCGATATGGCGGACCGTCTCGGGAGTCAACAACACGTCACCGCAGACCGAGCAGACTTCCGCTGGGACATGGTCGATGACGACGATCTTGCCCTTGTGGCGGACGGTGTGGGTAACCTCCCTCTGCTCGTACTCGCCAGGACACCCCTGGATGCTGCACTTCATGGCCTCTGTCCTCTCTGCGTCGGGGTTACCCATTTCGGCGGCTTCGGTTCGTACACGGTAATCAGGATCAGGAGCGGCTTCGTCGTCGTGCAGACCACGTGTAGAGGCCGTCCCTGTTCAGTATAGCCGCAGACCAGGCAGCACGGGCCTCGGCGGTGCTCAGGGTAGTTTTCGACGATCTGGCAAGAGCGGAGCGCCGCGAGTACGTCCGAGATGAGAATGTCTTCCTCCGCCATCTCCTGCTGGGCATGCTGCGTGATCCGCAGGCTCTCCTGCTTGGCCTGGTCGTGGAGGCGGCGCACCGTCGCAGCGGTATCTGCGGGATCGAGATCCATGGCATCCTGTTCCTGGATGCGGTATTTTATAGCCAGGAGGCAGGAACATGCCAGAGCGCAAGAGCTTGAAACCGATCCCGAAGTTTGAGTCTGACGAGGAGGAGCGGGAGTTCTGGGCGACTCACGACTCGGCGGATCATGTGGACTGGAGACGCGCAAAGCCCGTCTCCTTTCCCCGGCTCAAGCCATCGACCTGCATCCACCTCCGGCGCGATTAGCGTCCCAGGCCAAAACAAAAGCCCCGGCCTCTCGCGAGGCCGGGGCTCTCTTTTTCGGTCTGTGTCGGTGGCGTTGGGTTTCCCCGAATCGTGGGGGATCGCCCTTCGGAAGCGCCACTTGACGCTTGGAGGAATCCCCTTACGAGGACGCCACCTCCGTCAAACCAGTTCTACTATCCACTGGACCACCTCCTTTCTAGGCGAGTCCCTCATCGGCGGGTCCCAACCCGCCCGGCTCCGTGGGCCGCCCAAGCCTCTTGAGAGCCGCCACGCCTTCCCCGAAGGGAGCGTGGACGCCGAGACTGGGCCTAGTTTGGGGGATGGGGGAGGCGGCTGTCAAGCGTAAGCCGGCCCGGCTCCGCCCTGTGGTACTGTTGCGCCGATTTTGATTTCTTAGGGAGCCGAGAGGGATGAAAAAGATCGGGATTCTGTTCGGCCAGGAGGACTCGTTCCCCTGGGCCTTTATCGAGAGGGTCAACAGCAAGCAGGTCGACGGCATCACCGCCGAGCCCGTCCACCTGGACAAGCTGATTCAGGGGGAGCCCACGCCGTACGCGGTCATCATCGACCGCATCTCCCAGGACGTTCCCTTCTATCGCGCCTACCTGAAGAACGCGGCCCTCAACGGCGCCGCGGTGGTCAACAACCCCTTCTGGTGGAGCGCGGACGAAAAGTTCTTCAACAACTGCCTGGCGACCAAGATCGGCGTGGCCGTGCCCAAGACCGTGCTGCTGCCGTCCAAGGACCATCCGCCGGACACCGGCCCGAAGTCGTTCCGCAACCTCGCCTATCCGCTCGACTGGGAGGGGATCTTCAGCTACGTCGGCTGGCCGGCCTTCTTCAAGCCGTTCGCCGGCGGCGGCTGGAAGCACGTCTACCGGCTGACCGGCCCGGACGAGTTCTTCCGCGTCTACGGCGAGACCGGCGAGCTCGTCATGATGCTCCAGGAAGAGATCGTCTTCCAGGAGTACTTCCGCTGCTATTGCATCGACTCCGACAACGTGCGGATCATGCTGTACGACCCGCGGCAGCCGTTCCACCTGCGCTACGTGCGCGGCGGTCCGCCGGTGCGCCAGGATCTGCTGGACCAGGTCGAGGACGCCGTGCTCAAGCTCAACAAGGGGCTGGGCTACGACTTCAACACCGTCGAGCTGGCGGTGCGCGACGGCGTGCCGTACGCCATCGACTTCTGCAATCCGGCGCCGGACGCCGACGTCAATTCGGTCGGCGAGGACAACTTCGAATGGGTGGTCGAGGCGGCGGCCAGCATGGCGATCCGCAAGGCGCAGAACCACGTCGAGGGGAAGAACAACCTGACCTGGGGAGAGTTCGTCCGCTCCTACGCGGCGGACGAGCGCTGACCCGGGCACCGCCGCGGCGGAGGGGACATGGCGGACGGGAACCTGTTCACGCTGGGCATCGAAGAAGAGTTCCAGCTCATCGATCCGGAGACCCGCAACCTGCGCTCCCACGTCCAGGAGCTCCTGGCGGAGGGCCAGGACCTCCTCAAGGACCAGCTCAAGCCGGAGCTGCACCAGTCCGTCATCGAGGTGGGCACCAACATCTGCCGGGACATCCGGGAGGCCCGGCAGGAGGTGGTCCGCCTGCGCAGCCAGGTGGCGACCCTGGCGCGGCGCAACGGCCTGACCATCGCCTCCGCCGGCACTCATCCCTTCGCGCGCTGGCAGGACCAGCTCATCACGCCGCATCCCCGGTACCACGAGATCATCGAGGACCTGCAGCAGGTGGCCCGGGCCAACCTGATCTTCGGCCTGCACGTCCACGTCGGCATCGACGACCGCGAGGTGGCGATCCACATCATGAACGCCGCCCGCTACTTCCTGCCGCACATCTTCGCCCTGTCGACCAACTCCCCCTTCTGGGAGGGGCGCAACACGGGTCTCAAGTCCTACCGCAGCAAGATCTTCGACCGTTTCCCGCGCACCGGCATCCCCGACCATTTCCAGAGCTTGTCGGAATACGAGAACTACATCAAGCTGTTGATCAAGACCCGGTGCATCGACAACGCCAAGAAGATCTGGTGGGACATCCGGATGCACCCGTTCTTCGACACGCTGGAGTTCCGCATCTGTGACGTGTCGATGCGCGTTGAAGAGACCCTGGCGCTCGCGGCTCTCTTCCAGGCCGTGACCGTGAAGCTCTACAAGCTGATCAAGAAGAACCTCGGGTTCCGCCTCTACCGCCGGCTGCTGATCAACGAGAACAAGTGGCGCGCCGCGCGCTACGGCATCTCGGGCAAGCTGATCGACTACGGGAAGCAGGAAGAGGTGCCCTACGAGGCGCTGATGAACGAGCTGCTCGAGTTCGTGGACGACGTGGTCGACGAGCTCGGGAGCCGCGAGGCGCTCGACTACGTCCAGGAGATCCTGCGCTACGGCACCGGGGCGGACCGCCAGCTCGCGGTCTGGAACCAGACGCACGATCTCAACGCGGTCGTCGACTACATCGTCCAGGAGACGCACCGGGGCCTGGACCTGGGGTAGGTTGAGAGAGCCCTTGCACGGCTCTTGCAGTCCCTCACCCCCTGGCCCCCTCTCCCGTCACCGGGAGAGGGGGAACGCAGAAGAGAAGACGGGAGAGGGGACGGGGGTGAGGGCTCGCCGATGCGCGAGCGTATAATGATGAGAAGGAATCGCTGATGATTAATATGAACGTGAGCCCGGAGCTGATCCCGGGTGCCCATAATGCGATCCACACCTGCCTGCGGCTGCGGCCGGAGGAGCGGATCACCCTGATCACCGACCGCGAGACCCTGGAGATCGCCGCCGCCCTGGTGAGCGAGATCGAAACCGTCGGCTCGCCCTGGAGCCTGTTCGTGCTGGAGGACTTCGCGGAGCGCCCGCTCGCTGACGGCATGCCGCAGCCCATCCTGGAAGACCTCGACCGCTCGCAGGTCAGCATCTTCGCCGCCCAGGCGCAGCGCGGCGAGCTCCGTTCGCGGATCGAGATGACCGACGTGGTCAACCGCCGCCGCATCCGCCACGGCCACATGGTCAACATCGACCGGCGGATCATGACCGAAGGGATGTGCGCCGACTTCGAGGAGATCGACCGCCTGAGCTCCCGCCTGATCGCCAAGGCGCGCGCCGCGAAGACCGTCCGCGTGACCTCCAGGGCCGGGACCGACCTGGTGGCGGATCTGGCGCCTCACCTCAAGTGGGTGAAGACGAGCGGCATCATCTCCTCGGACAAATGGGGCAACCTGCCCGGCGGCGAGATCTTCACCTCGCCCTGGAACGTCAACGGCCGCTTCGTGGTCGACGGCGTGGTGGGCGACTACCTCTGCCGCAAATTCGGCGACCTGCGCGACACGCCGCTGGAGATCGACATCCGCGACGCCCGCATCGCCGCCCTCGCCTGCGCCAACGGCGAGCTGCTGGAGGACTTCCGCCGCTACACCTCGACCGACGCGAACAGCGACCGGGTCGGCGAGTTCGCCATCGGCACCAACATCGCGATCCGGGACGTCTGCGGCAACATCCTGCAGGACGAGAAGATCCCGGGCGTCCACATCGCCTTCGGCCACCCCTACGCCGAGCACACCGGAGCGGACTGGCTCTCGACCACCCACATCGACTGCGTGGGCCGCGACTTCAGCATCTGGATGGACGGCGAAGAGGTGATGCACGAGGGCGAGTTCGTGATCTGAGGGCCTCCTCCGGGGAGGCACCCATCCGGCCCGCCCGCCCGGACCCTCACCCCCCGGCCCCCTCTCCCATCCGCACTCCCTTCCCCTGGGAGAGGGGGAGAAAAACAAATTAGGTTTTTGGCAGGGTTCCCCCTCTCCCGGGTGGGTGTGAGTGCGTGTGGGAGAGGGGGTTAGGGGGTGAGGGTCCGGGCAGGGAGTGCGTGTGGAAGAGGGGCCGGGGGTGAGGGCCGGTCGGGGGATCTGATACTCTCTCGCCCGCCATGGTCCCCGAGCTGCGACGGTGGTACAACGCCACCTTCACCGAGGCGCGCTACCGCGACCTCCTGGCCTACATGGAGCGCGAGGCCGGCCTCGTCCCCGACTTCCGGGTCTCTGAGACGCCGCTCTTCCTGAGCGAGGAGCTGGCGCGGGAGGTCCAGCGCGCCGCATGGGAGATCGCGGAGGCGGTGACCTCGCCGGACCACCTCGCCAAGACCGGCCGGTCGATCCCCCCCGGCCTCGAAGTCCCCGGCGAGGACGCGCACACCACCTTCCTCCAGGTCGACTTCGCCATCGCGCGCGGCGAGGACGGCCGGCTCGCGCCCCAGCTCATCGAGCTCCAGGGCTTCCCGTCCCTCTACGCCTTCCAGTGGCTGCTCGAAAAGGCCTTCCGCGACGTCGCCGGCATTCCGGCGGACCTCACCCCCTACTTCGACGGGCTGGACGAGCGCGCCTACGCCGAACGCCTGCGCGAGGTCATCGTCGCGGACGCCGATCCGGAGACGGTCGTCCTCCTGGAGATCGAGCCCGAAAAGCAGAAGACGCGGGTCGACTTCGCGATGACCGAGCGCCTGCTCGGAGTCCCGGCGGTCTGCCTGACCGAAGTGATCGAGCGTGGGGGCCGCCTCTTCTACGAGCGCGACGGTCGCGAGGTGCCCATCCGCCGCATCTACAACCGGGTGATCTTCGACGAGCTGGAGAGGAAGGGCCTCTCTGGCGACCTCTTCCGCAAGGACCTCGACGTCCACTGGGTGGGGCACCCGAACTGGTACTTCCGGATCAGCAAGTACTCGCTGCCGTTCCTCACCAGCCCCTACTCGCCGCCGGCCTGGTTCCTGAGCGACCTCGAGGAGCTGCCCGAGGACCTCGACAGCTACGTGCTCAAGCCCCTGTACTCCTTCGCCGGCCTGGGCGTCGAAGTCGGCCCGAGCGCGGAGCGCCTGCGCTCCATCGGCCGGCCCGAGCACTTCATCCTCCAGCGCAAAGTCGAGTACGCGCC
>DASVEF010000239.1:0-5704 GCA_036380715.1 Thermoanaerobaculia bacterium | reverse complement strand
ATCAGATCCCGGTAGTGCATGCCCGCGCGGCCGATCACCCAGGGGCTGTTGTCCTTCAGGCGGCGCACGACGAAGGCATGCTGCGTCGGAGGCGTCTCCAGCCGCGGATCGGCCTCCACGATCTGAATGCGCACACCATTGGGAGCCATCAGCTCCCGCCTCCCCCCGGCGAAGGCGGCGGGATCGCGGCACAGCAGCCGGAGAACCCCCGGAGCAACGGCCGCGCCCCGCTCCAGGCGGAGGCGCAGGCCATGTCCCGACAAGACGGCCACCCCCGGATCGTCGGCCGGGAAGATCGTGTCCAACCGGAACCCCAACTCTTTTGTATAGAAGGCCAGATCCGCCGCGAGGTCCTGCGATGGAAAGGTGACCTCGGCCGCCTGGATATTGTCCATGCCCCAATCCCTTTTCATTCCTACTCCGCCACCACCCGCGCGGACGTCACAGCCCTGATCGGGGGCCCCTCCAGAGGGGTTGCCGTGACGAACACCAGGTAGACGAAGGTGAAGCCCGCGCTGCCGGTCGTCACGGGACAGGTAACCCGCTTCCGCTGCCCGGGAAAGAGAGTCCCGAGCGAAACGCTGCAAGAGGGCGCCACGTTCACCTGGACGTTGCGCAGGCGCGAGCTGCCGAAGTTGCGTACGGTGATCGTGAGCGGAGCGACCCCTCCCGCCGGCACGGTCTGCTCCGCGGGCGTGGCCACGACGCGGAGGAAAGGACCGGCGAAGACATAGGCGGATCCCGAATCGAACTGCTGCTCGCTGGCTCCGAAGGCTCCAACCACCAGCGTGTCACCCTCCAGCGCGAGCGCGAAACCGAACTGGTCGTGCGCCTGAGTGTCCGAGGCGGTGAGCTTGGAGAACAGATTCCAGTCCTCTCCCTGACGCCGGAAGAGATACGCCGAGCCCGAAGCGTCGCCGCGGGCGTCTTCGCGCCAGGCTCCGATGGCCACGGTGTCGCCGGACACCGCCACGTCGGAGCCGAACTGGTCCGATGTCTCCGCGTCGGGCGCGGTGAGCTTGGCTTGCTCGGTCCACGCTCCATCCTCGCGGACGAATACGTAGGCGGCGCCGGCGTCGGGAATCTCGTCGGGATTGTCGAGCCAGGCTCCGACCACCGCGGTGTTGCCCGCGAGGTCCACCGAGGTGCCGAAACGGTCGAAGGGAGCGGGGTCGGAAGCCGTCAGCCGGGCCTCCAGATCCCAATCTCTCCCATTGCGCACGAACACGAAAGCCGCGCCCGCATCGGCGACGCCGCCGACGTCGTAGCGGCGCGCTGTCACGAGTACCCTCCCTCCCGACACCGCGACGCTCCCGCCGAAAAAGTCGCCCGGCCTGCCGTCCGGAGCGGTGAGCTGGGCTTGGCGGGTCCAGGCGCCGTCCCTGCGCACGAAGACCTCGGCCGCGCCGGACTCGGGGGCGGAGAAACTGAGGCTCGCGATTCCGGCCACCAGGACGTTCCCCGAGACATCCACCGCATAGCCGAAGGCGTCCGACAGGGCGAAAGACCCGGCCGTCAGCTTCGCCTCCCGCTCCCAGACACCGTCGCGCCGGACGAACACGTAGACCGCGCCGCCCGCGCCCGGTTGTCCTACGTCTTCGAACGGCGCGCCGACCACGGCCGTGTCGCCCGACAGCGCCACGCTGAGGCCGAAGCGGATCCCCACCGGACCCGGGTCCGGCGAGAGCCGGGCCTGCTGGGCCCAGGCTCCATCCTGGCGCACGAACACATAGACCGCATCGTCGTTGAGAGCTCCGACCAGCGCCGTGTCGCCGGAGACCGCGACCGACCAGCCGAAATATCCCTGGGGAACCTGCTCGCGGTCCCGGAGCTCGGTCTCTGAAAAACCGAGCTCAGCCCGGGAGGCGAGCCCGGAGAACAGAAAAAGGATGAACGCTGCGGTGGCGCGGGCGGTTTTTGGGCTCATCGCTTCCTCCTCAGGATCGCGTCAACATCTACGAGAAAATACGCCCGAGGCCGCGCGGGGTCTATACGGCCGGGCTCAAGCGCCCGGCCAGAGCAGGCGGAACACCAGCCCGGTGACCACGGCGTAGACCGCCGCGTCCACGAGTCCCCGCAGCGAGTTGGACCATGGAATCCCCTGCCAGATCGAGTTCTGGAAGTAGCCGAACCCATAGCCCACGAAAGCGATGGTCCCTGTGATCCGCAAGACCTCCAGGCCGCCGGCGTCCGGAGCGAGCGTGTGCCGCGCAACATAGCCAGTCACGAAACTCACCAGAAAGCAGAACAGGAACCACAGGCCGAGGTACTTGCCCATCGCGGGCGGGCCGTTCCTCATCACGGTAATCATCGCGACCGGGCCTTCCTCGTATCTCTTGAGAACCGCCGGGTCCTTCATCTCGGAAGGATTGAGGCAATAGGGGATCGGGTAGACGCCAGGGGCCGGAGCTCCCGGACGCATCGCCCCGGCGACGGCGGCCTCATCCGGGAGCTTCTTGTAATCGGCCCGGTGATACTTCAGGACCATGTGCAGGATCGAGCTCGCGATCCACACCGCGACAGCGGAAACCACAACGGCCAGCCACAAGCTTCCGAAAGGCATGACGGCCTCCTTTTCTGATGGCTACAGCTTATCTGATCATTCCCAGGGGTAGGCTCCGCTGCCGGAGCCCCAGGGATTCGCATCGCGATCGTTCGGCTCGCCATCGCCGTCCAGGTCTGAAAGCCCGAGAGGCGTTGGCTCGTTCCTGCACTGGAACGTCGTCTGGAGCGTGTCGTAGAGCACGACGCCCGAAGGGCCCGCCGCCTGTGGATAGGACCGGGTCCAGCGCTGGACGACGCTGCCGCAACAACGCATGGTGAATCTGCACGAGATATCGGATTTGCCGGAGATATCCGGCGGGAACTTCTCCGTCCAGCACTCGCGCTGCACCTCCACCTGGTCGTCGCAGGATTGCGGCGGCGGCGTGAACGCGACGTCCGTCCCGGCGCCGGGAGAAGCGCCCTGCGGAGCCGCCGTTCCATCGGAAGATGAAGGACCGGCCGGCGCCGGCGGCGATCCCTGCCCGGCGGGAGGCGCGGGGCGGGCCTCGAGCTCCCGCGGCCCTCGCTCATCCTGCCGCTCGCAGGCGAGCGCGAGCGGCAGGAGCGCGGCGATCAGAACCATGCGGTACCAGGATGCTCTCATTGGCGTCCTCCTGGAGAAGCGTGCGTCCTATCCCGTTACGATCTGCTTGAGGAGCGCGATGTTGTCGCGGTGACCGGTCAGGCGGGCGGTGATTTTGCCGCGGATCGGATAGCCCATGAGGTACAGGTCGCCGATGATGTCGAGGATCTTGTGGCGGACGAACTCGTCGGGGAAGCGCAGCTCGGTGTTGACCACGTCGTCCTCGCCTACGAGGATGAAGTTGTCGAGGCGTCCGCCCGAGCCCAGGCCGAGCTCGTTGAGCATCTTGAGATCCTTCATGAATCCGAAGGTGCGCGCCGGGGCGATCTCCCGCTTATAGTCCTCGGCCGAAGTCATGGTGAACTCGTACGACTGCTCGCCGATCGGCGGCGGATAGCGCAGAAGATAGGACACGGAGAAATCCTCCGCCGGCTCGATGGCCAGGATCTTCTCTCCCTTTCCGTTCACCTTGTAGCGGCGGTCGATCACGACCTCCCGCTGCGGCTCGTCCTGCTCGGCGACGCCGACCTCTTCCAGGATCTTGCAGAACTCCAGGGCCGAGCCGTCGAGGACCGGGATCTCTCCGTGCACCTTGATCAGGAGGTTGCTCACTCCATAGGCGTGGAGCGCCGAGAGGAGGTGCTCGACGGTGCGGATGCTCTCCCCCCCCTCGCTCGAGAGGGTGGTGGCGTAGTCGGTGTCGGCCACGGCGCTGACGTGCGCCGGGATCTCGATGCCGGTGGGCAGGGTCACGAAGTGGATGCCGCTGTTCTCGGGCAGGGGCTGGAGCACCATGCCCGTGCGCTGCCCCGAGTGGAGCCCCAGACCGTAGACCACGGTCGAGTGGCTGATCGTCCGCTGGCCGCGGCCGGTCTCGGCGAGGAGCGGCAGGGCCGGCGGAGCGGCGAGCTGGCGCTCGCCCTCCAAACGGTCGCGCGGACGCTCCGCCGCCGGCTTCGCGGACCCTTTCTTGAGAGAGCGCTTGTAGGCGAGAGCGCCCGCCGCGGCGTCGACCGCCCGCTTGTAGGAGAGGGGCTTCTCCAGGTAGTCGTAGGCCCCCATCTTGATGGCCTTGACCGCGGTCGAGGAGGTGCCGTGCCCGGACATCATGACCACCGCCGCCGTGGGATCGGCTTCGCGCAGGGCCTGCAGGGTCTCGAGTCCGTCGCGGTCGGCCAGCCAGACGTCGAGGAAGACCACCGCCGGGCGCTTCTTCTTGTAGAGGGACAGCGCCTCCTCGCCGCTGGTGGTCGTGAGGGTCGAGTAGCCCTCGTCCGACAGGATCCCGCCGAGGGTCGAGAGGATCCCGGGCTCGTCGTCCACGATCAGAATCAGGTCCGCCATACGGCGCGTAGCATAGCAGCAGATGAGCCTTCACCCCCTGGCCCCCTCTCCCGTCACCGGGAGAGGGGGAAACACAGAAGAGAGAACAGGTTGGGCGAGGGGCGGAGAACCGCGCTATTTTTAGCGGCGGACCAGGGTCTGGTTGTGATTGAAAGCCAGGCCCGGCCGGCGGACGGTCTGATTGTGGTTATAGGACAATCCCGGACGGCGCACCGTCTGGTTATGGTTTAGGTTGCTACCCTTCAGAGGAGTGATGACCGTCTGGTTGTGATTCACACTGATGCCGATCGCGGGACGCGGACGCGCGACGGTCTGATTGTGATTGGCGATACGGATCGGGAGGGTGGAAACCTGACTGCTCACGGGAGAAACTCCTTTACTTCTCGCGGGCCCCGATCATCGAGGCCGTACCAGGAGAACGCCCGATCCGAGCGATTTCCCTCAGCCTGGGATTGAAATCCCAGGCTGGACTGTATCGCCCTTCGGGCGAGAAGCAAGGGGAGTCGCTCCGCCAGGAGCGAAACAACTCAGCCTGGGGTTTCAACCCCAGGCGCACGCCCGGGCGCGCGGCACGTCCCTCCGCCCTCGTAGCGCGCCAGAGCCTTCTTCATCCCGTCCTGCGCGCCGGCCGGAAAGCCGGCCTTTTCGGCGATCTCGATCGCGGTGCGCTGCCAGCGGGCGGCCTCTTCGCAACGGCCGAGCTCGGCCCAGGCCATGGCGACGGTCTCGCCGTGGGCCGGGGCCGGGCGGGCGTTCCAGGCGGCGAGGGCCAGCTCCAGGGCGCGGCTGCCGTCCCGGACGGACAGGTCCGGGCTGCCCGCGAGGAGGTGGGCCAGGCCGTGAGTCAACAGACCGCTCTGCGGGAGCGCGCGCAGGTCCTCTTCCAGGAGGCCGCGGGCCTCGCGGTACCGCCCTGCCCGGAGGTACGTCTCGGCCCGGCCGAGCCGCGCCACCTCGTCGGCCGGCGCCTCTTGCACGACCCGGGCGTACTCCCGAGCCGCTTCCTCCAGACGCCCGGAGTCGCGCAACAGCTTCGCCAGCTCGCGCCGCGCTTCCGTGTCCTGAGGCTTGGCCGCGACGGCGGCCCCGAGATGCTCGATCGCCTCGGGAGACGGCCCTTCCGCGGCCAGCAGGACGCCGAGGTTGAACCGGGCGGTCGGGTTCGCCGGAGCGAGTTGCACGGCCTCGCGCAGCTTCGCGATCGAGCCCGCGCGATCCCCCTGCTGCGTCAGG
>DASVEF010000238.1:0-51894 GCA_036380715.1 Thermoanaerobaculia bacterium | reverse complement strand
AGGGCCCAGCCCGTGAGCGCTCCGACCAACAGAGTACCAGCGAAAGTTTCCATCATTGCCTCGTCCAGAAAAACTTGTTCCTCGTAGAGCTAGATCGACAGGCGCGCATCCGGACAGCGATACGGCTCGACCCATACTCCTTTCACTAAATCTTGTAGCGGCATTGTAGCCCGCCGCCGCCTGTTCCGTCAACGGTCCGCTCGGCCCTCCTCCCTCACTTTCCGCCTTCAATTTCCGGGAGACCCCGGAGCCTTATACGGAGCGGAGCCGGTTTTCGTTGGGCGCGGCACACGGCACGACCGTTGCTTCTCCTATAGGCGACGCGAGCACGCACCTTGTTTCAGCTCCAGAAAGGCAACATGACAGAGGCCATCCAGATTTCCACTCTCCACCGCACATTACGGCGCAAATTCGGGTTCAAGTCGCTCCGAGAAGGTCAGGAGGAGGTCATCCGCTCCGTCGTCGAGGGCAACGACACCCTGGCGATCATGCCGACCGGCGCGGGCAAGTCGCTCTGCTACCAGCTCCCGGGCGCGGAGCTGCCGGGCACGACCGTGATCGTCTCTCCCCTGATCTCCCTGATGAAGGACCAGGTCGACAAGCTCCAGGAGCTGGGGATCGACGCGGCCCAGGTCAACAGCACACTCACGACGCGCGAGGAGAGCGAGGTCCTGGAGCGCATCCAGAAGGAGCAGCACGAGTTCGTCTTCGTCACCCCCGAGCGGCTCGCGCAACCGGAGTTCCTGGAGACCCTGCGCGCCAACACGATCGACGTCTTCGTGATCGACGAGGCGCACTGCATCTCGCAGTGGGGGCACGACTTCCGGCCGTCCTACCTGCGCCTGCGGGAGGCCGTCGACGCGCTCGGCAATCCGCCGGTGCTGGCGCTGACGGCCACGGCCACTCCCGAGGTGGTCGAAGACATCCTGCGCCAGCTCGGCCGCGAGGACATGCTGGTCATCGACACTGGCATCTGGCGGGAGAACCTACGTTTCGAGGTGATCCCAGTCCGCGACGAGGAGACCAAGCGCCTGCAGCTCGCGCAGCTCCTCAAGGAGATCGAGGGGACGGGCATCGTCTACGTCTCGACGGTCCGCGACTGCGAGGCGGTGACGGAGTACCTGGAGTCGCTGGGGATGGAGGTGGCCCGCTACCACGGCCGGCTCGGCGCCCGCGAGCGCAAGCAGAGCCAGGACCGCTTCATGGCGGGCGGGCTGGAGGCGATCGTCGCCACCAACGCCTTCGGCATGGGGATCGACAAGCCGGACATCCGCTTCGTCATCCACTACAACCTGCCGGGGTCGCTGGAGTCCTACTACCAGGAGGCCGGCCGCGCCGGCCGGGACGGCGAGCCCGCCCGCTGCGTGCTGCTCTACCAGCCGGAAGACCGCAACACCCAGATCTTCTTCCTCAACGGCCGCTATCCGAAGCCCGAGCATTTCGCCGCCGTTTACCGGGCGCTGGAGCGCCTGCGGGCGGACCGCCAGCCGGTCACCGCCTCCGAGATCCACGACCGGGCCGGCGACGTGGCGCAGGCGAAGGTGCGCGTCGTGCTCGCGACCATGAAGGACCTGGGGATGGTCGAGGAGGCGGAGCCCGCGCAATTCCGGCTGCTGCGCACCGGGCTCCCGCAGGGCGAGCTCGACGAGATGGCGCGCCGGTACGAGGAGCGGGCGGAGAAGGACCGCGACCGTCTGCGCCGCATGGTCCTCTACGCCCAGACCGCCCTCTGCCGCTGGAAGGCGATCGCCGAGTACTTCGGCGAGGAGATGGAGGGGCCGTGCAACAACTGCGACAACTGCTCGCGTCCGATCTCCCAGCCCGCCGTCCAGGCCGAGCCGCTCCCTCCCAACCGCTCCCAGTCCGAGATCCTCCCCCTGCCGCCGGCGCTCGGTGACGTGGACCTGGCCAACGTGAAGGAGGGAGACTTCCTGACCCTGCCGATCTACGGCCGGGGCGAGATCCGGGCCGTCGACGGGCCGGTCCTCGTCCTGGAGTTCGCGGACGGGGAGGTGCAGTTCCGGAGACCCCTCACCCCCTCCTGATCCCCAGGTACAGGCCCGTACCCGGCTTTTCCGTCGCTTCCCGGGGATTCAGCCGTCGGGAACACGAAAATTCGCTCGCCCCCCGTCCTGGAGCTCGCGGACGAGGGGCAGTTCCGGCAGCCGTGACGTCTACGCCTTCTGCCGCGCCGGCTTGCCCTTGGGCTTCGCCTGTTCCTCGGCATACCTCTGGTGGAGGTGGACCGGCGCGCCCTGGATCTTCTTCATCCGCAGGTTGAGCATCTCCACGAAGACCGAGAAGCCCATGGCGAAGTAGATGTAGCCTTTGGAGATGTGCTGGTGGAACCCTTCGGCGATCAGCGACATGCCGATCAGCAGCAGGAAGCTCAGCGCCAGCATCTTGACGGTCGGATGGCGCTCGACGAAGGCGCTGACCGGTCCGGCGGCGAACATCATGACGCCTACGGCCAGGACCACGGCGATGATCATGACGGCGAGCTCGTTGGCCATGCCCACGGCGGTGATCACCGAGTCGAGCGAGAAGACGATGTCGAGCAGGAGGATCTGGACGATCACGCTGGCGAACGAGGCGGCCACCTTGGCGCTGGCGTGCCCCTCCTGACCCTCCAGCTTGTCGTGGATCTCGTGCGTCGCCTTGCCGAGCAGGAAGAGGCCGCCGAGGAGGAGGATCAGGTCGCGCCCGGAGAACGCCCAGTTGAACCGCTCGATCTCGAACAGCGGGTTGGTCAGCCGGGCGATCCAGGCGAGCGAGGCCAGCAGGGCGATGCGGATGAACATGGCGAGCCCGAGGCCGACCTTCCGCGCCTTGCCCTGCTGGTCCGCCGGCAGCTTGCCCGCCAGGATCGAGATGAAAATGATGTTGTCGATGCCGAGCACGATCTCCAGCACCGTCAGCGTCAGCAGCGCGATCCAGCTCTCCGGGTTGCTCAGCCAATCCATCGCACATTCCTCCTGGGACGAAGCTCGTCCGGAACGCGGCGGATTCTATCCCAAGGGCCTGCGCGGCTTCGCGTTGCCGTAAAATTCACCTCATGAGCGACAAGACGACGCGAGGCATCCGGGTCCAGGTTCGGAGCTTCTACGACGAAGAGAGCAGCGACCCTCAGGAGAGCTACTACTTCTTCGCCTACCAGGTCCGGATCTCCAACCTCGGCGCCGAGACGGCGCAGCTCCTCAGCCGCGAGTGGATCATCACCGACGCCAACGGCCAGGAGCAGCGGGTCCAGGGGCCGGGAGTGGTCGGCGAGCAGCCCGTCCTCGGGCCGGGAGAGGAGTTCGAATACACGAGCTTCTGCCCGCTCCCCACGCCCGTGGGCACCATGCATGGCACCTACCGCATGATCACGGCGAACGGCGACAGCTTCGACGCCGAGATCGCGCCGTTCGGGTTGTCGGTGCCGAGCGCGGTGAACTAGGGCCCGCTCCCCCCGGCCCCTCCCCCCGCAGGTGCGGGAGAGGGGAGAACAGCGAGAAAGTTTTCTACAAATCCAGGTGGGCGGGGGCGCCCTCTCCCGCTTCGCGGGGGAGGGTCGGGGAGGGGGCCTCCGTGGCCCACCCCTTGCACCCTCCGCCCGGCATGGCCGTACGAGCCGCAGCCGGCAAGAAAAAACCGCCTCCGAAACCCCGCTCCGCCAAGCCCGCCGCTGAGATCACCGCGGGCGCCCTGCCCGCCGAGGCCCTGGAGGGTGACTTCCCTGAAATCGGGCTGCCGGTCCGGCCGCCGTTCCCGCCGATGGAGGCGCGGTCCGTGGACCGCATCCCGTCCGGCGACGGCTGGCTCTACGAGCCGAAGTGGGACGGCTTCCGCTGTCTCGCATTCCGCAAGGGGGACCAGGTGCTGCTGCAGTCCAAGGCCTGCCAGCCGCTCGGCCGCTATTTTCCCGAGCTGGTCGAGGCCCTCCTCCGGCTCCCGGTCAAGACCTTCGCCTTGGACGGCGAGATCGTGATCCTGCGCGACGGGGTGCTCTCCTTCGACGACCTGCTGCAGCGCATCCACCCCGCCGAGAGCCGCATCCGCAAGCTCTCCCGCGAGACCCCGGCGAGCCTCTTCGTGTTCGACCTTCTGGTGGACGAAAAGGGGAAGTCTCTCGTCGAGACCTTTCTCCACGAGCGCCGCGAACGCTTGGAGACGCTCTTCGGGAAGATCCCCGAGGGGAGCTCCGCCGTGCTGTCGCCCTCGACGCCGGACCGCGCCGTCGCCGAGCGCTGGATGCGCGAGCTGGCAGCCGCCGGGCTCGATGGCGTGGTGGCCAAGAGAGGGGACGAGCCCTACCGGTCCGGCGACCGCAGCGCCATGGTCAAGATCAAGCGGATGCGCACCGCCGACTGCGTGGTCGGCGGCTTCCGCTGGGCCCAGGCGGCCAAGACAGAAGGACAGGTGGGCTCCCTGCTGCTCGGCCTCTACAACGACCAGGGGCTGCTCGACCATGTCGGGTTCTCGTCGAGCTTCAACGCGGAGGACCGCAAGGAGCTCGAAAAGATCCTCGCGCCGCACACCGGCGGCTCCGGCTTCACGGGCAAGGCCCCGGGCGGTCCCAGCCGGTGGTCCCAGGGGCGCTCCACGGAATGGGTCGCGCTCGATCCGGTCCTGGTCTGCGAGGTGCGCTACGACCACTTCTCGGGAGACCGCTTCCGCCACGGCACCAAATTCCTCCGCTGGCGTCCCGACAAAGACCCCAAGGCTTGCACTTTCGATCAGGTGAGGGTCAAGGGGAGAGCGGGAGCGCTGCCCGTGGCCTACTCCAGGAAACGCTCCAGCGCCTCCTGATCGGGGAGGCGTTCGCCCTTCTCCTCCTGGCTCTTCTTGAGGAGGAGGGCGCGGCGCTTCTCCACGGCCTCCAGCCAGAGAGGGGCGAAGGCGACGAGGTCCTGGAGGAGCTTGTCCACATCGTGGATCAGGCCGGCCAGCCGGCGGCTGAACACCGCGTGGGAGGTCAGGAGGTCGCGGACCTCCTGCTCTTTCTCCTCCCGCGAGCGCTGCGCCGAGCCCTTGATCCCCTCGATCGCCTCGCTGCCGATCTCGTGCAGCTCGATCGCCATGCGGCAGCGGGTGGGGATCTCGGTCGCATAGCGGTCGAGCAGCTCCATCTCATAGAAGCGGACGCCGCGCAGGGGGAGGATCTCCTTGAGCTTGGGGGTCAGGCCGTTGACCAGGATCTCCAGGAAGAACTTGGTGCCGCGCCAGGCCTGCCGCGACGGCAGCGCCTCCTCGCGCCGCATCTGCGCGGCCGGCTGGGTCAGGTGCTGCGGGCGGACCAGCTCCAGCTTGTCGAGATAGTCGCGCAGCCGGAGCAGCGTGGCGTGCAGCCACTCCGCCTCCTCGATGTCCTTGGGGAAGCGCCGGGAGAGGAAGTAGTCCTTGTCGTGCGAGCTCCGCGGGTCCTTCGACATGATTTCGCCGAAGGTGTCCTGGAGGAAGGCGTGGAGCTGCCCGATGCAGACGCACAGCAGCTTGCGCACCTCCAGGAGCTGCTCGGGCTGCACCTCGTCGGGAAAGCGGTCGATCTCCCGCAGCACGTGCCGCTCCAGCAGCTCCAGCGCCGCTTGCGCATGCTGGCGCGCGGCCTCCATGCCCGGGAGCTTCGAGGGGGCCTCCAGCAGCGGGCCGATCCGGTTGCGGATCAGCTCGGCGATCTGGCGGACCTTGCGCCAGATGTCGACCAGTCGCTCCGGCGAGCAGTGCAGCAGGGCGTAGTTGCTCTCCAGGATGCCGTCGAGCAGCCGGATGCAGCCGAGGAAGGCGCGGATCCGCGGGTTCTGGTAGTTGACCCGCTCCAGCCCCCAATCCAGCGCCGTCACCCCCTCGGGCAGGGGGATCTGCTGGCTGCCGACCTGGATGACCTGCTTCGGCTTCGTGGTGCTCATGGCTTTCTCTGATACCTGGGGTTGAAACCCCAAGCTGGATCGTCTCGCTCCTGCGGAGCGACTCCTCCCTCGCCCGCAAGGGCGGCACAGCCCAGCCTGGGGTTTCAACCCCAGGCAATTTTAGCCGTAGGCTGACAGAGATTCTGCCACGGCACCCGTCTTTCCACGCGGCGCCATCAGTTTTCCATCGCCACGCCGCCCGCCAGCTCCCGGCCCTGGCCTAGCTCGGAGTATCCGGTGAGGAGACCTTTTTGCGGGTCCGTGCCTTCGCCGGCTTCTCTTTCACCGGCTCCGGCTTCCCCACGTCCTCGACGTATGCCCGCAGCAGCTCCGCCACGTTCCACGCCCGGCTGACGCAGCCGCGGGGAGCGTGCGGCGGATCGGCGTCGAAGACCTCGGGGAGGAAGCCGTCGCCGGATTCGGCGAGGCGGGGCTTCCATCCTTCGAGGATCTGCCGAGCCTTTCTGCGGCCGGCGGCGCCCTGGAGGCGGACCAGGGCGGTCAGGTAGGGGCCGAGGAGCCAGGGCCAGACGGTGCCCTGGTGATAGGCGATCTCGCGCTCGATCGGGCCGCCGTCGAAGACCGGGCGGTAGTCAGGATCGTCGGGCGTCAGGCTGCGCAGGCCGACGGGTGTGGCGAGCTTGGCCTCGACGGCCGCGAGCACCCGCTCCGCCCTGGTCTTGGGCAGCAAGGGGAACGGCAGGCTCAGGGCGATCACCTGGTTCGGGCGCAGGGACGGATCGCGCTGCTCGCCGTCCACCACGTCGTAGAGAGCCCCGGCCTCCTCGTTCCAGAACAGCTCTTGAAACCTTTTCTGGACCTTCCGCGCCTGCTGCGCGATCCGCTTGCTCTCCGCGGGATCGCCGAGCCTCTCCTCCATCTCCGCGAGGATGGCGAGGGCGTTGTACCAGAGAGCCTCGACCTCGACCGCCTTGCCCGAGCGCGGCGTCACCGGCCGGCTTCCAACGCGGCCGTCCATCCAGGTGAGCGCGACGTCCGGCGCTGGCGCGATCAGCAGGCCGTCTTCGTCGACCCTGACGCCGTACCGGGTCCCCTTCTGATGCGCGCGGACGATCTTGCGCAATGCCGGCAGCAGGGTCTCGCGCGAGAAAACCTGATCGTTCGTCGCCTGGAGGTATTTCCAGGCGGCGACGACGAACCAGAGCGGAGCGTCGGCCGATCCGGGATCTCCCTTGTCGAGGCTCCTCGCCGCGGAGCGCAGGATCTTGCGGGCGTCCTCGAAGCGGCCGGTGGCCAGGCAGAGGCCGGGCAGCGCGATCATGGCGTCGCGATGGCGCTCCCCGAACCAGGGGTAGCCGGCGATCACGGTCCTCTGACCCGGTCCGCGGCGGACCACGAAGCGGTCGGCGGCCAGCGCGAGCTCGCGGGCGAGGTCGTCCTGCACGGGAAGCGCCTTCAGAAGCTTCTCGCGCCGCTTCCTCTCCTTGTCAAACAGCGCGAAGGCGTCGCGCCCGGCCGGGTCCTCTGTCGAGACGACGACGCCGAGCCGGTCGCCCGGAGCCACCTCGCGGACGAGCACGCCGGGCGTCCAGAGGTCCTCCTCGAAGTCGAAGCCACGCTTGCAGTCCATCTCGTACTGGAAGCGGAGCCACCATTGGGGCTCGGCGCGGAGGTCGGCCCCGGGAACCTGCACGAACACCTCCGGGGTCCCTTCGGCGAGCCGGAGCCGCAGGACGCCCTGTTGGAACGTGACGTCCGGGGTGAGCGCCGGATCGGCCTTGGTCAGGGCGTGGTGGTCGCGCGAGGCGAGGAAGGGCCGCAGGGTGAGGAGGAACGGGCCCGGCGCGGCGAAGCACCTCGTAGAGGACGAGCGTCGTGTTCTCGCCGTCCACGGCGGCGACCGTCTTGCGCAGGCGGACGCCTCCGGCCTCGTACTCGAACACCGGGAACAGCTCCCGGCGGAACGACATCAGATATCGGTACCCCTCGGGCGCGACCGCGCCGGGGAAACGGTTGCAGCTCAGGTAATGGTCCTCGCCGTCGACGTGGATCACCTCGTCGAGCCGGGAGAGGAGGACCATCCTCCCCGCGGGCGGCCGCGTCGCGGCGACGAGCAGGCCACGGTAGCGCCGGCCGTGGGCGCCGGACACGGTCGTGCCCGCCCAGCCGCCAAGCCCGTTGGTCTCCAGCCATTCAATCGCGGAGGCCCGCTCGAAATCCTGCGTGATCTCGCGCTCCAACTGCATCGCCATCCTTGCTGCTCTCCTCGGTGCATGAAAGGGAAGACGGGCGGGCGCGCAGCTCGCCCCGTTTTTCGAGGCGCGAAGTGTAACAGGGAGCCGCACCGGCCGAGGATCTTCCTTTATATACGCTTGTTACGATATTCTGCTGTGCCAAAAGGTAGGTCTTCACGAAGGAGGTTTCCGTATGTTTCCCAGGAAGATCGTTCTCACCGCAGGGCTGTTGCTCGCCTTCTGGCTCGCCGGCGCCGGGCCGTCCCTGGCCGCCAACGGCTCGGCCTTCATCTCCCAGAGCGTGCCCACGACCATGGCCCCCGGCCAAGTCAGCACCGTCTCGGTCACCATGCAGAACACCGGCACCACGACCTGGACGGAGGCGGGAGGCTACAAGCTCGGCACGCAGAATCCCCAGGACAACACCCTCTGGACCGGTTTCACCCGCATCTATCTCTCGTCCGGCGATTCCGTCGCGCCGGGGCAGCAGAAGACGTTCACCTTCAACATTACGGCCCCGAGTGCTCCGGGGAGCTACAACTTCCAGTGGCGGATGGTCCACGAAGGCGTGGAGTGGTTCGGCGCGTTTTCGACCAACGTGGTGATCCAGGTCACATCGGCGACCACGGACGACGCGCAGTTCGTCTCCCAGAGCGTGCCCACGACCTTGAACGCCGGCGAGACCCGCTCCGTGTCGGTCACCATGAGGAACAGCGGCACCAGCACCTGGACCCAGGCGGCCGGGATCAAGCTCGGCTCGCAAAACCCGCAGGACAACCTGACCTGGGGCGCCGGCCGGGTGGATCTGTCCGGCGCGGACTCGATCGCGCCGGGGCAGCAGAAGACGTTCACGTTCAACATCACGGCGCCCAGCTCGCCGGGCTCGTACAACTTCCAGTGGCGCATGCTGCGGGAGCACGTGGCCTGGTTCGGAGCCTTCTCGCCCAACGTGGTGATCAACGTCGTCCAGACCGTGACGCTCTGCCCCGGCGTGCAGGTGGTGCTCGACGGCGTCACCAACGCCGCTCCGGCGCTGCAGACGTGCATCAACAACACGCCCTTGGGCGGCACCCTCCAGATCCCCGCGGGGACCTACGGGATGGGCGGCCAAGTCCTCATCAACAAGCCGATGACCCTGCGCACCAGCGGCACCGCGGGCTCGACTCAGAGCTGCGAAGCGATCAGTTGCGCCGTCCTCAGGGCGCTCCCCAGCTTCAACGCCAACGTCGGCGGCTTCCTGGCGGTGGAGAACACGTCCGACGTGACGATCGATCACATCGTCCTCGACGGCAACCGCGCCAACCGCCTCGGCACCACCGCGGCCAGCCAGTGCGCGGCGGGGAACAACCGGTGGGGCTTCAACGCCCGCATGTCCAACTGCAGCTTCTGCCGGTTCACCTACAACGTGACTCGCAACGCGCTCTGCGGCACCGCCATTGAATTCAGCGGCAACGACGCCGTGATCAGCAACAACACCCTGCGCAACAACGGCCAGAACTCGCAGACGAACATGTGGGCGGATGGCATCACGGTCCATTTCTCGGACCGCGCCAACGTCACGAACAACACGATCGTGGACAGCAGCGACATCGGCCTGATCCTCGGCGGCGGGCGCAACGCCTACGTCGCCAACAATTCGATCAGCCAGCCGGGGCAGGTGGTCTTCGCGGGCCTGATGCTCGACAACTTCAACGGCAGCACGCACGGCGACTTCACGGGCGCGATCGTCACCCAGAACACGATCAGTTGCGGCGCCGTCCGCAACTGCCACTTCGGCATCAACCTGGGGCCGCATCCGTGGTATCTGTCGGCGAACATCCTCGGCGGCTCCGTCCACGGCAACACGGTGACCAACGCCCGCCAAGGGATCAACGTGGACGGCGCCGGCACTGCGGCCAGCCCGCTGGTTCTCTATGGCAACTCCGCGACCGGCTCGCCGACGTCCGCGTCCTTCCTCTGCGGCACGCGGTCGACCTCGAACCTCAACATCTACACCGGAGACTCGGTGGTGAACCGCAACGGCGACACCACGCCGGCGACCAACCGGCAGTGGCACAACTGCCCGTAGCGGGTGCCAAGAAGTCAGTTAGAAAGGGGCGGGGCTCGTCCCCGCCCTTTCTACAACGAGGGATTAGCCGACACTCCTCTGGTACACCACCCAGAAGCAGACGACCACGAGGCCGAGGATTCCGATAATGCCCAGCGCGAGGACCGGTGCGAGGCGGCGTTCGAGCTCGGGGATTTCCGCGCGAGGATCGTTGCGCAGGAATACGATATAGGCCACGCAGGCCAGGAATATCCCGGCAATGACGTCGAGAATGTAGTGCTGCTTGGTGTACAGAGTGGAGAGTCCGACGAGGGAGGCACAGAGCGCCGCGGCGATTCCCACCCCGCGGTGCACACGATAGCAGGCCAGCGCCGACACGAAGGAGTGCGCAACGTGGAGAGAAGGAAAGCAGTTGTACGGCGGGTCGGCCGAGTAGAGGAACCGAAGGCCCCAGACGGCGAATCCTTCTCCGAGCACCTTGGCCGGGCGCGGGGCCCTGGTCGGATATACCAGAAAGCAAACATACGCGGCAATCCACACCATCAGATAAGCCAGAACAGTGCGGCGGATCTGCTCTTCCTGACGTATCACCAACACCGGCAGCAGGATCAAGAACAGATAGAGCAATCCATAGACGAGCGCCCAGGTGGGCTGCAGGGGGATGACGCGGTCCAAAGCCAGCTCGGGGACGTGCAGCGTCCGGCCCGGCAGCAGCTCGGCAATGAAGATGTAGAAGGGGACCAGCGACACGAGCACGACCATGGAAAAGGTCACCGGGTACGGCCGGGTCAGCGCCTGTACGACCATGCTCCACCTGAGGGGGATTGCATCGGGAGCTCTCATCGAAGGATCGTCTCTCATGGCGGTGATGAGCTGCCTTATTTACAGCTGGACGCGGCCAGAATTTATCGGCCGCCAGTGAGCTGTGCGTATCCTCCTGCTTCCTTTGGACTTATCCGAATCCTACCGCTGCCTCTGCTTCGCGTCAATGCCATGGGAAAACCGGCGCGCGGATTCATTACAGGCCGGGCTCCGGCTTCGGGTGAAACTCTTTTCCGATTCCTGCGTATCTATCTATGCACCGGTCGAGCACTTTCGATCGTTGCAGAACCCCCTTGGTCTTATCCTCTTCGCCCTTCTTCCAGTCTCGGGAGAGGGGCCCCTCCTCTGTAACCTTTCGGTCTGCCGCGTCGTAAGGGCGATAGGAACCTCTTCAAGGAGTCGCCAATGAACGCGCTATGTCGCATCCTTCTTCTCGCCGCCGTCTCGCTGCTCGCCTCAGATCTCGCACCCGCCATGGCCGCGCCAAGTGCGGCCGAGCAGGGCCGGGCCGCCCTGGAGGCGTCCCGCCTCGCCTATCAGAAGGCCGGAGCCTTCCGGGAGACCTTCGAATTCGCGCTGGAGATGCCCGGCGGACGGCGGACGCCGCGGAAGTGGGAGTACGGCGTGGGGAAGAGCGGCGCGTTCCTCGCGCTCTTCGCCGACGGGCGGGAGACGATGCGGATCGTCGCCCGGGACGGGCGGATCGTGGGCCTCCAGATCGGCGCGGACAAGCACTACGTCGAAGCGCCCTACCAGGGGGACCTCGCGGCCGCCCTGCGCCGGATCGGGGGAGACGAGGCCCACCTGACGGCTCCTCCGGGCGTGGTGGCCGCGCAGGGGGGAGACTTCGCGGCGTTCCTGTCGGCCCTGCGGTTCGGCATTCTGGAGCCGCTGGAGATCGCCGGCTTCCAGCCGGCCGCGGCCGGCAATCCGTCGGCGCTCGTGAACGTGGAGCTGCGGGCGGCCAACGGCAGCCTCACGATCGGGCTCGATCCAACCTCCTACCGGCTGCGGGAAGCCGTCATCGCGCTGGGGAGCGGCGCGCAGCAGGTGCGGGCCGCCGGCAGCTACCGTTTCGTGGCCGGGGATCCGGGCGCGGCGCTCGCCCTGCCGGCCCTCGCCGGCCGCGCCGCAGTGGAGACCTTCGCGGACCTCAACGCGGGAGACTACCCCGTGGGCCAGCCGGCGCCGAAGGTCGCTTTCCAGACTCTCGACGGCAAGACGGTGCGCTCCGAAGAATTCCTGGGATCGGTCGTGGTCCTGGACTTCTGGGCGACCTGGTGCGTCCCCTGCTGGAAGGCGCTGGAGCACACCTCCGAGCTGGCGGCGTGGGTGAAGACGTCGGGCCTCCCCGTCAAGGTCTTCGCCGTGGATACCCTGGAAGAGGTCAGCGGCCCGGACGAGCAGCGCCGGAAGGTCGACGAATTCCTCCGCGCCAGGAAGCTCGACCTGCCGGTCCTCCTCGACGTGGACCGCAAGGTCTTCGCGGCGTTCCACAACCCCGGCCTGCCGAGCCTCGTCATCCTCGACCGCGAAGGCCGGATCGCCCGCTATCACTCCGACGTGATCAAAGACATGGTGCCGACGCTGAGGGGCGAGATCCAGGAGCTGCTGAAGAAATAGATTCGACGACGGATATTGACAAAATCGGCCGCTCTCCGGTAGAAAAATGTCAACTTCGCGGGAGAAGAGCGACCATGCCCAAGATTGCTTTGGCCGATACGCTGCGGGAATGGGAGAGCCTCCTGACGGGGGCCAAGCCGTACGCGGACGCCTCGCCGCTGCTGAAGGAATTCCTCGCCGGGCTCGAAGCTTCGCTGGACCGCACGCGCGGGCTGGACCATCTACGGACACGCCTGGCGGCGGAGAGCCAGCGGGCGACCCAGCAGCTCCGGGAGGAGCGGGAGAACGGCCAGGAAAAGGCGCGCCAGATTCGCAGCTTGCTCCGGGGCGGGCTCGGCTCGACCAACAAAGAGCTGGTCCGCTTCGGCATGCGTCCCGCCCGCGGCCCCAAAGGCGCCAAGATGCGCGAGCCGCTCTTCGCGAAGCCCGCGGACCCTCCGCCGGAGGCAGCGGTCTCTCCCGAAGCCTCCGGCGACGGCTCCGAAGGCTCCCCCGAACAGACCTGAGCCTCCCCGGAACCGAACCGATCCTTCGTCGTCCGGAGGGCAGCCGCTGCCCTCCATCCCGGAATCGATCCCCGACAAGGGGCAGCCGTTGCCCTCCATCCCGCGACGATCCCCCGCAAGAGGGCAATGGCTGCCCTTTCTCCCGCGGCCGTCCCCCAGAGGAGGGCAGCGACTGCCCTCCGTCCCGGAACCGATCCCCGGCCGAGGGCAACGGTTGCCCTCCGTCCCGCGACGATCCCCCAGCCGAGGGCAGCGACTGCCCTCCGCCCCGGAACCGATCCCCAGCCGAGGGCAGTGGCTGCCCTTCACCCCGGGACCGTCTCCCCGAAGAGGGCAGCGGCTGCCCTTTCCCCTTCAACGACGCGAGAGGTCCCCGAGAGAGTCCCCTTCTCAGGGCGGGGCTCCCGGGAGTCTTTACCCTCTTTTGCGCCAAACCGCGCCCGGCCCCATGCCGGCGGGTTCTCCGGGTCCGCGGGTCAGGCCCGGCGAGCCTCCATGATCCTGAGGACTACGACCATGATCAGCGCGGTCGCGACAAACACGATCTGTCCAGCCCAGACGACTGGATCTCTGAAATAGGAGTCGAAGGTCGGCCAAGAGGAGGTGGCCAACTCAAGGTTCATGATGTTGCTGGTCTTCATCAAAATGACGACGGCCCTCCATCCATAAACACCGCCAATGGCGAAGCAGAACAACGCAAGACTCTGCGCTCCGTCCCGGCGACGCTTCAAGGCCACGGCGCCGATCAGAGCTCCGATGAGCATCGCTACTCCAACCGTCACACCCTGGATCAAGTGGCGCCGCAGGAAATACCAGGGGGGATCCTGTCCTGGCCCGTCGCTCTGAAATTCGAGCCTTTCACCAAGGTACGTGCTCAAGAGTATGGAGGCGCAGTACAGGAGTATGCCGATCCAGATCAGCTTTGAAGATGCCGCGGCGCCGCTTGTGCGGGCTCTTTGAGATTGTGAGCTATCCATTTTAGTCTGCTCTTCAGCGATATTCCGGAAGATCTCTTCGGGTTTCATCGGTCTCTGCCTTAGCGGCCCGGAGCTTCTCAATCAGCTCGACCATCTCACAATTCCGCTTGATCCGCTCGGCGGGCGTGAGCTCTTGTAGCTCCCGGAGTAAAGTAAGGTCGTGACCTCGGGGAGTTCTCTCTATGGAAGGATCGGGCCTCATGGTGTTGGCGACCTGCTTTCAAGGAGTTTCGGCGAGCGTGTACTCGAAGTCGTACAAATGCTTGCCGTCAGTGATCTGGATCGCCATCTTGCCCGCAAGACCCACCAACTGGCCGGTGCCGGAGTCCGGCACCACGGTGACCGTCAATTCCGGTACGCCGCGGTTCATGGTGCCACTGTGCTGGAGCACGAAGGAGCCAGTGCGGCCGTGCAGCGTTCCGCTGACCCGCTCGACCGCGACGTAACCGGCCGAGCCCTTGACCTCCGTGACGGCGGTCAGCATCTCGCCTTCGCTGGTCGCTTCGAGATCTCCGTGGAATTGCTTGTCGATGGACATCCTGCCGAGAGTTGCATCATTGAGGTCGTCGCTCATTGGCTGAGGGCTCAGCTTGACTTCAAAGGTTCCACTTGCACGAGTCGTCAGGAGCGCCTCCTTCTGATCTTCATTTGGAAGCTGGGGCTGTGTAGACGCCGAGCAGCCAAGGTTGATGGATAGGCAGATACCCAGGACGACAACGGCTCCAGCGCGAGATCGGCTCTTCATTCCTTACCCCACCTCCAACCCCACCACATTCTGGAACCCTCGCGGCAGTTTATTTCCCCGCTGTGCCCGTTTACCGATGAACGGCTCGTACTCCGAAGCCCTCATGTTGAGGTACCGCTTGCCGGCGTAGACGATCAGGTGCGCCCCTTGCGGCAACGCGGTGACGCCGATCAGGTTTTCCGGCTCTCCCTTGCCTCCGGGAATGTGGAGGATCTTCACTCCCTTGCCGCGGGGGAGGAGCGGCAGCTCTTCGAGGGGAAAGATCAGGAGGCGGCCGGTGTCGGTGGCGGCGGCGAGGCGGTCGGTCTTCAGGTTGTGGACTTTCTGCGGAGTCAGGACCTTCGCTCCGGAGGTGACGTTCAGGACCGCCTTGCCCGCGCGGTTGCGCGCTTGCAGGTCGCCCAGCTTGACGATGAAGCCGTAGCCGGCGCTGGTCGCCAAGAGGTAGAGGTCTTCTTCGTTGCCGAGCATCACGCCCACGAAGCTCGCGCCGGGCGGCGGAGTGAGATGGCTCGACAGCGGCTCGCCCTGGCCGCGCGCCGAGGGGAGGCTGTGCGCGGGCAACGCGTAGGAGCGGCCTGTCGAGTCGAGGAAGACCGCGAGCTGGTTGCTGCGGCCTTTCACCGCCTGGAAGAAGGCGTCCCCGGCTTTGTAGGACAGCTCTTTCGGATCGAGCTCGTGACCCTTGCCGGCGCGCACCCATCCCTTTTCGGAAAGAACGACCGTGACCGGTTCGGTCGGGATCAGCTCCGATTCGTCCATGGCCTTGGCCGCGCCGCGCTCCACGATCGGCGAGCGGCGCGGATCGCCGTAGGTCTTGGCGTCTTCGACCAGCTCGTCGCGCACCTTGCGGCGCAGGAGCTTCTCGGAGCTGAGGGTCCTCTCCAGCGCGTCGCGCTCTTTGACGAGGTCTGCCTGCTCGCCGCGGATCTTGATCTCTTCCAGCTTCGCGATGTGGCGCAGCTTCAGCTCCAGGATCGCCTCGGCCTGCGTGTCGGTCAGGTGGAAGCGCGCCATCAGGACCGGCTTGGGCTCGTCCTCGGTGCGGATGATCCGGATCACCTCGTCGATGTTGAGGTAGGCGATCAGATAGCCGTCGAGAATGTGCAGCCGGGCGAGGACCTTGTCGTAGCGGAAGCGCAGGCGCCGCCGCACGGTCTCGGTGCGGAACTGGAGCCATTCGGAGAGCAGCTCGCGCAGCGCGAACTGGCGCGGACGGCCGTCGAGGCCGATCATGGTCAGGTTCACGCGATAGGTGCGCTCGAGGTCCGTGGTCGCGAAGAGATGGGCCATCAGAGACTCGACGTCGACGCGGTTCGAGCGTGGCGTGATGACCAGGCGGGTCGGGTTTTCGTGGTCCGACTCGTCGCGCAGGTCTTCCACCATGGGAAGCTTTTTCGCCTGCATCTGGGCGGCGATCTGCGTCAGAATCTTGCTTCCCGAAACCTGATAGGGAAGGGCGGTGATCAGGATGTCGCCGTCTTCCATCTCGTAGGCCGCGCGCATGCGGATCGAGCCCGATCCGGTCTCGTAGAGCTTGCGGATTTCGGAGCGCGGCGTGACGATCTCCGCCGAGGTGGGGAAGTCGGGACCCTGGATCGGCTCGAACAGCTCGTCGTCCGAGATCTTGGGGTTGTCCAGCAGCCTGACGCACGTTTCGACCACCTCGCTGGCGTTGTGCGGCGGGATGTCGGTCGCCATGCCGACGGCGATGCCCGAGGCGCCGTTGAGCAGAACGTGCGGCAGCCGCGAAGGGAGCAGCTTCGGCTCTTCCAGCGTGCCGTCGAAGTTCGGCCCCCAGTCGACCGTTCCCTGGCCGAGCTCGGAGAGGAGGACCTGGGCGAACGGCGTGAGCCGCGCCTCGGTGTAGCGCATGGCCGCGAACGACTTCGGGTCGTCCTGCGATCCCCAGTTCCCCTGCCCGTCGACCAGCGGATAGCGCACGCTGAACGGCTGAGCCATGAGCACCATGGCCTCATAACAGGCGACGTCGCCGTGCGGGTGGAATTTGCCGAGCACGTCGCCGACCGTGCGGGCCGACTTCTTGTGCTTCGCGTTGGGGCCGAGCCCCAGCTCGGACATCGAATAGATGATCCGCCGCTGCACCGGCTTCAAGCCGTCCGCGACGTGCGGCAGCGCGCGGTCGAGGATCACGTACATCGAATAATCGCGGTACGCCTTCTCGGTGAACTTCGCGAGGGAGAGCTTTTCGACGTCGATGAACGGGAGCTGCGGCGTCGAGCCGTTGCCGTTGGATCTTCTTCTGGAGGTGCGTGCCATAGCGGTGTTCTTGTCTGGAAAGTGCGGACTGCCCTGCCGAGCCCTCACCCCCTGGCCCCCTCTCCCGTCACCGGGAGAGGGGGAAAACGCTCAAAGTGCACTGAGTAGAGATCGGGTGGGGGCGCCCCTCTCCCGGTGACGGGAGAGGGGACGGGGGTGAGGGCCCCACGGTGACGGTACGAGGAGTTTCCAGACATCCTCACACCTCCACGTCGGCCTTGTTCCCCGTCTCCATCAACCATTCCTTGCGATCGGAGGAGCGGGCCTTGGCGAGGAGCATGTCGAGGAGGAGCTCGGCGTCGTCGCCGGAATTCAGCTCGAGCTGGACGAGGCGGCGGGTCTCAGGGGCCATGGTGGTCTCGCGGAGCTGCAGCGGGTTCATCTCGCCGAGACCCTTGAAGCGCTGCACGTTGACCTTCCCCCGGATCTTCTCCGCCTCGATGCGGTCGAGGATGCCCCGCTTCTCGTTCTCATCGAGGGCGTAGAAGACCTCCTTGCCAACGTCGATGCGGTAGAGCGGCGGCATGGCCACGTGGACGTGGCCGCCTTGGACCAGCGGACGGAAGTGCTTGAGGAACAGGGCGCAGAGGAGCGTCGCGATGTGCGCGCCGTCCGAGTCGGCGTCCGCCAGGATGCAGACCTTGCCGTAGCGCAGGCCGTCGATCTTGTCCGAGCCGGGGTCGACGCCGAGGGCGACCGCGATGTCGTGCACCTCCTGCGAGCCGAGCACCTCGGTGGGGTCCACCTCCCAGGTGTTCAGGATCTTGCCGCGCAGGGGGAGGATCGCCTGGAACTCGCGGCTGCGCGCCTGCTTGGCCGAGCCGCCGGCCGAGTCGCCTTCGACCAGGAACAGCTCGGTCATCGACAGGTCCTGGCTCGTGCAGTCGGCGAGCTTGCCGGGCAGGGCCGGGCCGCTCGTCACGGTCTTGCGCTTGACCCTCTTGCCGGAGCGCAGGCGCGACTGGGCGCTGTCGATCGCCAGGCGCGCGATCCGCTCGGCGTCGGCCGTGTGCTGGTTGAGCCAGAGGGCGCAGGCGTCCTTGGCCACGCCGGCCACGAAGGCCGCGGCCTCGCGCGAGGAGAGCCGCTCCTTGGTCTGGCCGGTGAACTGCGGATCCTTCATCCGTATGGAGAGGACGTAGCAGCAGCGGGCCCAGACGTCCTCGGGCGCGAGCTTGACCCCGCGCGGCAGCAGGTCGCGGAACTCGCAGAATTCGCGGATCGCGTCGGTCAGGCCGGCGCGGAAGCCGTTGACGTGCGTGCCGCCCTGGTTCGTCGGGATCAGGTTGACGTAGCTCTCCGTGATCAGGTCGCCCGCCTCCTCCTCGGCGATCCAGGCGACCGCCCAGTCGACCTCTTCCTCCTTGCCGCGGAAGTGGCCGATGAACGGCTTTTCCGGCACCAGCTCGGCCCCTTCGAGCTCGTCGAGCAGGTACTCGGGCAGGCCGTCCTCGTAGAACCAGTCCTCGTTGTCCTCGGGGGAGGCCTCGTGGACGAAGCGGATGTGGAGGCCCGGGGAGAGCACCGCCTTGGCGCGCAGGACGTGCTTGAGCTTCGGAATCGAGAACTTGGGCGAGTCGAAGAACTTGGGGTCCGGCCAGAAGCGGACCGTGGTGCCGGTGTTGCGCTGGCCGACCGTGCCCACGACCTTCAGCTCGGAGGTCTTCTGGCCGTCGGCGAAGGACATGTGGTGCTCCTTGCCGTCGCGCCTGACCCAGACCTCCAAGCGGTTCGAGAGGGCGTTGACCACCGAGACGCCGACGCCGTGCAGGCCGCCCGAGAAGCGGTAGCTCTTGTCCGAGAACTTGGCCCCGGAGTGCAGCCGGGTGAGGATCACCTCGACGCCCGAGACCTTCTCTTCCTTGTGCTTGTCGACCGGCATGCCGCGGCCGTTGTCGGCCACGGAGAGCGAGTTGTCCTCGTGGAGAGTGACCACGATCTCGTCGCAGTGGCCGGCGATGGCCTCGTCGACGGCGTTGTCGAAGACCTCCTGGGCGAGGTGGTCGGGCCGGTCGGTGAAGGTGTACATGCCGGGGCGCTTGCGCACCGGCTCGAGCCCGGTCAGGACTTCAATGGCGGAGGCGTCGTAGGTCGTGGTGGCCATAGTCAGGTCAGCGGTACGTCACTTTCGGGTCGGCGGTCCGGCGCCATGATACAGGACCCCCTCGCGGGCCGATCAAGGCCGGAGAATCGATGTCGAGATCGCGTCTTGACGTTACCGGGCCCCGGTGATAGTCTATGCGGTAACCGGGCGTAATTCAAGCACTGGTCCCCCAAACCGAATTCTGAAAAGGAGGCGTTGCTCATGAGGATCCCAAAGATCGCCATGCTGTCGCTGAGCGTCCTGCTGACCGCCGGGATCGCCCTGGCTCAGGAGGAGAAGAAGCAGGAGAAGCCCGCCCAGGGCCAACCTCCCCAGGGTGCGCCCGCCATGGGTGGTCCCGAGATGGAGGCCATGATGAAGGCCACGAGCCCGGGCGAGAACCACAAGCACCTGGCCTGGTACGCGGGGGATTTCACGTTCAAGAACAGGATGTGGATGGACCCAAGCCAGCCGCCGTCGGAGTCGAGCGGCACGATGCACGGCGAGCTGATCATGGGCGGCCGGTACGTCCAGACCTTGTGGAAGGGCAACTTCATGGGCATGCCCTTTGAGGGCCGGGGGACGGACGGCTACGACAACCTCGCCAAGAAGTACGTCAGCTCCTGGATCGACAACATGGGCACCGGCATTCTCGTGTCGACCGGCACCTGCGAGCAGGGAGGCAAGGTCTGCAACATGTCGGGCGACATGATCGACCCGATGACCGGGAAGCCATCCTACATCCGGTCGGTCACCACCTGGACGGATGCGAACAATTTCAAGATGGAGATGTATGGGAAGGATCCGTCGTCTGGCCAGGAGGTGAAGATGATGGAGATGATCGGCACGCGGAAGAAGTAGCCTTCACCGGTCCGGCTCGATTTCAAAGTCCCGCGCCAGCGAATCGGCCACGGCCAGACCTTCCAGGGTGGGGACCAGACGTCCGGTCTCCACCCTGAGGAGCCCCTCGCGGCTCAGCCGATCGATCAGTCGCTCGTTTCTCGCGAGGAGATCCAGGCCGTAACGTTCCTGGAAGCGGGCGAGGTCGATTCCCTCGTACGTCCGGAACCCGAGCATCAGCGCTTCGAGCGCGAGATCCCGCGGACTCAGATCCTCGCTTCCCTCGACCGGTCGTTCGCCCACATCGATCCTCAATTCATAAGGTTTCAGCTTCGGTTCGTTCCACCAGCGGCGTTGTCCGGAAAAGGAATGCGCCGACGGGCCGAGCCCCAGATAGGGCGTGTGATCCCAATATTTCTGATTGTGCCGCGAGTGATGCTCGGGAGAACGTGCGAAGTTCGAGACCTCGTAACCCGGGATTCCATGGTCCGCGAGAAACTGGTGCGTGTACAGGAACATCTCTGCCTGGGCATGCTCGGGCAATTCGTTCATCTTGCCGCGGGCGAGCCGGAAGCCGAACGGAGTCCCTTCGTGGATCGTGAGCTGATAACACGAGATGTGATCCGGCTGAAGGGCAACGGCTTCGGCGAGAGTCCGGCGCCAGACTTCCGGCGGCTGATCCGGGAGCCCGTAGATCAGATCGATCGAAACCGTATGGAAACCGGCGGCGCGGGCCAACTCGACACTCCGCCGCGCCTCGTCCGGGCTGTGCCGCCGGCCGAGGAAGCGCAGGGCCTCAGGATCGAACGACTGGACACCCAGCGAGAGCATGTGAACGCCCATCTCCCGCCAGGCGCGGACGTTGTCGGGCGTCACGTCCTCCGGATTGACTTCGAAGAAAATCCGGGCATCGCCGGAGATCGAAAGGTTTTCCCGCAGCGCGGCCAGGATGCGCGCGAAGTCGTCCGGCTCCAAGGCCGACGGCGTGCCGCCACCGAAATAGATCGTGTCGATCCGATCGAACGATGCGCGGTCGTCCGTCCACATCCGGATCTCGGCGAGGAGATGATCGACGAAGCGGGCCCGGCGCTCCCGCCCGCCGGTTAGCACCGCGAAGTCGCAGTAGGGGCAGATCGCCGAGCAGAAGGGGATGTGGAGGTAGAGGCCGGGCTCAAGCTTTTTGTCGGAGTGTGGCACGAATTTCTTGTAAGGCCTCTTCGACTGGGAGCGCTTCGGCTTTCCCATCCAGGAATTCTTGATATCGTTGTTCTGCTTCCTCGACCCATGCCTTCTGGATCTCGGGATCACTGCTCTGGTCTTTATACGTCTTCATCAGCGGCTTCTCGCGGCCGAGGCGCTCTTCGGCGGCTTGGATCAGCTCGGCGAAGCCGGTGCGCTTGGCGGCGCTGACGAGGATGCCTCCGTAGCGGGTGGCCAGCGACCGGGCCTCTTCCGGAGAGACGAGGTCCGCCTTGTTGAGGACGACCAGGCGCGGGATCTCGGCGAGATGGAGGTCCTCAAGGATCTTCTCGACCGCTTTCAGCTTGTGCTCCAGGCGCGGGTCGGAAATGTCGACGACGTGCAGCAGCAGGCCCGCGTCGGCCAGCTCTTCCAGGGTCGCCCGGAAGGCGGCGATGAGGTCCTTGGGCAGGTCGGCGATGAAGCCGACGGTGTCCGTGATCACCACCTCTCCCTCACGCGGGAAGCGCAGGCGGCGGCTCGTCGGGTCGAGGGTCATGAAGAGCTTGTCGGCGGCTTCGACCTCGCTCCCGGTCATGGCGTTGAGCAGCGTGCTTTTGCCGGCGTTCGTGTAGCCGATGATCGAGAGGACCGGGACCCCCTCGTCGCGCCGCCGGCGCCGGCGGACGTCGCGCTGGCGCGACAGCCCTTCGACCTCGCGCTCCAGCGCCCGGATGCGGTCGCGGATGCGCCGGCGCCCGACTTCCATCACGGTCTCGCCGGGTCCGCGCCCGCCGATGCCGCCGGTCAGACGGGAGAGCCCCGCGTCCTTCTCGGTCAGGCGCGGGAGGGAGTACTTGAGCTGCGCCAGCTCGACCTGGAGCTTGCCGTCGCGGCTGCGGGCGCGCTGGGCGAAGACGTCCAGGATGAGCTGCGTGCGGTCGATCGCCTTGAGCCCGGTGGCGTCCTCGAAGGCGCGCGCCTGGGCCGGCTTGAGGTCGATGTCGAAGATGGCAACGGACGCCCGGCGGCGCATCCCTTCCAGGACGATGTCCTGGAGCTTGCCGCGGCCGACCACGGTCCGCGGATGGACCTCGGAGCGGCGCTGCCGCACGGTCCCCGCCACGGTCACGCCCGCCGAGCGGACCAGCTCCAGCGTCTCCTCGAAGTGCTCGTCGTCGGGGACGATGCCGATGACCAGGGCGCGTTCCTGCTCGGTCTCTCCGGCGTCGCTGGTGACGCGGTAGAGCTCCTCTTCGAGAGCGCGCATCGTGGCGTCGAAGTCGAACGAGGCGGCGAGCTGGTGGACGTCGGGCGCCTGGATGCGCTCGAACGGCTCGGCGGCGTGCCCGTTGCTCTCGGGGTCCGCGGCCGGGGCGTTCGGCGCGAGGTGGGCGAGCTCGACGCGGCCGGGCAGGCCGGTCGGCAGCACCTCGATCATGGCCACCAGGTCGAGGCGGAGCAGCGCGAGGTCGTTCAGGTCGTCCTTGGTCAGCGGCTCCCCCTTGAGATGGGTATGGACGAGCCGCAGGCCGCGGAAACGGCCGGCGCCGCCGCGCAGGCGGCCGACGTCGGGCAGCGTCAGGCTGTGGGCGTCGCCGAGGATCACGTTGCGGACGTTGCCGTCGCGTCCGAGCAGCACGCCGACCTGCCTGCCGATCTGACGGGAGGTTTCGGTGAGGTGCCGGGCCAGCTCCGGCGAGACGACCTGCCGCGGATCGACGCGGCGGCGGTAGGTGCGCTCCAGAGCGCGGATCTCCGAGGCCTTGATGCCCCGGGTGTCACCATGGATCTGCGAAATGGCGGGACTCCTCTTCGGGCTTGCGCCCGGTCAGTTGACCGTCGGGGGAGAGTAGTACTCCTCGGCGGAGACGGGCTCGATCCCCATCCCCATCAACGCAAGGAGAAGCTCTTCTCTTTCCATCGGCCCGGGCGCTTCGAGAAGGGCCTGCTTCTCGGCCGGGCGGAACGGGAGCGCCACGGCAAGCCCGTTGAGCAGAGAGATGCCGGGCAGGGAGGCGAGGAGCTGGAAGTCGAGCTCCAGCCCCTGGGCCTCGCCGAAGCCGCGCAGGGCCTTGAGAATCCGGGAGGGATCGATGGAGACCGCGGGCTCGTTCAGGTCGCGCGAGAACTCGCCGTAATCCACGGCTGCGCGCCGGTAGCCGCGCTGCAACGCCAGCTCCTCGTGGATCCGGAAGCGGGAGATCCCGCGCAGCACGATCTCATAGCGGCCGTCCGGCTGCGGCTTGCACTGGTCGATGTGGCCGACGCAGCCGACCGTATAGATCTCGGGGTTTTCCGCGGGAGGCTCCAGCGCCGGCCAGTTGTCCTGCTGCGGTATGAGGGGCTGGATCATGCCGATGTGCATCCCCGCTTCCAGGGCGTCGGCCACCATGTTGCGGTAGCGCGGCTCGAAGATGTTGAGCGGCAGGAGGATCCCCGGCAGCAGGAGCGACCCCGTCAGTGGAAAGACGGGAATCACGGACGGCAGGTCGGGGAACGCTTCGTGGCCTGGCATCACGATCCGGATTCGTGCAAGCGCCGTTCCCGTCTTCCTATGCCTTGTCCAGGCACCAGGCGAGCACGGACATGGCGCTGGTCATCTTGTGATAGGCCTGCCGGAAGGCGATGCTCTGCGGTCCGTCGAGCACCTCGTCGACCACCTCGAAGCCGCGCATCGCCGGCAGGTCGTGCATGAAGACCGTTTGCGGTCCCGACACCCGGGCCATCACTTCGGGAGTGATGGTGTAGGGACGGAAGCTGTCGAGCCAGTTGGGGTCCTGCCTCTGCACTCCCATGGTGAGCCAGCGCGTCGAGTAGACGACGTCGACCCCGGTAGGGAGAGCGCCCATGTCGTGGTGCTGCTCGATCGTCGAGCCGCCGCCGTACGCCCGGGCCTGGTCGATCACCTCCTGCGGGGTTCCGTAGCCCTCGGGAGTGACGATGGTGAGGCGCATCCCGGACAGCATGCCGAAGGCGAGCGCCTGCGCGGTCGTGGTGTTGTTCCCTTCTCCGATGTAGAGGACGTGCAGCCCTTCCAGGCGGCCGAAATGCTCTTTCATGGCGACCAGGTCGGCGAGCGCCTGGGTCGGGTGCTCGTTGTCGCTCATCGCGTTGATGACCGGCATACGGCTCTGGTCGGCGAGCGCGCGCATCTCTTCGATCGACTCGTTGGTGCGAATGACCAGGGCGTCGAGATAGTTGGCCAGCACGCGGGCGGTGTCCTGCAAGGTCTCGCCGGTGGCGATCTGGAGGTCGTTGGGGCCGTAGGAGATCGTCGAGGCTCCCAGCTTCATGGCACCGACGGTGAAGGACGTCCGGGTGCGGGTCGACGTCTTCTTGAAGTAGATGCCGACGACCTTCCCGGCCAGAGGCTTGCGGCCGTCCCACTCCCCGCGCGCGATGGCGACTCCGTCGTCGATCACGCGTTTCAGGGTCTCGGGCGTCAGGTCGGCGATCGACAGCACATGTTTCACGGCCATGCTCTCTCTTCTCCCCGGAAAAAAAGGATCAGGATCCGACAGGAGCCGGGAAAAAATTTCGCGGAGACGTCAGGAGTCCGTGTCGGCCTTCAGGACGGCGAGGAACGCCGCCTGGGGAATCTCGACGGAGCCTACCATCTTCATGCGCTTCTTGCCCTCTTTCTGCTTCTCGAGGAGCTTGCGCTTGCGGCTGATGTCGCCGCCGTAGCACTTGGCGGTAACGTCCTTGCGATAGGCCTGGATCGTCGTGCGGGCGATGACGTTGCCGCCGATCACTCCCTGGATGGCGATCTTGAACTGCTGGCGGGGGATCGTCTCGGCGAGCTTCTCGCAATAGTGGAGGGCCCGCTGGCGCGCCTTTTCGCGGTGCACGAGATGGGAGAGCGCGTCCACCTTTTCGCCGTTGACCAGGATGTCCACTTTGACGAGGTCGGTCTCGCGGTAGTCGGTCAGCTCGTAGTCGAACGATCCATATCCCTGAGTGAGGCTCTTCAGGCGGTCGTTGAAGTCGAAGAGGATTTCGGCCAGGGGGAGCTCGGAGGTCACCTGGAGACGGCCGACGGCCAGGTATTCGTAGGTGGTATTCATGCCGCGCCGCTCGCGGCACAACTCCATCACCAGCCCCAGGTAGCGCTCCGGGGTCATGATCGTGGCCTTGATGAAGGGCTCGCGCACGTTGTCGATCTCTCCCGGATCGGGAAAAAGGGTGGGGTTGTCGATGCGCACCATCTCGCCGCTGTCGAGGGTCACCTCGTACTGGACCGAGGGGGCGGAGAGGAGGAGCGACAGGTCGTACTCGCGCTCCAGGCGCTCCTGGACCACGTCGAGGTGCAGCAGGCCGAGAAAGCCGCAGCGGAAGCCGAAGCCGAGCGCGTTCGAGGCGTCCTTCTGGAAGGTCAGCGCGGCGTCGTTGATCTGCAGCTTGTCCAGCGCCTTGGCGAGGTCCTCGTAGTCGTCCGTGGCGATCGGATAGATCGAGGAGAAGACGACCGGCTTCGCCTCCTTGTAGCCGGGCAACGGCTCGGCGGCGGGGCGGTCGGTGTCGGTGATCGTGTCACCGATCGTGATGTCGCGCACCGTCTTGATGCCCGCGATGATGTAGCCCACGTCGCCGGCCGAGAGCTCGCCCACCTTGTCCCGCTTGAGCCGCAGCAGCCCCACCTCCTCGACCTGGAAGTCCTTGTCGGTGTGCATGAGCCGGATCTTCTGCCCCGCCCGCACCGTCCCCTCCTTGATCCGGACGAGGAGGACGACGCCGCGGTAGACGTCGTACTGGGCGTCGAAGATCAGGGCGCGCAGAGGGTCCTCCGGGCTCCCCTGGGGCGGCGGCAGCTTCTGGACGACTGCCTCGAGGACGTCGTCGATGCCGATCCCCTGCTTGGCGGAGCAGAGAACCACCTCGAAAGGGTCGAGCCCGAGGTCGGAGTCGATCTCCTCGCGCACCCGCTCGACTTCGGCCGAGGGGAGGTCGATCTTGTTGATCACCGGCACGATCTCGAGGTCGTACTCCATGGCGAGGTACAGGTTGGCGACCGTCTGCGCCTCGACGCCCTGGGAGGCGTCGACCAGCAGCAGCGCGCCCTCGCAGGACATCAACGAGCGCCGGACCTCGTGGGAGAAGTCCACGTGCCCCGGGGTGTCGATCAGGTTGAGGTGGTGCTCCCGGCCGTCGCGGGCGGTGTACACGAGGCTCACGGTGTTGCTCTTGATCGTGATGCCCCGCTCCCTCTCGATGTCCATGGAGTCCAGGATCTGGTCGCGGAAGTCGCGGTCCTCCACCGCGCCGCAGCGCTGGATGAGCCGGTCGGCCAGGGTAGACTTCCCATGGTCGATGTGGGCGATGATGCAGAAATTCCGGATATTGTCCAAGCTCGTGCTCTCCCCAGGGGCCGCGACCGCCCATCCTACAACGGGTCGCTGCCGGGTGGGGTATTCCACGGGATGAAGGACCGGGGCCGGCTCGCCTGGTCGACGGAGCGGGGGGAGAACCCCAAGAAGGAAAAAGCCTGTCCCCGCGACGAGCCGGCTGCGCGCCGTCCGCCCTCCGCCCAGGCGGTGCGGGTACGCCGCGAGCGGGGAGGCCGCGGCGGCAAGACCGTCACCGTGGCCGGTCCGCTGGTCATGGTCCGCGAGGAAGCGGCCGCCCTGCTCGCCTCCTGGAAAAAGCTGTGCGGCAGCGGCGGCACCCTCAGGGCTGCGGGCGCCCCGGACGGCTCTCCCGCGTTCGAGGTCGAGATCCAGGGCGATCACGCGGACCGCCTCCTCGCGGAATTGGAGAAGGCGGGTTACAAGGCGAAGCGCTCGGGAGGATGAGGCGGATCACTCCTCGGTGATGCGCCGTCCTCCTTCGCGGGTGTACAGGTAGTCGTATCCCTCCTGGGTCAGGGTATAGCCGTCCCTCTCGGCGTCGTGCTCCACCAGGTGACGGGCCACCAGGGTGTCCAGCACCCCCTCGAGCTCGATGCCGGGGGTCTCGGTCTCGGTTTTCTGGAAATAGGCAGCAGGCAGGAAGTCTCCCGGCCGGGCTCCGACCCGGTCCCCCTTCTGCTCGTGGAACTGCACCAGAAACACCTCTTCGGGCTTGGTCAGCAGGATCATGCAGTCGTCCTCCTTGCAACAGAAGGAGATAGCAACGGACGTGCCACGGGGGCCGCGCTCCTCTGGCAACGCTCATGCAAGGAGGAGGGGGGAGAAGGAGGACATATGGCGACGACGAGCGACACCACGGTGACCAAGATCGACTCCCGCCACTCCCCGACCGGGGCCATGGGCCAGAAATACCTCGCCTCGGGGGTGCACGTGGCCATGCGGCTCTGGGAGGAGGAGCCGGGCGCAGGGGAGAAGCCGGAGAGCCGGCGGGACTACGAGACGGTCGGCTACGTCATTGAAGGGCGGGCGGAGTTGGAGCTCGAAGGGCAGAAGGTGGTGCTCGAGCCGGGCAACTCCTGGGTGGTGCCGCGCGGGGCGGCGCACCGGTACCGCGTCCTGGAGCCCTTCAAGGCCGTCGAGGCGACCTCTCCTCCAGCGCACGCTCACGGCCGGGACGAGTAGGCGTCAGAGCTTCAGCACCATCTTGATCATGTCGTGCTGGTTGCCGTCGGGGTCGGTCCCGTAGCCGGGGACCGTGTACCCCTCGAAGCCCAGATCCCGCAGCGTGCGGACCGCGTCCGCCTCCAGGTCGGAGATCAGCATGCAGGTGAGGTGGCGCAGGCCGTTGTTGCGCGCGATGTGGATGAACTTGTTGACCAGGATCGTGCCGAGACCGGCTCCGCGGTACCCGGGGTCGATGAGCCACTTGATGCGGCCGACCAGGCGGAGCGGGCTCCCTTCCCGGCGGTGGAGCGTGGCGTCGGCCACGACCTTGCTGCCGTCCACGGCGAGGATCGGCAGCACTTTGGAATAGTCGAGCTCGCGGCCCCAGCTCTCGATCAGTGCCCGGTTGTCGATCCGGTCCCAGGCGAAGCGGCGGATGTCCTCGGGAAGCCGCTGGAAGAACTGGTAGAGGGGCTCGGTTTCGTGCTCGTTGAACAGCTTCAGGAGCAGCCGGCGCCCGTCGCGGAGCACGGCCTCCTGAGGGAAGCGGTCAGGCATAGGTGATTTCCTCCCTCCGAAAAAGCATCGGGCTGGAGCGTAGCACAGCCCAGACGGAGCGGAAGAGGGCCGGGGGGCGAGTCCCGGCCCTGCCTCGAAGCTACTGGGATGTGCCCACCCCCTGATTCCAGGTGGTGTCGTCCAGGAGGGCGTTGAAGTCGATGGAGATCGGCGCCGGCGGTACCGCGCCGAACTGGTAGGTGAGCGAGAACGCAGGCCCGCTGCTCAGCCGCGTCTCCTGGCCGCCGAAGACAGGAGGCACGAGGAAGACCTGCAGGGCCACCTCGGAGGTGCTGCAACCACCCGGCTGGAACCCGGAGCAGAGGGGCAGGATCTCGAGCTGGCCGCCGGTGATCCGCCCCTGGGAGTCGGCCGTGAGGTCCAGCTCCAGGGCCACCTTGCCCAGAATCTGGCCGGTGCTCGACACCGGATAGACGTTGATGCGGTAGGTCAGCGGGTCCTCGCCGCGGAAGATCGACACCTTGGTGTCGGTCACCCCCGAGGTCGTCACCTGGACGCGCAGCATCCGCTGCAGGATGGCGAACACCATGCGGTCGAAGTCGGTGAGCTGGGTATGGCATGGGGTAACCAGGCCGGCCTGGATGAGGCCGCGTCCGGGCTTCACGTCGACGCTGCGCAGATTTCCGCAGGCCTGCCCGGCGTTCGCCTGGAAATTGTTGATCTGCAGCCGGCCCTCGCCGCCCCCGGCCCCCAGGGTCGGATTGAGGAAGAGGGTCATGGCGTTGGCGGCGTTAGCGGCGACCAGGTTGGAGCTGGTCTCCTCCCGGACCAGCGACACCTGCGCGAGGGGCTGGCGCGCCGGATTGAGCAGGAGCGTGCGGATGCTGGGATTGATATGGAAAGCGAAGAAGTGCTCCGCCCCGGCGGCCCCGAGCGGGGCGTTCGCCCGCAGCGGCGCCTGGTTGGAGACCGCCAGGCCCTCGTAGAAGCCGAACTCGTTGCTGTAGGTGACCAGGAGGGTCAGGGAACGCGGCGGGTTGCCCTGATTGGCCCTCTGGAGGATCATCCGTTGCAAGAGTTGCTCGAGCTGGAGCTCGTTGCAGGCGACCTGCTCGGCAGTGAGCTGGTTGGTGAGCGGCTGCGCGCCCGCGGCCAGGGCTCCGAAGACGAGGAGAAACGCCAGGACTCCAAAATTGAGCTTACGCATATTCAATCAAACCTCCTAGATGTCTGAACATGACTGCGATACAGGGGCCCCGGACTCCTTCATACCCCTCGCCCAAGGCCGGGAGACGGGACCGCCAGGCTGCTTGCCGGGAACGGCCTGACGCGAGGACAGGCCGCCGCCCAAGAGGTGAGACTTGTTCACGTCCCGTGCCACTGGCATGGCACACCCTTTGCCTCCCACTCAGGGCAGCCGGCGAGCGGTTCGGCGGCGACGAGGGATGAAGAAGGAGGTTTGCGGCCGTGTTCGGAATCAGGAAAGAGTCGACGGAGTCGGCCCTTTGTGCAGGCATCATCATCGCTCTTCTGTGGGGGCTCGGGATCAGCGTCAAGGGGTTCCTGTTGGGGCCTGCGGCGATCACCTGGGAGACCTGGTTCGTCCAGCTCCTGGGCGGCGTGGCGTTCGCGATGGCCGTCCCCCTGCTGCTCGTGCGGGGAACGGAATGGGTGGCGGCGCGGATCGAGACGGGGCGGTGGCCGGGCAGGCTTCCGCATTCCTAGGCCCGCCCGCCGTCCGGCGGGCTCTCCTCTAGAGATACACTCTGCGCGATGAGCGACCGCGTGTGGGAGGACCTCTCCCGGACGCTGCGTAGCAGTGCGCCTTACCGGTCCCTGCTCCAGGGGCTCGGGGACGTGGTGCGCCTGCCGGTGCCCGCGGCGGCCTGGGTCGGAGAGCTGCTGGCGCGCGACCTCGGCCGGCCGCTGCTGGTGATCGTGCCGCGCGAGGCCGACGCCCTGGCCTGGATCGAGGCGGCGCGGCTGTTCGGGCACGAGGAGCGGGTGGTCTACTTCCCGGCCCCTTCGCTCACCCCCTATCAGGAGACCGAGACCTCGCTGCTGGTGCGAGCCCAGGAGTCGGTGGCCCTCGACCGGGTCAGCTCGGGCGCGGCGACCACGGTGGTGGCGACGCCGCGCGCCCTCTTCCGCCGCCTCCCCGCGGCCGCCGATTTCGCCTCCACGGTGATCGAGGTCCGTCCGGGCCAGGACCATCCCATGGAAGAGCTGGCGGCGCACCTGGCCCGCCATGGCTTCCACCGCACCGACCTGGTCTACGAGGTCGGAGACTTCGCGGTCCGCGGCGGCATCCTCGACCTCTTTCCGCCCGGGGAGGAGTCGCCGGTGCGGCTCGACTTCTTCGGCGACACCGTGGAATCGATCCGCTGGTTCGATCCGCAGTCCCAGCGCTCCGAGGACACCCTGGACGCGGTGCGCATCCTTCCTCTCTTTCTCTTCCCCGGGGGCGCGGACGACGCCTTCCGCCTGGCCGGAATGCTCGCCGCCCAGACGGGACCGGACCTCGGCCCCGAGGCCGCCGAGCTGCTGGAGTCGCTGCGCGTACGGGGAGGGTTCGCGGGCTGGGAGAACTACCTTCCCCTCCTCGCGCCGGCGACCGCCGACCTGACCGAGGTGCTGGCGGCGCCGCTGGTGCTGGCCGTCGATCCTCCGGCCCTGGAGAGCGAGGTGGATCACCATGCCGGGCGCCTGCTCGTGGACTTCACGGCGCGCCGGGAGCATGGCCGGCTGGCGGTCCCGCCCGAGGCGCTGGAGCATCCCGCCGAGCGGGTCCGCGAGATGCTGGAAGGAGCGGGCGTGCGGCTGCGCGACCTGGTGCTGGGGGGAGGGGAGGATGGGAGGGGCGCGGCCGACTTCCGCGCCACCCTGACCGATCTCTTCCATGGCCAGCTCCCCCGCTTCCCGCAGGAGGTGGCGACCGCCCGCTCGCGCGGCGAGCGCTGCCTGGTCGTGGTCTCTCCGGCGCACCGGCGCAAGATCGAGGAGCTGCTCGAAGGGCGCGAGGTGCCGCTGGGGCGCGGCGGCGTGGAGCTGGTCGCGGGGGAGCTGTCGCGCGGCTTCCGGCTGCCGGTGGCCGGCGTGGTGGTCTACGGCGAGCAGCAGCTCCTCTCCCAGGCCAAGCTGCAGCGGCGCCCGTCGCGCTCGCGCTACGGCCCCTTCCTCACCGGCCTGCGCGACCTCAAGGTGGGCGACTTCGTGGTGCACGAGGACCACGGCATCGGCCAGTTCGTGGCCCTGCGGACCGTGGGCCAGGACGGCGACGGCGCCGGAAGCCTGCCGCCCGCGCTGCGCGACCTGGCGGCGCCCGGTGGGGGCGGCGCGGGCGGCGGCGAGACCGAGGTCATGGAGATCGCCTACGCCAGCGGCAAGCGGCTGCTCCTGCCGCTGAGCCGGCTCGACCAGGTCCAGAAGTACAGCGGCATCGAGGGGGTCTCGCCGCGGCTCGACCAGCTCGGGGGGACCTCGTGGAACCGCACCAAGAGCCGGGTCAAGAGCGGCATGCGCGACATGGCCGGCGAGCTGCTCAAGCTCTACGCCGAGCGCCAGATCGCGCGCGCCCCGGCGATGCCTCCGGACACCGACCTCCTCCACCAGTTCGAGGCCGCCTTTCCTTACGAGGAGAGCCCCGACCAGCTCGAGACCATCGCGGTCATCAAGGAGGACCTGCAGCGCGAGCGGCCCATGGATCGCCTGCTCTGCGGCGACGTCGGCTACGGCAAGACCGAGGTGGCCATGCGCGCGGCCTTCAAGGTGGTCGACGGCGGCTACCAGGTGGCCGTGCTGGCGCCGACGACCATCCTGGCCGACCAGCACCTGGAGACCTTCCGCAAGCGCTTCGCCGATTTCCCGGTGACGATCGAAATGATTTCCCGTTTCCGTTCACCCCAGGAGGTGAAGGAGGTCAAAAAGCATCTGGCCGAGGGGAAGGTGGACGTCCTGATCGGCACCCACCGGCTGCTGTCGCGGGACATCCAGCTCCCCAGGCTCGGCCTGCTGATCGTCGACGAGGAGCAGCGCTTCGGCGTGGCCCAGAAAGAGCGGCTCAAGCAGCTCAAGAAGGACGTCCACGTCCTCGCCATGTCGGCGACCCCGGTGCCGCGGACCCTGCAGCTCTCGCTGGCCGGCGTGCGCGACCTGTCGGTGATCGAGACCCCGCCGAAGGACCGCATGGCCGTGGAGACCGCGATCGTCCCCTTCAAGACGGAGCTGATCCGGGAGGCGATCGAGTTCGAGATCGAGCGCGGCGGGCAGGTCTACTACGTGTACAACCGCGTGGAGTCGATCGAGAAGATGCTGACGTTCCTGCGCGAGACCGTGCCGGGCGTGCGCGTGACGGTCGGGCACGGCCAGCTCGACGAGGCGGAGCTGTCGCGCCGCATGCACGCCTTCACCCGCGGCGAATTCGACGTGCTGCTCGCCACCACGATCATCGAGAACGGCATCGATATCCCGAACGTCAACACCATGATCGTGCACCGGGCCGACCGCTTCGGCCTGGCGCAGCTCTACCAGCTCCGCGGCCGGGTGGGGCGGAGCAACCAGCTCGCCTACTGCTACCTGCTGGTGCCGGGCGACCGCGTGCTCTCCGAGCCGGCGCGCAAGCGCCTGGCCGCCATCCGCGAGTTCACCGACCTGGGGGCCGGCTTCCGCATCGCCGCCCGCGACCTGGAGATCCGCGGCGCCGGCAATCTCCTCGGCGGCGAGCAGAGCGGGCATATCAACGCCGTGGGCATCGAGACCTATCTCAAGCTGCTGGAGGAGACGGTGCGCGAGCTGCGCGGCGAGGCCGTGGAGGAGGCGCCGTCGGTCAACATCGACCTGCCGGTCCCGATGTCGATCCCGCAGGATTACGTGGAAGACGCGAACCTGCGCATGGAGATCTACCGCAAGATCGCCTCCACCGAGCAGTCCGAGTCGGAGATCCTGGCCGAGCTGCGCGACCGCTTCGGGCCGCCGCCGCGGGCCGTCGCCACGCTGATCGAGGTCGCGGCGCTGAAGCGGACCGCCGAGTCGTTGCGCGTGCAATCGATCTCGGCCAAGGGGAGCGAGCTGACCTTCCGCCTGCGGCGCGACGCGCGCATCGACGTGGAGCGGCTGATCGAGCTGGTCTCGAGCCGGCCCGGCGCCAGCTTCAGCCCCTCCGGCATCCTCACCCTGACGGCGGGCAGCGGGCGCGAGATGCTGGCGGTGGCGCGGCAGACCCTGGAGGAGCTCGGACAGTGAGAGCCGATCGCTGTCTCCTCGGGGCCGCCCTCCTGCTCGCCGCCTGCCGGCAGGAGCAGCCCCCCGCGCCCGACGTGGTGGCGCGGATCGGCGAGTCGGAGGTCCGCTACTCGCAGTTCGAAGGGTACCTGGAGAGGACCGCCGGGGAGTCGGAGAGCGCGCTCGCCAGCGACGTCCTGTCGCAGATCTTCGACCAGTTTCTCGACGAGGAGCTGCTGGTCCGTCTGGCCGGCGAGCGCGGCCTGGTGGGCGGCTCCGGCAGCTCCGGAGCCGCGGCCCGGCGGCAGGCGATCGACGCCCTGTTGCAGGCCGGCCTCCGGGAGGAGCCGAGCGCGGCCGAGATCGCGCGCTACTACGAGGCGCACCGCGCGGAGCTCACGCGCCCGGAGCGGGTCCGCCTGCGCCAGATCCTGACCGAGGACCGCGCCACCGCCGAGAGGGCTCTTCGCGAGCTGGCCGGCGGGGCCGACTTCGCGGAGCTCGCGGGCCGGCTGTCGCGCGACCCGAGCGCCTCGTCCGGCGGCTATCAGGGCGAGCTCTCGCGCCAAGACCTGCCGCCGGCCTTCGTCGAGGTGATCTTCTCCCTGCAGCCGGGCGAGGTGAGCCGCATCGTGCCCGCCGACTACGGTTTCCATATCTTCCAGGTCATCTCCCGCTCCCCCGCCGAGGTGGTGCCGCTCGACCGCGCCCGCGGCGAGATCCGGGAGCGGCTGCGCGAGCAGCGCGCGGACCGTCTCCTCGCGCGCTGGGTGGAAGAGGCCCGGCGCCGTTACAATGTCCGGATCTACGAACGGAATCTTCCGTTCGAGTATCGGGGTTCTTACCGACATGCGACGAACACTTCCTAGTCTCGCGCTCGCCGTTCTCCTCCTCGCGCCCGCCGGCCTGCGGGCCGAGGTCATCAACAAGGTGGTCCTGCGGGTCAACGAGCAGATCGCCACGCTCTACGACTACGAGCAGCGGCGGCAGGAGCTCGTGCGCGAGCTGACGCGCCGCGAACTCGACCCCGAGGAGCGGCAGCGCCTGCTCGCCAACGCTCCGGAGATCGTCTTCAAGGACATTTACCAGGACCTGCTCCTGCGCTCCCGCGCCGACCAGCTCGCCATCGAGGTCAACGAGGCCCAGGTCGACGCGGCGCTCGCGCAGATGAGGCAGAGCTACGGCATCAAGACCGACGAGGAGTTCCGGGCGGCGCTGGCGAGCTCAGGCATGGTCGAGGCGCAGCTCCGTTCCCAGATCCGGCACAACCTGCGGATGCGCCAGGTCATGGAGCGGGAGGTCGGAGGCCGGATCGACATCAAGGAAGAGGACCTGCGGCGCTACTACCGCAAGAACGTCGAGCAGTTCCGCGTGCCCGAACAGCTCCACCTGCGCGAGGTCGTGGTGCTCGAAGAGGGCGGGCTGCCCACCGCCGAGGAGCGGGCCCGCGTGGCGAGCGAGATCCGGCAGGCCGTGGCGGGTGGCAAGTCGCTGGCCGACGCCGCCGCGGCGCATCCGGGCACGACGAGCAATGTGATCGAGCTCGGCTGGGTGTCCCCCGGCGACCTCGACCCGGGTCTCGAATCAGCCGTGTGGAAGCTGCAGGCCGGCGCCCTGAGCGAGCCGGTCGCGGGCCGCGGCGGCCTTCACCTGCTGGAGGTGATCGAGCGCCGCGAGTCGCGGATCCAACCCTTCAACGAGGTCGCCGCCACGATCCAGACCCGCGAGCAGGAGCGCGTCTACAACCAGGAGCTGGCGAAGTACCTGAACGAGCTCGAGAAGAAATCGCTGGTCGTGGCCGATCCGCCGCAGGAGGCCGCGGGCTTCCGCCGCCTGATCGATCAACCGGTCCCTGAAGCGAGCGACCTCGGCGCGCTGATCGGCTCTCCGACCACCGCACCGGCCACGGAGACCACCGGCGCGCCCGGCGCGCTGCCCCAGGCCAAACCGGTGGATACCACGCCGCCGCCGGTCGTCGAGACGCCGGCCGCCGCGCCCTCCGAGCCGCCGCCGTCCGAGAAGCCGCCCGCGGGCCGCTGATCGCTCCCGCCCGCTCCACTTTTCTCCACCGAGCATCGAAGACGCCGCAGCCGCCCTCTGGGCCGCTGCGGCGCGTTGTTTTGGCGCTTCTTCCGGGGAGTTTCGCTCTATTTTCGTCTCCGAGGAAGAATGTTGTGGGCCATGGTGGAAAAAAATGGACAAAAGTGGAGTGAACAGCTAAGATCAGGCCTCAGGCAGTTACTAGGGGATAGGGCTCATGTTCCGCGGAAGCTCTCCAACCAGGATCGACGACAAAGGGAGGCTCAAGATCCCGACCGATTTCCGTCGGCTTCTGGAGGAGCGCTATGGGCTGGACCTCTTCGTCACGTCCTTGCAAGGCGATTCGGCGCTGATCTATCCCCTCCCGGTCTGGGAGGAGATCGAAGAGCGCCTTAAGTCGGTTCCGTCGACCGATCGGGCCAAGGCGCGATACCTGGCGCGGGTGAGCTACTACGGGCAGCAGACGCGTCTGGACGTGCAGGGCCGGATCCTGATCCCCCAGATCCTGCGCGAGAGCGCCGGGATGAACGGCGATGTGGTGGTGATGGGGCAGCTCGATCACCTGGTCGTGTGGAACCACGAGCGCTTCCTCAAGCTGTTGGACGAGGAACCCATGGCGGACGAGGACTTCCGTGCTCTCACCCAGTACGGAATCTAGGCGGACCCAGCGCCGCGGAAAGGGAGGCCGGTCGAGCCGTTGGTCGCGCAGCACGTGCCCGTCCTGGTCGCGGAGACCCTCGACCTGCTCGCGCCGGAACGCCGGCGGGGCGGGTGGTTCGTCGACGCGACGCTGGGGCTCGGAGGCCATGCCGAGGCTCTCCTGGAGAGGGCTCCGGAGGCCCGGCTCCTGGGCATCGACCGCGACCCGCAGGCTCTCGAGCTGGCCGCGCAGCGCCTGGCCCGGTTCGGCGACCGGGTCCGTCTGGAGAACGCCAACTTCCACTACCTGGAGCCTGTGCTGGTCCGGCTGGGCTTCCGCGGTGTCGCGGGGGTGCTGGCCGACCTCGGCGTTTCGTCGCTGCAACTCGACACGGCGGAGCGGGGCTTCAGTTTCCGGTTCGACGGTCCGCTCGACATGCGGATGGGGCTCGAAGAAGTGACCGCGGCGGACCTGGTCAACCAGAGCTCGGAGGGAGAGTTGGAGAGGATCTTCAGGGACTACGGCGAGGAGCGACAGGCACGCAGGATCGCGCGCGTCATCGCGCGGGCGCGGGAGGAGGAGCCGATCCGGACGACCGGTCAGCTCAAGCGGCTGATCGATCGCGCCAAGGGGGGCCATCCGGGGAGAGAGGGGCGGGTCGACCCGGCCACCCGGGTGTTCCAGGCTCTGCGCATCGCGGTCAACCGCGAGCTCGCGGGCCTGGAGGGCTTCATCGACCAGACGGTGCGCATGCTGGAGGACGACGGCCGGCTGGTGATCATCTCCTACCACAGCCTGGAGGACCGGATCGTCAAGAACAGCCTGCGCGACCTGGCCCACGGCGAGGTCGACCAGGTGACGGGCCGCCCGCGATCGGAGAGCCAGCTCATCGAGGTGCTGACCCGCAAGCCGCTGCGTCCATCGGACGAGGAGATCGCTTTCAACCCGCGCTCGCGCTCCGCGAAGCTGCGGGCGGCGAGGAGGATTTGAGAAACGCGTACGCCTTCCGCCGGCCGGTGGAAAACATCTACCTGGTCCGCGAGCGCGACCGGCGCCGCCAGCGCGAGCTGGCCACGGTCTTGCTGCTCGTGCTCTGCCTTTGCGGAGGGCTGCTCGGCTACACCTGGATCCATCTGGAGGTGTTGCGGACCGGCTACCGGATCGATTCGCTGGAGCGCCAGCTCACCGACCTGACGCAGACGGAGCGGCAGCTCCGCCTGGAGGCCTCGTACCTCGCCAGCCCCTCGCAGATCGAGCGGCGGGCGGTCGCCGAGCTGGGCATGCAGCCGCCCGCGCTGGAGCAGGTGATCTTCTGGGAGGAGCTGCCGTGAAGTCGCGTCTGCGCATCGTCGTCGCCTTCGGCCTGCTGTGGATCGGGGCCATCGCCTTCCGGCTCTACCACCTCCAGGTCGTCCGCTACGACCATTACGTGGGCAAGGCCGAGCGGCAGCAGCAGCGGGTCGTGGTCCTCGATCCGCCGCGCGGGACGATCTACGACTCGCAGGGGCGGGAGCTCGCCGTCTCCGTCGAGGTCGACTCCGCCTACGCGGTGCCGCCGCGGATCGCCGACCCGCGCGACGCCGCGCGCAGGATCGCCGGCGTGGTCCCCGAGGTCGACGAGAAGAAGCTCGCCAAGCAGCTCGCGCAGGACCGCGAGTTCGTCTGGGTGGCGCGCAAGCTCGACCCGCCGGTGGCCGCGGCCCTGCGCGGGCTCGGCATCGAAGGGATCTACTTCGTTCCCGAGAGCAAGCGCTACTACCCGATGCGGGAGCTGGCCGCGCAGGTGCTCGGCTACGTGGGCACCGACAACCACGGACTGGGCGGCCTGGAGCTGATCTACGACGAGCTGGTGGCCGGCAAGCCAGGGGTGCGCACGGTGCTGCGCGACGCCCGGCGCGGCACCGTGGTCTCGCCGGGCCTCTCCTTCGCCGAGCCGGAGCCGGGGCAGGACCTCCACCTCACCCTGGACGCGGCGGTGCAGCACATCGTCGAGCGCGAGCTGGCCCGCGCGGTCGAGGAACGCGGAGCGAGCCGCGGCAGCGTGGTCTTCCTCGACCCGGCGACCGGCGGCGTGCTGGCCATGGCGACCTATCCGTCCTTCGACCCGAACCGGTTCGGCGATTATCCCAAAGCGCGCTGGCGCAACCGGACGATCATGGACGTCTACGAGCCGGGCTCCACCTTCAAGGTGATCACCGCGGCGGCGGCTCTCGAATCCGGCAAGGTGCGGCCGGAGGACGTCCTCGACTGCGAGATGGGCGGCATCGTCCTGCTCGACCGGCTGATCCGCGACCACAAGCCTTTCGGCCGCCTGACTTTCGCCGAGGTGCTGGCCAAATCGAGCAACGTCGGGGTCATCAAGGCGGCCCTGCTGGTGGGCGACGAGGGGATGTACCGGACGATCCGCGGCTTCGGCTTCGGCAGCCCGTCGGGCATCGACCTGCCGGGCGAGAGCTCGGGGATCTTCCATCCGCTGGAGAGATGGGGCCCGCTGGACAAGGCCTACGTCTCCTTCGGGCAGGGGATCTCGGTGACCCCGCTGCAGCTCGCCGCCGCGGTGACCGCGGTGGCCAACGAGGGGACCCTGCTGCGTCCCCACGTGGTCGCCTGGACGGGCCGCGGGCAGGTGCGTCCCGTCAAGAGCCCGCAGCCGCCGGTCGTGGGGCACCCGGTCTCGCCAGCCACGGCCCGCACGCTGAAGGCCATGATGGAGGGGGTGGTGATCGCGGGCACCGGCCGCAGCGCCGGAATCCCCGGCTACCGGGTGGCCGGCAAGACCGGCACGGCGCAGATCCCGGTGGCGGGCGGCTACTCGCGCAGCAGCTACATCCCCAGCTTCGTCGGTTTCGCGCCCGCCGACCGCCCGCGCATCGTCGGAGTCGTGGCGGTGGCGGAGCCGCGGGGATTCGCCTACCACGGGGGCCAGGTGGCGGCGCCGGTCTTCGGCGCTGTCGCGCGGCAGGTCCTCCTCTATCTGGGGGTGCGCCCGGAGCGCGAGCCGCTCGCCGCCTGGCCCGGCCAGAAGATGGTGACCGCGAGCCTGGCGCCGGCGGCCCCGGCTCCCCCTGCCGAGACCGGCATGTTTCCGGACACCGAAGATCCGCCGGAGCTGCTGGAGCCCGTGCAGCCCGCCGGACCTGAGAGCGAACCTTCTGCAACCACCCGGGGAGGCCGCTCTCATGCGTCTTTCTGAGCTGTTCGACCGGGTGGGAGCCGACCCCGAGGTGACGGGCGTGACGCACGACTCGCGCGCCGCCGAGCCGGGCGACCTGTTCGTGGCGCTGGTCGGTCAGCGGTTCGACGGCCGGGCTTTCGCCCGGCAGGCGGTCGAGAGGGGCGCCGTGGCCGTGGCCGGTCCCCTTCCCGAAGGCGGCCGGCCCGCCGGGCTCGGTGTCCCCTGGGTGGCGGTGGACGATCCGCGCGCCCTGCTCGGCCCGCTGGCGGCCCGCGTCTACGGCCATCCCGACCGCGAGCTGGTGCTCGCCGGGGTCACGGGTACGAACGGCAAGTCGACGGTCGCCACGCTGGTCGCCGCCGTGCTCGACAGAGCGGGTCTGCCGGCCGGCTTCCTCGGCACGCTCGGCTACCGCTTCGGCGACCGGCGCTTCCCGGGTGGGCACACGACGCCGGAGGCGTCGGATCTCTTCCGCACCCTGCGGCGGATGCGGGAGGCCGGCGCACGCGCCGTGGCCATGGAGGTCTCTTCGCACGCCCTGGACATGGGCCGGGTCGCGGGAGCGGCGTTCGACGTCGGGGTGTTCACCAACCTGACGCGCGATCACCTCGACTACCACCCCGACATGGAGAGCTACTTCGCGGCGAAGCGCCGCCTGTTCGACCAGCTCAAGCCCGGCGGCCGGCCGGTGGTGAACCTGGACGACCCGTATGGCCGCCGCCTCGCGGCCGAGCTGCCGGGCGCCCTGACCTTCGGCGAGGGCGGGGACGTCGAGGCGCGCGGGGTGACGCTGGACGCCTCCGGGACTCGCGGCACGTTGCGCACGCCGCGCGGCGAAATCCGCTTCTCCTCGCCGCTGCTCGGCCGCTACAACCTGTCGAACCTGCTGGCCGCCGCCGCGGCGGCCGAGGCCCTGGGTCTGCCTCACGCGGCGGTCGCCGAGGCGTTCGCCGCGCAGCGGCCGGTCCCCGGGCGCATGGAGCCGGTCGACCGCGGCCAGCCGTTCCCGGTGTTCGTCGACTACGCCCACACCGACGCCGCCCTGGAGGCGGCGTTGCGCTCGGCGCGCGAGGTGGCGGGGAGCGGCAAGGTGGCGGTCGTCTTCGGCTGCGGCGGCGAGCGCGACCGCGGCAAGCGGCCCCTGATGGGGAGGATCGCCGGCGAGCTGGCCGAGCTGCCCGTGGCCACGTCGGACAACCCGCGCGGGGAAGATCCGATGGCCATCCTCGCCGCCGTGGAGGAGGGGCTGAAGGCGAGCGGCAACCCGGGCTACCGGCTGGTGCCCGACCGGCGCGAGGCGATCCGCCAGGCGATCGCCGCCGCGGAGCCGGGCTGGGCCGTGCTGGTGACGGGCAAGGGGCACGAGAGAGAGCAGATCGTCGGCGACCGGAAGATCCCGTTCTCCGATTTCGAAGAGATCGAACTGGCTTTGGAGGAGCGCTTTGGCTCGGCTGTCCGTGGATGAGGTCGCGCGCGCGGTGAACGGCGAGGTCGTCGCCGGCGATCCGCGCGCGGAATGCTCCGGCGCGGCGATCGACTCGCGCGCGGTCCGCGGGGGCGAGGTGTTCTTCGCCTTCGCCGGCGAGCACACGGACGGCCACCGCTTCGTGGGCGACGCCCTGGCCCGCGGCGCCGGCGCGGCCGTGGTCGACCGCGGTCATGAGCGGACCGAAGGTCCGGCGGGTTCTCAAGGAGGGGTGATCGAGGTCGAGGACACCTTCCGCGCCCTGCACGACCTGGCGCGGGCCGTGCGTGAGCGGGTGCCCGAGAAGCTCGCCGGGATCACCGGCTCGGCCGGCAAGACCACGACCAAGGAGCTGCTCGCGGCCATGCTCGCCGCCCGCTTCCGGGTGGCCTGGACGCCGGGCAACCTGAACAACCTCTACGGCTTCCCCCTGTCGCTGCTCAACGTGGCCGACGGCACAGAGTGGATGGTGGCCGAGATGGGCATGTCCACGCCTGGCGAGCTGCGCCAGCTCAGCCTGCTGGGCCGCCCCGACGTCGCGGTCTTCACCGTGGTCCGCCCCGTCCACCTGGAGTTCTTCGATAGCGTGCGAGGGATCGCCGAGGCCAAGTCCGAGTTGCTCGCCGGGCTGGCGCCGGACGGCCTCCTGGTCGCCAACGCCGACGATCCCGAGGTGGCGCGGATCGCCCGCCGGCACCAGGAGAGCCCGGGCTGGCGCGGCCGGCTGGTCTGGTACGGCCTCCAGTCGGCGGAGGCGGAGGTGCGGGCGCGCGACGTAGCCCCCGAGACCGGCGGCGCGATCGGCAGCCGGTTCCACCTCGAGATCGGAGGCGACAGCGCGGAGGTGCGCCTGCCGATCCACGGCCTCTACAACGTCGAGAACTGCCTGGCCGCCGCGGCCTGCGCCTGGGCGGTCGGCCTGACGCCGGCCGAGATCGCCGGCGCGGTCCGCGAGGTTCGCTCCGCCTCGATGCGTGGCGTGGTGCACCGGCCGGCCGGTCCGCGGGGGAGCTTCACGCTGGTGGACGACTCCTACAACTCCAACCCCGACGCGCTCGGCAAGGCGCTGGAAGCGGCCACGCACCTCCCCGCGCGGCGCTACGTGGCCGTGCTCGGCGACATGCGGGAGCTCGGACCCGAGGGGCCGCGCTTCCACCGCGAGAGCGGCGAGCGGGCGGCCCGGCTCGGCTTCTCGCGGATCGCCGGCGTCGGCGAGCTGTCGAAGGAGCTGGTGGCCGGCGCCGAGGGCGCGGGCGCCTCGGCCGTCTGGCTGCCGGACGCGGCGGCGGCGGCCGACTGGGCCGCGGGGGAGGTCCGCGAAGGGGACGTGGTGCTGGTCAAGGCCTCGCGCGGGGTCAAGCTCGATGCGGTGGTGCGCCGGCTGCTGGGGAGCGCAGAGCCCGGGGAGGGGGCTCACTGATGCTGTTCCATCTGCTCTATCCGCTGCGCGAGCACGTCGCGGCGTTCAACGTCTTCCGCTACATCACGTTCCGGGTGGCGATGGCGATCGTGACGGCGCTGCTCCTCTCCTGGCTGCTGGGTCCCTGGTTCGTCCGCACCCTGCGCCGGATGTCCATCGGCCAGAACATCCGGGAGCTGGGGCCGCAGGCCCACCAGGTCAAGGCCGGCACGCCGACCATGGGCGGGCTGCTGATCCTCTTCGCCACGCTGGTGCCGACCCTCCTCTGGGCCGACCTGCGCAACGTCTACGTCTGGGTGGTGGTGCTGATCACCGCGGCCTTCGGCGGCATCGGCTTCCTCGACGACTACCTGAAGATCCGGCGCGGCCGCAATCTGGGGCTCACGGCCCGGGGCAAGATGGGGCTGCAGATCGTGGCCGGCGCCGCCATGGGGATCGCCCTGCTGTTCCTGCCGGCCGCCGGCTACAGCTTCAACCCGACGTTGACCTTCCCGTTTTTCAAGCAGCTCGCGCTCAACCTGGGATATCTCTACATCCCCTTCGTGGCCTTCGTGCTCGTGGGAGCGTCGAACGCGGTCAACCTGACCGACGGCCTCGACGGCCTGGCGATCGGCTCCACGTCCATCGCGGCGGCGACCTACGCGTTCTTCACCTACATCGCGGGCAACCGGGTGATCGCGAGCTACCTGCAGGTCTCCTACGTGCCCGGCGTCGGCGAGGTGGCCATCTTCTGCGGCGCCCTGGTCGGCGCCGGCCTCGGCTTCCTCTGGTACAACTCGCACCCCGCCGAGGTGTTCATGGGCGACGTCGGCTCGCTGTCGCTGGGCGCCGCCATCGGTAGCGTGGCGGTGCTCGCCAAGCAGGAGATCGTGCTCGCCCTGGTGGGCGGGCTGTTCGTGCTGGAGGCGCTGTCGGTCATCATTCAGGTGACCTCGTTTAAATTGACGAAGCGGCGGGTGTTCCGCATGGCCCCGCTCCACCACCACTTCGAGCTCTCCGGCTGGGCGGAGCCGAAGGTCATCGTGCGCTTCTGGATCCTGTCGATCCTGTTCGCGCTCCTCTCTCTGTCGACCCTGAAGCTGCGATGAGAGCGCCCTGGGGAAGCGGCCGCTTCGAGCGGGTCCTGGTGTACGGCCTGGGGATGTCCGGCCGCGCCGCGGCCCGGCTCCTGCTGTCGCGCGGCGTCTCGGTCGCGGCGGTGGACGCCCGGCCGGAGGACAAGCTCGACCTGGCCGGGCTGTCCTCGACGGACAAGGCCCAGCTCGAGGTGATCGCCGGCGCCGAGCCGGAGCGGCTCCCGGAGGGCAAATTCGACGCGGTGGTGGTCTCGCCCGGCGTGCCCATGGACCGGCCGCTCCTGGAGGAGGCCCGGCGTCGCGGCATTCCCGTGATCGCGGAGGTCGAGCTGGCTTTCCCCCTCCTGAATGGACCGATCGTGGCGATCACCGGCAGCAACGGCAAGAGCACGACCACGGCGCTGACCGGCGCCATGCTGCGCGCCGCCGGCCTGCCGGTGGAGGTCTGCGGCAACATCGGAGAGCCGCTGGCCGGGCTGATCGACGGCCCGCCCGGCCGCGTCTTCGTGGTCGAGCTGTCGAGCTTCCAGATCGAGGGGATCGTCACCTTCAAGCCCCGCGCCGCGGCGCTGCTCAACCTCGCGGAGGACCACCTCGACCGCTACGCGAGCATGGCCGAGTACGCGGCGGCGAAGAAGAGGCTCTTCCGCGACCAGGACGCCGAGGGGATCGCGGTGCTCAACGCCGACGACCCCGAGGCCGCCGACGTCGAGACCGCCGCCCGCAAGCGCCACTTCTCGCGCCTGGGCCAGGTCAAGGACGGCTGCTGGGCGGATGCGGACGGCCGGGTGGTCGAGGTGACTCCCGACGAGCCCGACGTCGAGCTGTTCCACGCCTCGGACGTGCCGCTCGCTGGCGTGCAGAACCTGGAGAACGCCATGGCCGCGGCCCTGCTCGCCCGCGCCATCGGCGCCGAGCCCGCCGAGATCCGCGCCGGCCTGCGCGGCTTCCGGGGCTTGCCGCACCGCATGCAGCGGGTCGGGGAGCGCGGCGGCGTCGCCTTCTACGACGATTCCAAGGGGACCAACCCCGCGGCCACCGCCAAGTCGCTCGAAGGGTTCGCGGACGGCACGGTCCACCTGATCCTGGGCGGGCGCAACAAGGGAGCCGACCTCGGCGTGCTGACCCCGATCGTCCGCGCCAAGGCGCGCAAGGTCTATCTGATCGGCGAAGCCGCGGACGAATTCGCGCAGGCGCTCGGCGGAGCGGTCCCTTCCGAGAGGTCGGAGACCATGGACGTGGCCGTGCGCTCGGCGGCCGGAAACGCCCGGCCGGGCGAGTCGGTGGTGCTGTCGCCGGCCTGCGCGAGCTTCGACCAGTTCCGCAACTTCGTCCACCGCGGCGAGAGCTTCCAGGCTCTCGTGCGCGGCCTTCTCCAGGAGAAAGGAGGGGCGGATGGCGAAGAAGCTCGCGGTTGACAAGCTGCTCTTCACCACCGTGGCGCTGCTGCTCTCCTTCGGGCTGGTGATGGTCTATTCGGCGAGCGCCGCCCTGGCGCGCGACTCCTCGCTCGGCCTCAACCCGTTCCTGCTCAAGCAGGGGGGAGCGGCCGGCCTCGGGCTGGTGCTGATGCTCTGCCTGATGCACTTCGACTACCGGGCGCTGCGCCGGCCGGCGGTGATCTATACACTCCTCTTCGGCGTCATGGCGCTGCTCATCGCGGTGCTCTTCGCGCCGGAGCTCAACAACACCCGCCGCTGGTTCTTCGTCGCCGGCATCTCGGTGCAGCCCTCGGAGCTCGCCAAGCTGGCGCTGGTGCCGTTCCTGGCCTATCTGATCGAGAAGCGGGAGGAGGAGGTCAACCGCGCCTCGTTCCTGCTGCCGGCGGCGCTCTTCACCGGCCTGCTCGGCGGTCTGATCCTGCTCGAGCCGGACATGGGCACCGCCGTGCTGCTCGGGGCCACGGCCTTCCTGATGGTCTTCCTGGCCGGCCTCTCCTGGCGCTTCATCCTGAGCTCCCTGGCCCTGTTGCCGCCGCTGCTGCTGGCTCTGGTCTGGATGGAGCCCTACCGCCGGGAGCGGCTGTTCACCTTCCTCGATCCCGAGAAGGACCCGCTGGGGAGCGGCTTCCAGGCCCTGCAGTCGCTGATCGCGGTTGGCTCGGGCGGGGTGTTCGGCCTCGGCACCGGGCAGAGCGTGCAGAAGCTGTACTTCCTGCCTCACCCGGAGTCGGACTTCATCTTCTCGATCGTCGCCGAGGAGCTGGGCATGCTGGGCGCGCTGGCGGTGGTGCTCGCCTTCGCGGTCCTCGCCTGGCGCGGTGTCGTGGCGGGGCTGCGGGCCCCGGACCTGTTCGGTCGCTATCTCGGCTGGGGGCTCACCGGCGTGCTGGTGCTCCAGGCGTTCATCAACGTCAGCGTCACCGTGGCGCTGCTCCCCACCAAGGGGATCCCCCTGCCTTTCATCTCTTACGGCGGCTCGTCGCTGGTGGTCACCCTGTGTGCCTGCGGCGTGCTGCTCAACGTGTCGCAGCACGGATGACGGTCGATGCGATGGCGAAACCGGATGAGCCCTCTCTGCACGTCCTGCTGGCCGGCGGCGGCACGGGGGGGCACGTGTTTCCCGCGCTCGCGGTGGCCGAGGAGCTGGCGGCCCGGGGGCACCGCGTGAGCTTCGTGGGGCTGGAGACCGGCATGGAGGCGCGCCTGGTGGCCGAGCGCGGGCTGCCGTTCAACGCCCTGCCCGCGCTGCCGATGGTCGGCCGCGGGCTGGTCGGCAGGACGAAGTCGCTGGCCACGCTGGCCGGCTCGGCGCGCGAAGCCTCACGCCTCATCCGGCGGATCGGGGCCGGCGTGATCCTCGGCACCGGCGGCTACGTCTCGGCGCCGGCCGTGGTCGGCGGGCGCCTCGCCGGCCGGCCCGTGCTGCTGCTGGAGCCCAACGCCCGCGCCGGAGTGGCCAACCGCTGGCTCTCCCGCTGGGCGACCGGCGCCGCGGTCGGCTACCTGGACACGATCAACGACCTCAAGTGCCCGTGCTGGGTGACCGGCGTGCCCGTGCGCGCGGCCTTCTTCGACGTGCCGCAGGAGCCGCCCGCGGGCGCGCCCCGGCTGCTCGTGCTCGGCGGCAGCCAGGGCGCGCAGCAGATCAACCAGGCCATGCCGGCCGCCGCGGCGGCGCTGATCGGGAAGCTGCCCGGCCTGCGCATCCTCCACCAGGCGGGAGCGAAGAACCTGGAAGCGGCGCGCGAGGGGTACGCCAACGCCGGAGTCGGAGCGCCGCACGTCGAGGTGGTCCCGTTCCTCGACGACGTGGCGGGCGCCATGGCCGGCAGCCACCTGCTGGTGTCGCGCGCCGGCGCCATCACTCTGGCCGAGATCTGCGCCGCCGGCAGGGCCGCGCTGCTGCTGCCGCTGTCGATCGCCCAGGGGCACCAGATGGACAACGCCCGGCTGCTCGCCGAAGAGGGAGCCGCCGAAGTGATCCCGTCCGGCGAGCTGACTCCGGAGCGCCTCGCCGGGCGGCTTCGCGACCTGCTCTCCGATCTGCCGAATCTGGCGCGGATGGGACGCACGGCGCGCAGCCTGGCGCGCCGCCGGGCCGTGGCCGACATCGCGGACCGCCTGGAGATCCTGGGAGGGGTCCGCTGATGTTCAACCAGTTCACCGACCTGTCGCGGATCCACTTCATCGGCATCGGCGGCGCCGGCATGAGCGGCATCGCCGAGATCCTGGTGCACGACAAGACGGCCGGCCTGACGGTGAGCGGCTGCGACAAGGCGAAGAGCGAGGCGACCGAGCACCTGGAGCATCTCGGCGTGCAAGTCCACGAGGGGCACTCGCCCGACCACCTCGACGGCGTCGACCTGGTGGTGATCTCGTCGGCGGTGGCCGAGGACAACCCGGAGGTGCGGGAGGCGCGCCGGCGCGGCATCACCGTGGTGCGCCGGGCCGAGATGCTGGGCGAGCTGATGCGCCTGCGCTACGGCATCGGCGTCGCCGGCACGCACGGCAAGACGACCACCACCTCGCTGGTCGGCACGGTGCTGACCGAGGCGGGGCTCGACCCCACGGTCATCGTCGGCGGCCGGCTGCGCCTCCTCGGCACGGGCGCGCGCCTCGGCCAGAGCCAGTACCTGGTCGCCGAGGCCGACGAGTACGACCGCAGCTTCCTGCGCCTGACGCCGGTGATCGCGGTGGTCACCAACATCGACAGCGATCACCTGGACACCTACGGCAACCTGCAGGCGATCCAGGACGCCTTCGTCGAGTTCGCCAACCGGGTGCCGTTCTTCGGCCGGCTGATCGTCTGCCTGGACGATCCGAACGTCCAGCAGGTCCTCCCCCGCGTGGCGGACCGCCGGATCATCACCTACGGCTTCTCGCCGCAGGCCGACCTCTCGGCCGTGGACCTGGAGGCGAACCCGCGCGGCAGCCGGTTCGGCGTCCGCCTGCGCGGCGACCGCCTGCTGGGGCGGATCGACCTCGGGACGATCGACCTGCCGATCCCGGGACGCCACAACGTCCTGAACGCCCTGGCGACCGTCGGCGTGGGGCTGTCGCTGCGCATCAACTTCGACACCATCGCCCGCGCCATCGAAGGGTTCGAGGGGGTGCGCCGCCGTTTCGAGCAGCTCGGCGAGTGGCGCGGCGCGGCCGTGGTGGACGACTACGCGCACCACCCCACCGAAGTGGCGGCGACGCTCCAGGCGGCGCACCAGACCTTTCCCGCGGGCCGGGTGCTCGCGGTGTTCCAGCCGCACCTCTTCTCGCGCACCCGCGACCTGGCCGACGCCTTCGGCAGCTCCCTGCTCGGCGCCGATCTGGCCGTGGTCACCGACGTCTACGCTTCGCGCGAGGCGCCGATCCCCGGCGTCAACGGCGAAATGGTGGCCGAGGCGGCGCGGCGCAGCGGGCACCGCAACGTCCACTACTGCGCGAGTTGGCAGGACGCGACGCCCCTGCTCGAAGAGCACGTCCGCCCCGGCGACGTCGTCGTGACCCTGGGAGCGGGGGACGTCAACGGGCTGGCCCAGGCGCTGGCCGCGGAGGGGAGATCGTGAGCGGGACCGTGGTGCGGGGACCCATGCCTCCAGTACCTCCGGCGGCATTTCCGGCGATGGGGGGAGCGGCCACCCCCGGCCCCGGCGCGCGGGTGCTCGACTTCCGCCGTCGCGGAGCGCCGCCGCGCCGCCGCCGGCGCCATCCTCTGCTCGCGCTGCTGCGCCCGCTGGCCGCGGCCCTGCTGCTCGTGGCGCTGCCGGCCGGCCTGGCCGCCTGGGTCCTGACCTCGCGCCGCTTCCAGCTCCAGGACGTGGTGGTGGACGGCGGGTCGCAGCGCGTGCCCCCGGACTGGGTGCGCGAGGCCCTCGCTCCGCTGCGGGGAAGGAACCTCGTGCGGCTGCCGCTTGCCCAGGTGTCGGCGCGGCTCCGGCGCAATCCCTGGGTGGACACCGTCGAGGCGCGCAAGGAGCTGCCGGACCGGCTCTTCGTCTCGGTGACGGACCGCCGTCCGGTGGCGCTCCTGCGCCACGGCGGCCGCCTGGTCTACGCCGATGCCGCGGGCCGGCCGATCGTGCCGGTCCATTCCCTGGCCGAGGCCCGCAAGGCCCGGCTGCTGGAGGTCAACTTCTCTCATCCTTCCCATCCGGCCCCTGACGGCGTGGCGAGTGCGCTGGAGGTGGCCGGAGAGCTGGGGCGGGTGCAGCCCGACTGGGCGGCCCACCTGACGCGGATCGAGGTGCTCGGCGAGGAGGACTTCCGTCTCCATACCGAGGCCCTCCGGTTCCCGCTGCTCGTCACCCGCGGACAGGTGGGGCCGAAGATCGGCCGCCTCGTCGAGCTGCTCCCCGAGCTCGAGCGCCGGTATCCGGCCATCGAGCTGGTCGATCTGCGCTTTTCGCGCCGCATCGTCGTGCAACCAGGAGCTCCGCCGCCCGTCGCGGCCGGGGCTGGAGGACAGGTTTAAATCCTTTTTCGAGGGGGTCAGGCAATGGCCAAACCAGAATCTTACTTCGTGGGTATCGACATCGGGTCCTCCAAAGTGGGGGTGCTCATCGGCCAGCAGGACGACAAAGGCGGTATCGAAGTCGTCGGCAAGGGCCTGGCTCCCAACCGGGGGACCCGCAAGGGCAACATCGTCAACGTCGAGGCGACGGTGGAGGCCCTCAAACAGGCCAGCGAGGAGGCCGAGGTGATGGCCGGCGTCGAGATCTCCCGCGCTTACGTGGGAGTGGCCGGCGCCGACATCCGCAGCGTCAACTCGCGCGGCATGGTCTCCGTCGCGCGCAAGGACCGCGAGATCACCCGCCAGGACATCCAGCGGGTGCTCGACGCGGCCAAGTCCGCGGCCCTGCCGTCCGACCGCGAGATCCTGCACGCGGTGCCGCAGGAGTTCATCGTCGACGAGCAGGGCGGGATCGACGATCCGCTCGGCATGCTGGGCACCCGGCTGGAGGTCATGGTCCACCTGGTCACCGGCAACATCACCCGCTCGCGCACGCTGCTGACCTGCGTCAACCGCGCCGGCATCGAAGTGGTCGAGATGGTATTCGAGCCTCTCGCCACGGCCGAGGCCGTGCTCTCCGCCGACGAGCGCGAGCTCGGCGTGCTGCTGGTCGACGTCGGCGCCGGCACCACCGAGTACGCGCTCTTCTGCGAGGGCGAGATCCAGTACAGCGGCGTGGCGCCGATCGGCGCCGGGCACTTCACCAACGACCTCGCCATGGTGCTGCGCACGCCGTTCGGCGAGGCCGAGCGCATCAAGACCAAGCAGGGGTGCTGCCTGCCCAGCATGGTCACCGACGACGAGGGGATCGCGGTGCCCACCGTGGCCGGCGGCACCTCCCGCATCGTGCCCAAGCGCGAGCTGTGCGAGATCCTGCAGCCGCGCGCCGAAGAGCTGTTCAACCTGCTGCGCGACGACCTGGTCAAGGTGGCGCCGGACGAGGGGCTGCGCGGCGGCGTCGTGCTGACCGGCGGCGGCGTGCAGCTCGAAGGCCTGCTCGAGCTCGCCGAGCAGGTCTTCGACGCCGGGGTGCGCTACGGCCTGCCGCGGGGGCTCGGCGGGCTGGTGGACGTGATCAGCAGCCCGACCTGGTCGACGGCCTCGGGGCTGCTGCTCTACGCCCAGGGCGCCGAGCAGACCCAGGCCAAGGTCCAGAAGAAGGCCGGCTTCAGCGTACGCAACGTGGTGGGCAGCCTGCGCGGCATGTTCTCGGACCTTTTGTAGAGAGACGACGAGAGATCCACTCAACCCGGAAAAAGGGGGTGCAACATGATTCTGTTCGACGACCAGGACGCCGAGGCCAAGAAGGATGTGGCGCTGCGCGTCCATGTGGCGACCGAAACGGGCGCCCGCATCAAGGTCATCGGCGTCGGGGGCGGTGGCGGCAACGCGGTGAACCGCATGATCGACGCCCAACTGCGCGGCATCGAGTTCATCGCCGCCAACACCGACCAGCAGGCGCTCAACAAGTGCCGCGCGCCGATCAAGCTGCAGATCGGCAACCTGCTGACCAAGGGGCTCGGCGCGGGGGCCGATCCCGAGGTCGGCCGCAAGGCCGCGCTGGAGGACACCGAGCGCATCCTCGAGACCCTCGAGGGCGCGGACATGGTCTTCCTGACCGCCGGCCTCGGCGGCGGCACCGGCACGGGCGCGGTGCCGATCATCGCCTCGCTGGCCGCCGAGATCGGCGCGCTCACCGTGGCGGTGGTCACCAAGCCGTTCGGCTTCGAGGGCCGGCGCCGCATGCAGCAGGCCGAGCGCGGGGTCGAAGACCTGCGCAGCTCGGTGGACACCCTGATCACCATCCCCAACGAGCGCCTGCTCAACTTCGTCGAGCGCGGCACGCCGCTGTCCGAGGCGTTCCGCATCGCCGACGACGTGCTGCGCCAGGCGGTCCAGGGCATCAGCGACCTGATCACCATTCCCGGCGAGGTTAACGTCGACTTCGCGGACGTGCGCACCATCATGACCGGCATGGGCATGGCGCTGATGGGGACCGGCCTCGCCAAGGGCGAGCACCGGGCCATCGAGGCGGCGCAGCGGGCCATCTCCTCACCGCTGCTCGAAGAGACCTCGATCCAGGGCGCCCGCGGCGTGCTGATCAACATCTCGGGCGGTCATGACCTGACCCTGCACGAGGTCGCCGAGGCGGCGCGCATCATCGCCGACGCGGTCGACCCCGATGCCAACATCATCTCGGGCATGGTGATCGATCCGCAGCTCGAAGAGGCGATGAAGGTGACGGTGATCGCCACCGGCTTCGACCGCGGCATGGAGGACCGCCGGCCGGTCCCGGCGCCGGCCATGGCCGTCAGCCGTCCGGCGCCGGCGACCGCCTACACCGCCCCGGCCGCCGCCCCGGAGCGCGAAGAGCCGGAGAAGTCGCCGGCGGACGTGCCGTTCTACCGCAAGGCGATCGCGCACATCCGCGGCGACGACCCGAACGGCTTCGGGCCGAACTGGTCGAACGTGGACGACTACGACATCCCGACCGTCCTACGCAAGCAGATGGACTAGGGAACGGAGGCTTCGCCATGACCGCGCACCCCCGGCCGGAGGGGCGGGCGAGGATCCGCCGCCTCCGGGCCCTACCGGCACTGCCGGCCCTTCTGGCCCTCGTCCTCGCGGCCGTCCCCGCCGCCGCGCTGGACACCGTCTACCTCGTGCGCCACGCCGAGAGAGTCGAGGAGTGG
>DASVEF010000237.1:0-6763 GCA_036380715.1 Thermoanaerobaculia bacterium | reverse complement strand
CCGGTCTAAACTGTTACCCATCCTGCCGGTCGTACCGATGGGAGAGGGGTCAGGGGGTGAGGGTCTTTGGGCGGGGGTGCTTGGCCGCCGCCAGGGATGCATCGACGAGAGGGCTCAACCAGATTCGTTTTTCTTGTCCCTGATCGCAGCCGCGCTTCGGCCAGCTTTCTTGGTCCGCGAGCCCCCTTTTCCTTTTCCACTGGCCCGTTCTCCGTGGCGCTCGGCGACAGCGTCCCAGAACTGCTGCGAGGAGAGCCCTTTGCCTGCCTGAATGCTCGCACGTGATTTGTCGAGCAAAGCTTGAAACCGGGGTGATCTGGCAAGGAGCAAACCCTCCAGATCATCGTCGTCGACCGGCGCCAGCAAGACGGCTACGGCTTTCCCGTTGCGGGTGATCACGATCGGGCCATCCTCTTTGCATTGCTCCAGGTAGGCGCTCAACTGTGCCTTGACCGTTGCGAGTGGGGCGATTCTCATGGCTCATACTCCTCTCCGCCGATGAACAGCTTGTTGCGCTCTTTGATTCCGATGGCCAGCACCTGAACCGACCGTGTTGTGAAATCGATCTCGTAGAACACTCGGAGGCGATTGGCTGGACCAAATCGGAGCTCCCAAGTCGCACCGAAGGGCATTGGCCGCTCCAATGGCTTGCGATTGCGAGTCGCCTGGTCCGGCACGAAGCTAAGTTGCTCCTCCACAGCGGCCTGTATCAGTTTGTGGTTACTTCGCGGAATGGCGTCGAGATGGGCCAGAGTCTCAGGAGCGAAGACAATCTGGAACCGAGGCCGGCGTGGCATCGACCACAATTATAGTCACCGCCTGATGTCTGTCAACCCAGGGAGTTCCGGGCTTTGAGCGGCGCCGCCCCCTCTCCCGAGGGAAGGGGGCGAGGGGTCGGGGGTGAGGTTCGGGCGGGGTGCCCTTTTCCCCCTCTCCCGGGAGGGCGTGAGTGCGGGTGGGAGAGGGGGCCAGGGGGTGAGGGTCTTTGGGAGGGGGCGCCCTCTCCCGCTACGCGGGGGAGGGACGGGGAGGGGGCTCCCTACGAGCTCCTGAGCTGAAAAGCCGGCTCATACCGGCTCACCGAATCCAGCCACTCGTAAGTCTGGATCCTCCCCACATTCGCAAGCTGCTGCCCAAGAAGAACCGCAAACGCAGGAGGTCCCGCAAAGAAAAGATGCACCTCCCCCTGTCCGATCCGGATCTGCGCACGGACGATCTCCTCGCGGACCGCGACCGCCATGCGATGCGCCACGTCGGGGGCGAGGCCCTGGAGGACCGTCAGCGACGGCCCAGGCCTGGGCTCGAAATCCAGCCGCTGTCCATACGCCAGGCCCGACGAGGTCAGGAAGCCCTTCACCGTCCTGGCGATAGGCCGGCTGATGCCGATCGTGACGATCACCGTCGAGGAGGGAGAGCTACCCTTCGGCGGGTTCCTGGTCTTGAGCGTCCAGAGATCCGGCGGGGGAGGGAGAGGCACAGGAGGCCCCGCCCAGGCTTCGCCGGTGAGGATCTCGACGACCTCCAGATCCGCGCTGAAGGTCCTCCGGAGCTTGAAGCCCACCGCGAGAGCCATCGTGAGATGGCACTTCGGGACGAGCTGGAGAGCGAGACCGGGCCAGGACTGGACGGCGTTCGCGAGCGAGCCGAGCGCCGGATCGAGCTCACGATCATAGAAGGCGGCATCGGGCACCCGCCCGAGAGGCTCGTAGTCGGCCGTCCAGTCGAGGAGGAGATGGAGGGGCCGGTCCTGGAGCCCCGGCCCCTTGCGAGTCGCGAGGCCGATCCGCAGGCGGTCGCCCGCGCGGGCCCCATCGCGCAGGGTTTCCATCAAAGAGAGCAGCACCGTATTGGCCGCGGCGGCGATCTCCTGGTCCAGATCTCCGCGGCCGATCTTTGCAAGATCCATCTTGTACCCGTGGAACCGCCCGATGTCGTAGTCGGTCCCAGGGCCGCCGGTTCCGAGTCGCTGGAAGTCCGCCACGAGCGTCTTCAGATCCTCCCGGAAGATCGGGACGATTCCGAAACCCTTCTTGAGCTTCAGGTTCTGGAGAGCGTGGCCACGCTCCTTCTCCCGCACCCACTCGCTCTGCACCGCATGGGAAGTCAGATAGAACGCGAACCCCGCGGACTGATTGGCGGCTCGCGCGATCTCGTCCTCAGCCGGCCGCCCCTTGAGCAGCTCCGTCCGGTCGCGCCAGAGTGGAACCCCACGGCGGCGCAGCTCGAGATCGAGTCTCTCCACCTCCTGGCCATCCTGGGCGGAATAGCTTAGGAAAACACGCCGGATCGAATCAGTCATCAGCTCTTTCCGTTTTTCTCTTTGGCCTCGAGGTCTCGCTTCATCTTCTCGAGTGCGCTCATTCCCTTGGCGCCCACAGTGCCGAGCTTGCTGGAGACGGGAGGAGGTGCCGGGCGTCGCTCCTCACTCCGCGGCGGTCCAGGCCGGCGTGATGTCTGGGACGGTTGTGCTCCGCGGCCGGAGTGGTGCTCCGGGGGCTCAGGCCGCGCATTCTCACGCCGCACCAGGAGCAGCCGCGCCGTCCAACCGAACAAGCTCTTGAGATCCCCTCCCTCGATTCCCCCTTCGTCGAGCACCCTCCGAATCTCGCGGACCGCGGAGCGGAGCTGATCGCCGTAGCCCGCACCGCGCCGGATGTGCCCGCCGCTCCCTTGCTCGATCATCTCCAGCAGTCGCCGCAACCGCCGGATGTCGGGCTCCGGCTCGTTCATGAAGTCGGAGACCAGCCCCAGGAGCACGTTCTTCTTGACCGGCGCCGGGCCGCTGTTGAGACGCGCGGCCAGATGCTCGGCCTTCTTCAGAATCTCGGTAGTCGGGAGAGCCATGGCGATGCCTCGTCAATCCTTTCTGTGGAGGGTGCGCACGAGATCGTCCAGGGTCCGCTCGAAGGTCCGCCCCCAGCCCGAGGTCCGGGCAGCCATGATCCAGTCCACGCATTGTTGGCGGCAGGCCTCTTCGGTAAGGACCCGGGTGCCGCCCGCCGACAGCCGGAGATGCTTCGGTGCAACGGTCACGGCCCCTTTGCCGTCGTATTTGACCCCACCCAGGCGGAGATCGAAGCGCGTGGTCTCGCCGGCGCCCAGCCCCATCGCGACGAGAAGCCGGCCGAGCTCCTCTTCGGTCGCGTTCCAGAAGGTCATCCGGGTTTCGAAGGTGCCGGTGTATACCTCGCGAGTCAGATCCTTCGGCCGCTTGCGCCAGGTCCGCGTGTCCTCATCGAATTGAACGGATTCCGCCTGGTCGTAGATCCGGAAATCTCCCCGGGTCTTGTCTCCGTGCGGGACCCAGGGCGTCGGCACGTTTTCGACCCGGACTTGCACGGAGTCAGGGTCGGCGGGGATGGCGTCCGCGAAGCTCACGCGCCCGGCCCATCCCAGGACGCCGAAGAGCGAACAGGCCTCGCAACACGACCGGCGGGTGCAGCGCTCCTCGTGCCGCCGGCTGCGGTCGGTCCAGGCGAACGGATCGCAGGAATGGGAAAGGATTTCGTAGTGGGTCCGGACGGCCCCTTTGATGCCGCTGCCCGGCAGGACCGGCGTCCCGGCGGCGCGCGCGGCCTGTTGCGCCACGACCGCCGTTGGCCCTTCTCCGGTCATCACGAGCCGTCCGGTTCCGGGGGAGACGAATTGCCCCGGAGGCGTCGAGAGCGTCAGGGTCAGGGTTCCCGTCAGGCGGTTCCGCAGCCAGATGTCGTGGCGCAGAGGCTCGCTCCGGATGACCTCGCCCGGAGGCCGCGAGATGCCGTGCTGGGCCATGTCAGCTCCTCCGCTCCATATAGCGCTGTAGGGGACCGCTCACCAGCACATCCACGAGCCCCGGCACTTGGCCCCCCTCGTAGGTCAGCAGCCGGAAGAGCCCCTGGCGGCCAGTCTTGCCCTCCGCGGGCGCAGCGAGGACGTCTTCCTTCGGCAGACTGTAGGGATTCTTGCCTGCCTCGTGCGGCCGGGCTCCCGTGAGCTTTCCAGTCTCGCGGTCGAGGAACCCGAGCTCCACGCGCCAGCCTTCCAGGCGGACGGCGCCCATGCCACGAGCCTTGCAGCCGCCGATCCGGATGAGACCGTTGCCCAGGTCCTGGAGAGAGGCGAGCAGGAGTCCGAGTTGCCAGAGCGAATAGTTCTCGCCCTGGACGCGCGCGTCGAAGGCGCCGGAGACGACCACCTCCGAGTCATAGAGCACGCCCTGGCTCGCGGCTTGGGACTTGCGGTCGATGCCCACGCCGGTGCGCACCTCGGTCCGATTGGTGATCTCGGCCAGGTCGTCGGGAGGATACGCGTCACCGATCCGGAAGCGGCCGGCGAGCCGGAGAGAGCCGAAGGTGAAGCAGGCCGGGCATTGGCCGTTGTGCGGGTACTCGGAGCGCGGGTCCGGCGCCTCGTCCTTCCTTCGGCCGCACATCGCCAGATCGCGCGTCTGAGTCGGATCGCAGGCAAAGCGGCCGGCGCTGCGCAGGAGCCTCTCGGCGTGCGAGCGCAGGACGCCCTTGAGGCCCGAGCCGGCGAGGAAGACCGTGCTCTGGCCGTTGCGGTGGGTGCGCTGGAACTCCATGTCCGCCACACCGGGGTCGAGCCCGACGGACTGGGCCCGCACGAGGAGCGGTCCGTCAGGGACGATGCGGAATTCGATCTTCGCCGTGTTCTGCAGTGTCTGGAACATGATGGTCCGCCGTTCCGTTCTAAATGTTTTCGACCGCGGCATCCGCGAGCTGCTGCAGGCTGCCGAAGAGGTCGCCGAGCTTGACATCCACAGGGCCGAAGTCCGGGCTCTCCTGCTCGGCCGCCGGCCGGACCTCGCGCAGGAGAATGGCGAGCGGATCGAGCTGCCGCGGAGAGGTGACCTCGACCTGGATCCATCCAAGGCCGCGGGCCGACTTGCCGCCGAGCAGGAGGAGCCCCTGGTCAAGCATCCACAGCGCCTGCGCGAGCAGGCCCAGCTCGTAATCCGCCGGGTTCTTGAACCGGATGCGGCCCAGGAAGCGGGTCCCCGCGGGCACCACCTCGAGGTCGTACTTCACACCCTGTGCGGCCGTGCGCCTCTCGCGATCGATCCCCACGCCGTCGCGGAGCTCCACCGCGACGTCATCCATGCACAGACCATCCGAGATCTGGAGGCGCGAGCCGTAGGAGAAGGCTCCGGAGCGATCCGCCGCCGCGCCAAAGAGGCGGTCCACCAGCTTGAGCGTCGCCCAGCCCTCGACGAAATCTGGAGGAAGCCCTGGCGGCGGATCGTCCGCACGGGTGAGCACGGAGTCGAGCCGCAAGGAATCGGAAAAGCTGTGGATTCCCGCCCGCAGGACACCGCGCAGCGAAGAGCCAGGGATGAGAGGCCGCCCACTGCCATCCCGCATCACCGGCAGGTCGCTCCCCGCGAGATCGGCGCTCTTGCCCGCACCGATGTGGAGGCCCGTCCGGCAGGTGATCCTATAGTCGAAGAGCACGAGCTTTTCGAGCACGGCATGCGGACGCGGACGGAGGTCGGCCACGTTCATCGCCGGCCTCCCGCCGCATGGGCCTGGCTCCGCGCCTCCTTGCGCAGAGCTTCGAGATAGACGTAGTGGCGCACCAGGTAGCCGAAGAACTGCTGGATGGCGGCCTTACGGGCACCGTCCTCCTGCAGGTCCGGCCTCTTTCCGATCTCTTCGAGGATCCGGATGACGTCCTGATGGATCAGGCTCCAGAACTTCTGCGTGGCCTTGCGCCCCGTCTGATACCGGATGAAGTTGCGGAGCACGGAGATCTCCGACTCCTCCTGGGCGATCTGGACGAGGTTGCGGAGCTGTGAGGTCTGGTCCCCGAAGTCGCGGTCGTCCTTCACGCGGTCGAGGGTGCCCTCGGCCTCCTGGACCAGCCATCGTTTCGTTTCGGTGCTGAGAGCGGCTCCCATCGTTCACTCCTTCTCGATCAGGTCGAACATCCCGAATCGGCCGCAGCCGCTCTCGGTGCTCCGGCCCACGCCGTGACGGAGGCGGGGAAGGAGGAGACGGAGACGGTCGCCCAGGCCTTCGCGGGGGATTTCGTATACGTAGACGCTGCCGGCTCCCACGGCCGGCTGGAGGTCCTTGAGGGCACCTTCCTTGCGCCGCTGGTCATAGCCTCCCGCGGTGCCCTGGAACAGCAGGAAGCTGCGAATCGGTTCAGGCGCCCCGTCTCCGGCCGCGGCGGCCGGCTCAGCCAGCGGGTGGGGCTGTTTCCCGTCGGACGGAACGAAATCCGAAAGCGCGACCAGTGCCAGGGGCACCCGGCCGTCGCCGTCCGGTGGGGCGTCGAGACCGGCGCGCGCGGCGAGCTCGCGCGCCTCCCGGTCCACCCGGTCCGCCAGCGCGAGGACCCGGCGCTCGGCCTCCACCCCCTCCGCCAGGTCCGGCTCTCCCGCGAAGACAATTCCGAGATCCGCCTTCCCCAGCCCATGATTGCGGCCGGCGCCGAGGAGGACCGGCTGCTCCGCGGCCCGGGCGAGCAGCCGGGCGCCCATGGCGTCCAGCCCTTCGACCCAGGCCGAGAAACGGACCGGGAGCGGAGGCTCCTGCTCATCCTTCCCAGGAATCCAGGGCTCGACCTGCTCGATGGAGAAGAGCCGGCCCTGGGCGGAGGCGCCGCTGTGGCGGTCGATGGAAAGCCGGGTCCGAATGCGCCGCACCAGCCGGCCGCCGGGCCGCACCTTGTCCGGATCGAAGCGGGCCGGGCCGTCGTCCGCGCGCAGATGGCGGCCGGTCCCTTCCAGGAGCCGGTTGACCCGGTCGCGGGCGAG
>DASVEF010000236.1:0-2990 GCA_036380715.1 Thermoanaerobaculia bacterium | reverse complement strand
CGACATCTTCGGCAGGTCGATGTAGGGCTTGAGCGGCGGCTGCTCGTTGAGCTGCTCGACCGACTGTGCGATGTTGACCGCCGAGTCGCCGATCCGCTCGAGGTCGCCGTTGATCTTCATCACCGCCACGAGGAAGCGCAGATCGACCGCGGTCGGCTGTTTGCGGCCGAGGACGCTGTGGCAGAGCTCGTCGATCTCGATCTCCAGGTGATCGACGTCGCGGTCGCCGTCGATCACCTCGGCGCAGAGCTCGCTCTTCCGTTCGAGAAGGGCCTGCGTGGCCTTGGCCACCATCCCCTCGACCATGCCACCCATCCTGAGCAGCATCTGCCGGATGCGGTCGAGATCCTGATCCAGAAGTCGTTCCATGAAAGTCATTCCTTCCTCGGCTGATGTTACTCCCCGTGGCGGAGGAGGCAAAGCGCCGAGAGCCTTTCGCGCGTGACAAGTTGCCGGCTCTCGTGTGACGTTTCGGCGGCGGGGCCCGAATGTTTCCTCAAGCCGAGAGGGCCGGGAGCCGTCCCGTTCAGCCTGGGGTTGAAACCCCAGGCTGGGCTGTATCGCCTCCTGCGAGGCGAGGAGCGGGGGCGGCGCCCGTACGGGCGCGACAATCCAGCCTGGGGTTTCAATCCCAGGCGTGGGGACGCGCCTCAGACCGGCAGCCGCACCCGGAACATCGTCCCCGTGCCCTGCTGGCTCTCGACGTCCACCTGGCCGCCGTGAGCCTGAGCGACGTGCTTGACGATGGCGAGGCCGAGGCCGGTGCCGCCGTCGTCGCGGGCCCTGCCTTTGTCGACGCGGTAGAAGCGCTCGAAGATGCGGGGGAGCGCCTCCGGCGGGATGCCGATGCCGGTGTCGCTCACCTCCAGGAGGACGTGCTGGTCCGCCGTGGTGAGGCGCGCGTCCACTCTGCCGCCGGGGCGGTTGTACTTGATCGCGTTTTCGAGCAGGTTGAGCGCCAGCCTCTCGATGGCGTCGAGGTCGCCGTAGATCGTGGGCACGGGATCTTCCTGGATGCGGATCTCCACCTCGCGGTCGGCGGCGAGGGGGGAGAGGACGTCCAAGGCCCGCCGGACCACCTCGCCGAGGTCGACCGGCTCGCAGTCGAGGGAGACGCTCTCCAGGCGCGACAGGGTGAGCAGGTCGTCGAGCAGCGCCTGGAGGCGGCGGCAGTGGTCGAGGATGCGTTCGGTGAAGCGGCGGGCGACCGGCGGCTCTTCGAGGGCGCCGTCGCGCAGGGTCTCGGCGAAGCCGCGGATGGCGGCGAGCGGCGTCTTCAGCTCGTGTGAGACGTTGGCCACGAAGTCGCGGCGCATGTCGGCGACGCGGGTCAGCTCCGTGGTGTCGCGGGCGACCACGACGGCGCCGCGCTCGCCGCCGGCCAGGGCGGCGCTGGCGAGCAGCAGCGTCCGGCGCTCCGGGAGCTGGGTCTCGATCTGCCCGCTCTGCCCCTCGCCGAGGCGCACCGTATCCTCGACGATGCGCGCCAGCTCCGGCTGGCGGAGAATTTCGAGCACGGTGCGGCCGGTGACCTCGCCGCCGAGGTCGAACAGCCGCCGGAAGGCGGGGTTGACCAGGCGCGCCCGGCGGTCGGCGCCGACCACCAGCACCCCTTCCGACATGCTGGAGAGGATCGTCATCAGGTGGTCGCGCTCGTCGCGGACGGCGGCGAACTGCGCCTCCGCGGTCGCGGCGAGCTGGTTGAGCGCCCGGGCGAGCGCGGCGAGCTCCTCCTCCTCCGGGATGCCGACGCGGCGGGCGCGGCCGTTCGCCAGGTCGCCGGCGCCGGCGATCAGCCCGTACAGCGGCCGGAAGAGCCGGCGGTCGATCCACAGGGCAGTGATCAGGATGGCGACGCCGGCGGCGAGGACGGCCAGGGCCATGGCGGCGGCGATCCGGCCGCGCAGGGCCTGCAGCTCCGACAGCGGCTGCGCCAGGCGCAGCACGAGGAGCGTCCCCCGGGCGTCAGTCAGGGTGCGCGCCGCGTAGACGTAGGGCTGCTCCGTGGTGTCGCTCTGCCGCACCGACACCCCCTCGCCGCGGGACAGCGCCTCCCGGACTTCGGGACGGTCGGCGTGGTTGTCCATGGCCGCGATCTGGGAGGCGGTGCGGGAGCTGTCCGCGATCACGACGCCGTCGCTGCGGATCAGGGTGACGCGCAGGCCGCTGTCCCGGGTGACCGCGCGCACCCAGGCCTGCAGGTCGACGTCGCGGTAGCTCCGCTCCTCGTCGATGATGGGGGCGAGGATGCGCAGGGTGTCGAGGAGCTGCACGGAGGCGCTGCGCTCCAGGAGCCCGGGGAGGAGGTACCAGAGCAGGGCGGTGGCGGTCAGGACCGCGGCCAGCGACGGCCAGAGCGGGGCGAGGCGCAGCTTGGGGGGGAGGCCGAAGGGGCGCAACGAGATCCCGGCCGGCTAGGGCCGCAGCCGGTACCCGACTCCGATGATGGTCTCGATCCGGTCGGCCTCGGGGCCCAGCTTGCGGCGCAACCGGCGGATGTGGGTGTCGACCGTCCGGCTGTCGATGTCCTCGGCGTAGCCCCAGACGTCGCTCAGGAGCTGGCCGCGCGTCTGCACCCGACCGCAGCGCTCGATCAGCAGGCGCAGCAGGCGGAACTCGGTGGCGGTGAGGGGGATCTCCCGGCCGCGCACGCGGAGCTGGTGCGCCGCCACGTCGAGCTCGATCCCGCCCACTTCCAGATGCTCGGCGGCGCTCTCCTCGGGCTGCAGCCGGCGCAGCACGGCCTTGACCCGCAGCACCACCTCGCGGGGGCTGAACGGCTTGCTGATGTAGTCGTCGGCCCCCAGCTCGAGGCCCACAATGCGGTCCACCTCCTCCCCGCGCGCCGTGAGCATCACGATGGGGAGGCGGGCGGTGCTGGCGTCCCGTTTCAACAGGCGGGTCAGCTCCAGGCCGTCGATGCCCGGCAGCATCAAATCGAGCAGGATCAGGTCGGGAGCGTCCTTGCGGATCGCCTCCAGCCCGGCGTC
>DASVEF010000235.1:0-28227 GCA_036380715.1 Thermoanaerobaculia bacterium | reverse complement strand
GCTGGAGGATCGGGGGCACGAGGCCGTGCTCTGGTACGGCAGCGACTTCCCCACTCTTCAGAGCGCGACAATCGACTTTGGCGGCGGCGATCCATCCTGGGAGATCTCCGGTCCCGGGCTGGAGACGGCCCGGCCGCCGTTCGACGCGGTGTGGATGCGGCGCCCGACCTCGCCGGTGCTGCCGCCGGACCTCCACCCCGGCGACCTGCCGGTGGCGCGGCGTGAGTGCCGCGACTTCCTCGCCGGCCTCTACCATCTGGCGGCCCCGCAGGCGTTCTGGGTGAATCCGCTGGCGACCCGGACGCGGGCGGAATTCAAGGCGGTGCAGCTCCAGGAGGCCCGGCGCGCGGGCCTGGCCATCCCTCCGACGCTGATGAGCAACGACCCGGCGCGCATCCGCCGCTTCCTCGACGAGACCGGAGGCCGGGCGATCTACAAGCCCTTCTATCCCGCCCAGTGGGAGAGTGAGGAGGGGGTCGCGGTCCTGATGACCAGCGAGGTCGCGGCGGAGGACCTGCCGGAGGACGAGGTTCTGCGCCTCACGCCGGGGATCTTCCAGGCGCGGGTGGACAAGGCCCACGAGCTGCGGGTCACGGTGATGGGCGCCCACTTCGTCACCGCCCGGCTGTGCTCGCAGGAGGTCGAGGAGGCGCGGCTGGACTGGCGGGGCGCGGGAGCGCAGATCCGGGTGGAGCCCGACCGGCTGCCGGAAGCCGTGGAGGCCGCCTGCCTGCGCGTGATGCGCGGCCTCGGTATCGTCTTCGGTGCCTTCGACTTCATCGTGACCCCGGAGGGGGAGCACGTCTTCCTGGAGGTCAACCCCTCGGGCCAGTTCCTGTGGGTGGAGGAGTCCAACCCGGAGCTGCTGGTGCTCGCCCCGTTCGTGGACTTCCTGATCGCGGGCCGGCCCGACTTCCGCTGGGAGCCTCCCGCCGCGCCGCCCCGCCACGCCGAGTACTACGCCGCCGCCTGCCGCCGCATGGAGTCCCTCGACCCCCGGCACGTGGCCCCGCCAGCCCCGTTCAGCAGCCCCGACGTCACCCCTTGATCCGCAGGTTCCGGAACCGCACTCGGCCGGTGTGCGTCTGGAGGCCGACATACCTCGGCGCGCCCGGGGCGCTCGGCAGGCCGCGGTCGGGGCGCGCGGGGTCCGAGCCCGCGGTGAAGGTGTAGTCGCTGACCTTGTCGCCGTTCAGGAAGACGGTGTAGGTCTGCCCCTGGACGCGGATCTCGAAGGTGTTCCACTGCCCCGGCGGCCGGGCCGGCTTCGGTGTCAGGGTCTGGCCGGGCTGAGCGTAGATCGCTCCGGTGCGGTGCTCCCCGGCGCCGTCCGGCCTCGCCATCTCATCGATCTGCACCTCGAACCCGAAGTGGACGCCCACCCAGGCGGTGTTCTGGTACCCCTTGCTGTCGGGGTGCGGGAAGCGGAGGAACACGCCCGAGTTGTCGTCCTCCCGGGTGCGCATCCAGTCGAGGATCAGGGTGAAGTTGGCCGGCGTCGGCGCCATGTGCCAGTAGAGCCCGAGGCCGTTGCCGGGCACCGACTCCAGAATGCCACCGGCGGCAATGAAGCGTCCCTCGCCGGCCATCTTCCACCCGCTGGTGTCGGAGCCGTCGAAGAGCGCCGTGAAACCGTCGCCGGGCGTGAAGAGCGCCGGTTTGGCGGTGAAGCGCTCGGCCATCCGGCGCGCCATGGCCACCCCGGTCAGCATCGGGTTGGGCGAGCCGATCGTCGGGAACAGGCAGGGACCCAGCGCGTAGGCATTGGCCACGTGGTGGAAACGGCCGTCGAGGTCGGTCACCGAACGGGTGGGGTCCTCGCCCATCCACAGGGTCCCGGTCTCGTGATGGGTGGTGCCCAGGACGTCGCGGCGGGGAGCGGCGAACGGCAGGACGCTCTTCGCGGGCTGTCCGGCCGCGACCGCGGCGAAGCCGCTCCCGGTCATCACCTCGTAGGCCTGTCCCCCGGCGAGGACCAGGGCCGCGTCGTCCGAAGCCTTGTCCATGGCCTCCCACAGCTCCTTGTCGCGGGCGCTCGCCTGGATCGACACGAAGGCGCGCGGCACGCCGAACTCGTCAGGCTCGGGATCGAGCCGGACGAAGCTCGCCGGGTTCTGCGGCTCCATCTCGCCGATGCCGCGGATGGTGACGACGACCTGGTTGTCCGTAACGTGGCGGAAGTTCTGGAAAGTGTCAATGTCCGGGATCTTCTTGAACAGCTCGGCCTCGGAGTCGCCGCTCGGCTTGTCCAGGCCGGCGGCGGTGATCTGCAGGTGGAAGTGGGCCGCGGAGCCGTCGTCGTAGGCGTGCCTCCCCTTGACGAACAGGGCCGAGGCCTGCAGCTCCTTGATCGCCGGGTCGAGGCCGGCGATGGCCGAGCGCGGCACGCGGATCGTCAGGTTCGAGCGCAGGTGCGCCATGAGGTTCTTGCCGATCCGGTCGTAGTTGGGGACGCCGGCGAAGGAGAGGAGGGCCAGCCGGGCGCTCTCGATCGTGGAGGCCGCGAGCACCACCACACCGTTCTCGGGCACGGTCAGCGGTCCGCGCTGGGTCTCCACCCGCACCACGCGCCCGCCCTCGGCGACCAGACGGGTGACGTGGACGTCCGGCACCACCATGAGCCGCTTCTTGACGTCATCGCCGCCCGACTCCGTGAACGCCACCCGCGCCGCCTTCATCAGCACGGGGAGGGCGCTGAACTTGTTGGTCGGGAAGCAGCCCGCGCGGGTCCGGCTCTCGACGGCGAGCGGCGCCTCCAGCTTGTGCAGCTCCTCCTCGCCCGCCGGGACCTCGTCCAGGTGGAGCGGCAGCTCGGCTAGGGGAACCGCGCCCGGCACGTCGCCCGCCTGGAGGCCGTCTAAGAGTTGCTGGCGCAGGGCCGAGTGCAGCGGGCCGAAGATGAAGTCGTTGGTCTTGTTGGTGCCGATCTGCTCGGCGGCCTCGGCGAGGTAGCGCGCGTCGAGGTCGTCCATCACGGCCTCGGGCCAGGTTTCGGTCTCGGCGGCGAGGAGCCGGGGCGACCAGCCGCCGAAGTAGATCGAGCGCCCGCCCAGGCAGTAGGCGAGCCCGGTGAACCGGGTCGGCGAGTGCCAGGGCAGCCCCCAGAATTCCATGCGGGCCTGGCCGTCCTGCCCAGCCGTCCGCAGGTCGGCGATGCTGGTGGCCCCCGGCACGCCGAGGCCCACGACCGGCAGGTTCTGCACGTGCTCGGGAACGGCGAGGAGCCCCGCCTCCAGGACGAGGATGCGCAGCTTCTTCTCCTTGGCGTCGCGGTAGAAGAGGCTCTGGGCGAGCACCGAGCCGAACGATCCGCCGCCGACGATGATCACGTCGAACGGCCGGGCGTCGGCGCGGGAGCTTGTGCTCTGAGCGGCCTCCTCCCAGGTGTTGCAGAGGTAGCGTCCGAGGACGTCGCGGGTGAAGGTGGTCTTCTCGGTGGTGAGAGGTTGCGCCATGGTGATCCCTCCTTCGGGTCTGTCTATTAATAGGTGACAGACCTTCAGAGAAAGTTACAGAAGGGATCAGCGGCGGCCGGTCTGGTCCAGGCCGGCCTTGAGAGCGCGGGCGAGCTTGTCGACCGGGCCCACGCCCCAGAAGTGGAGGAAGTAGGTCCGCGGCTGCTCCGTGGTCATGTGGTTGTGGACGGCCACGACCTCGATGCCGTTGCGGACCAGCGCCTCGATGACCGGCGCGACCTCGTGCTCCAGCATGGCGAAGTCGCCTGCCACGGCGGCCTTCTCCGGGGTGCCCTGGAAGGCCATCCAGGTGTTGAAGCCGAGGAAGGTGCTGACCGGGGTCCCGTGGTCGGTCAGCTTCACGTCCGGCCGTCCGAGGGTGATCTTGTAGATCCCGGAGTCCATCGTCCCCGTAGCGCTCCCCGTGACGCCGAGAATACGGTCGATCGCCTTGGGATCGAAGGTGCTCTCGACGGCGGCCGGCCGGGAGGCGAGGCGCTTGCCCATGCGCAGCCCGCGGACCGCGTCCAGGGCCGCGCGGACGCCCCGGGCCAGGGTCTCGGTCTGGCCCATCCCATGGATGTGCATGAACATGACGCCGGGCTCGTCGCGCACGAAGTGGTTGTGCAGCCCGGTCACCGACAGCCCCGCCTCGATCGCCGCCTTCTGCACCGGGCCGACCTCGTCCTCCAGCACGACGATGTCGCCCATGACCATGGCGCCGCCGCCGGCCGGCGTGAACGCGGCCCAGGAGGTCAGCCCCATGGGAGGGATGATGCGGAAGCCGTCGACCGTGACGGAGAGGTCGGTCTGCGGGACGCTGACCTTGAGCTCGCCGCCGCTCGCGGCCGGCTTGACCCCGACGAGGCGTTCGATCAGGGTGGCATCGAGGGCCGGAGGCGCCGTTCCCTTTGCCGGCTCCTGGGCGGCGGCGGGCGCGAGCGAGAGGAGGAGCATCAGGGCTGGTATCAGGGCTGGCGGTGGAAGCTTCGGATTCATGATCTGGCGATAGTAGCCCGTTTCGCGCCGGGGCGGCCGGTCGTCTCTTCTCCGCTTCGAACTCGATAATGCCTCGATCACGCCACGCGCGTAGCTGGTATGGCCGGAAATGAAGCGAGAAATTGCGGGAAGGGGGAAGAGAGGTGAGCCACACTCGTGGTAGCATAAGAAAGAGGACAGGGCCATGATCACGACCCAGATCGAGTTGACAGACGAGCAGGCGAAGGTGCTGGAGGAGAGGGCGGCTTCGGAAGGACGATCCGTCTCTGAGGTCATCCAGTCCATCGTGGAGGGCTTGCTGGTTAAGGATACCCCTCCGGATCGTGAGGAGGTCAAGCGGCGCGCGCTCGCAGCGATTGGCCGTTTCAGGTCGGACGCAACCGATCTCGGAGTCGAGCACGACCGCTATCTGGCTGAGGCCTGCGGCGATTGACCACGTTCGTGGACACGTCCGCCTTGCTCGCCGCGCTGAATTCAGCGGATGAGCACCATCAGCGGGCTGGAGCCGCCCTGAGGATTCTCATCGAATCGGATGAGGTCCTGATCTCCACTAACTACATCGTGGTAGAAACGTTCGCGGTGGCGCAACGGCGCCTCGGGATGGAAGCTGTCCACACTCTCCAACGGGACTTCATCCCTCTCCTCCAGGTCTTGTGGATTGACGAGGAGAGCCACGACTCCTCCATGGCTGCCTTTCTCACCGCCTCACGGCGTCGCCTCAGCCTGGTGGATTGTTCGAGCTTCGAAATCATGCGAAGGAGTGGGGTGAGACGAGCGTTCGCGGTGGACGGTCATTTCGAAGAGCACGGTTTCGAGCAGATCCCGTAGCTTCAGTGTCCGTCACCCTCCCGCTGTGCCAGGGGGTTGTATACTCCGGCCTAGTTGGAGGACTTATGGCAAAGCCCAAGGCACGGCTCACCACACCGCTCGTCCGCGACCACGGCGTCCTGCGTCCCGCGACCTGGGACGAGGCGCTGGACCGCGCCGCGGCAGGGTTCCGTTCGGCCGTCGAGAGGCACGGCTCGCAGGCTTTCGGCCTGTTCAGTTGCTCGAAGACGACCAACGAGATGAACTACCTGGCGCAGAAGTTCGCGCGGGTGGCGCTCGGCAGCAACAACATCGACAGTTGCAACCGGACGTGACACGCCCCCAGCGTCGTCGGTCTGGCGACGGTCTTCGGAATGGGCGGCGGCACGAGCTCCTACCAGGACGTGGAGGAGACGGATCTCATCATCCTCTGGGGCAGCAACGCCCGGGAGGCGCATCCGATCTATTTCCACCACGTGCTGAAGGGGATCCACAACGGCGCCCGGTTGTACGCGGTGGACCCGCGCAGGACCACGTCTGCGCAGTGGGCGGTGCGCCACCTGCCTCTCCACGTGGGCACGGACATCGCTCTCGCCAACGCCGTGGCGCGGGAGATCCTGGCGGCCGGGCTGGAGAACCGCAGCTTCATCGAGAACGCGACCAGCGGCTTTGAGGACTTCCAGCGCCACGTCGAGCCCTGGACGCTGGAGCGCGCCGAGGCGGTCACCGGGGTGCCGGCGGAGCACATCCGCGAGCTCGCCCACGCCTACGCCCGCGCCGACCGCGCCCAGCTCTGCTGGACCCTGGGCATCACCGAGCACCACAACGCGGTGGACAACGTCCGCGCGCTGATCAATCTCGCCCTGCTCACCGGCCACGTGGGCCGGTACGGCTCCGGCGTGAATCCGCTGCGCGGGCAGAACAACGTGCAGGGGGGCGGCGACATGGGCGCGCTGCCCGACCGGCTGCCGGGCTTCCAGCACGTGGAGAACGACGAGCTGCGCGCCAAGTTCGAGCGCGTCTGGGGCGTGGCCGTCCCCCCCAGGCGCGGCTGGCACCTGAGCGCGATGTTCGAGGCCATGGAGCGCGGCGAGCTGACCGCCCTCTACGTCATCGGCGAGAACCCGGCGAACTCCGAGGCCGACCAGCACCGTGCCATCCGCCTGCTCCAGGGGCTGGACACCCTGGTGGTGCAGGACGTGCTCCTCTCCGCCACCGCCAAGCTGGCCGACGTGGTGCTGCCGGCCGCCGCGGGCTGGTGCGAGACCGAGGGGACGGTGACCAACAGCGAGCGCCGCGTCCAGCGCGTGCGCCGGGCCCTGCCCCCGCCGCCGGGCGTGCGCGACGACATCGAGATCCTCTGCGACCTTTCCCGCCGCCTGGGCAAGGACCTCGGCAATCCCACGGCCGAGGACCTCTGGAACGAGCTGCGCTCCCTGAGCCCGATGCACGCCGGCATGTCCTACGCGCGGCTGGAGGCGATGCAGGGACTCCAGTGGCCGTGCTACGAAGAGTCGCATCCCGGAGAGCGGTATCTGCACGGCCGGCTGTGGCAGCGGCCGGTCGTGGGACCGCGGGCGCCGTTCGGCTGCGTGGACCACGCGCCGCCGGTCGACGAGCTGAACGAGGAGTTCCCCATCCGCCTGACCACGGGCCGGCACCTGGACTCGTACAACACCGGCGTCCAGACCGGACTCTTCTCCTCGCCGATGCGCACGGGCGCGACCGTCGACGTCTCGCCGGAGGACGGCCTGCGCCTCGGGCTCGCCGAGGGGGAGATGGCGCGCGTGGTGTCGCGGCGCGGCGCCGTGACCGCTCCGGTGCGCTTCGACGACGGGCTGCGGCCGGGGCTGGCGTTCATGACCTTCCACTTCCCCGACCAGGTGGCCACCAACGAGCTGACCGTGGACGCCGTCGACCCGAAGTCCGGCACCTCGGAGTTCAAGGCTACGGCGGTGCGGATCGAGCCGGTGGGCCGGCGGGCGGCGGAGATGGAGACTGCGGTTTCTGCCCCGGTGCCGGCTTGAGTCCTCACCCCCTGGCCCCCTCTCCGTCACCGGGAGAGGGGGAAATCTGAAAGGATAGGGCGGGGGCGCCCCTCTCCCGGCGACGGGAGAGGGGACGGGGGTGAGGGTCCCCCGCGGCGCTGAAAGACGGAGGATTGCGATCGGATGGACCTGCATTTCACGGCGGATGAGCCCACCCCGGAGGAACGGGCGGCGATCGACGCCTGCCTCGCGGCGCTGCGCATCGTTCCCCCCTCTCCCGGAGAGGGGGGAGGAGGGATGGGAGAGGGGGGTCAGGGGGGTGAGGGGTCCCGCCGGCAGTATCTGCTGCCGGTCCTGCACGCCATCCAGGACCGCGCGGGGTGGATCAGCCCGGGAGCGCTGAGCTGGGCGTGCCGGCGGCTGGACGTCCCGCCGGCCGAGGCGTTCGGCGTGGCCGACTTCTACGCCCTCTTCCAGACGCGTCCGCATCCGCCGGTGGCGGTGCACGTCTGCGACGACATCGCCTGCCAGGCGCGCGGCGCCGAGGCGCTCTGCGCGGAGGCCGAAAGGACGCTCGGCCCCCCGGGCGCCAGCCGGGACGGCCATGCGACCTGGCACCGCAGCCCCTGCCTCGGCCTCTGCGAGCGCGCTCCCGCCGCCCTGGTGATCGCGGCCGGAGACCCGCCGTGGCAGCAGGCCGTGGCTCCGGCGACGATCGCGGAGGTGTGGTCCGCCCTGGTGAGCGAGCCCGCGCCCTCGCCGCCGGTTTCCGTCTCGGTGCCGCAGACCGGGCAGCCGGGATTGAGGCTGCTGCGCCGCGTCGGGCAGATCGATCCCGCGAGCCTGGACGACTACCGGGCCGCCGGCGGGTTCCTGGCGCTGCGGCGGGCCTTCGAGATGGGTCCGGAGGCGGTGGTGCGCGAGGTGGTCGAGTCCAAGCTCGTGGGGCGCGGCGGCGCCGCCTTCCCCACCGGCGTCAAATGGCAGGGCGTGCGCTCGGCCCCGCTGCCGCGCTACCTCGTCTGCAACGCCGACGAGTCCGAGCCCGGCACCTTCAAGGACCGCGTGATCATGGAGAGCGATCCGTTCTCGCTGATCGAGGCGATGACCATCGCCGGCTTCGCCACCGGCTGCGAGAGGGGGTACCTCTACATCCGCGGCGAGTATCCGCTGGCCCTGCGGAGACTGGAGAACGCGATCGAGCGCTGCTGCGAACGCGGCTTCCTCGGCGAAAACATCCTGGGGGATGGCGTGCGCTTCGACGTCGAGATCCGGCGCGGCGCCGGGGCCTACATCTGCGGCGAGGAGACGGCCCTCATCAACTCCATCGAAGGGCTACGCGGCGAGCCGCGCAACAAGCCGCCGTTCCCCTCTCAGGTAGGCCTCTTCGGCCAGCCCACGGTGATCAACAACGTGGAGACGCTGGTCAACGTGATCCCCATCCTCCTCGAAGGAGGAGCGGCCTTCGCCGGGACCGGCACCGAGCGCTCCACGGGCACCAAGCTCTTCTGCGTCTCCGGGCACGTGAACCGGCCCGGCGTCTACGAGGCTCCCTTCGGCATCACGCTGCGCGAGCTGCTCGATCTGGCAGGGGGATTGGGAGGGAGCGGGCGCCTCCAGGCCGTGCTGCTCGGCGGCGCGGCCGGCGCCTTCGTGACGCCCGACCAGCTCGACGTGCCCCTCACCTTCGAGGGGACCCGCGCCGCGGGCGCGACGCTCGGCTCGGCCGTGGTGATGCCCTTCGACGACACCGTCGACCTGCGCCAGATCCTGACGCGCATCGCGCGGTTCTTCCGCGACGAGTCCTGCGGGCAGTGCGTGCCCTGCCGCGTCGGCACCGTGCGCCAGGAAGAGCTGCTCCACCGGCTGACCGAGAGCCGGCCCCTGGGCTCCGTGCAAGAGGAGTTGGCCTTGCTCCAGGAGATCGGCCAGGTGATGCGCGACGCCTCCATCTGCGGCCTCGGACAGACGGCTTCGAGCGCCATCGAATCCGCGCTTTCGAGGTTTCCCATTTTCCAGGAGTCCCGATGAATCCGCAGGACGCTCCCGACCTCCTCGTTCCGGTCCCCCGCAGCCCGCTGCCGGTGGTCCCCCCGTCCCGCCCGCGGCGCACGGTGGAGGTGACCATCGACGGCCAGAGCGTGGCCGTGCCCGAGGGCGCCACGCTGCTCCAGGCGGCGCGGCAGCTCGGGATCGACACGCCGACGCTCTGCTTCCTCGAGAACCTGACGCCGGTCAACGTCTGCCGCGTCTGCGTGGTGGAGGTCGAAGGCTCGCGCACGCTCGTTCCCGCCTGCTCGCGCAAGGCCGAGCCCGGCATGGTGGTGAAGACGGACTCCGAGCGCGTGCGCCTCAGCCGCCGCATGGTGCTGGAGCTGCTGGCCTCCTCGGTGGACGTCTCGACCGCGCCGCAATTCCAGGAGTACATGCGGCGCTACGGCGCCCAACCTCAGCGCTTCGGCCCGCCGGCCCCTGCCGCGCTCCCTGGAGAGCGTGACGCCGCCCGCCCCGGCCACCACCATCTGCCGCACGACGGCTGCACCGCCACGGTCGAGCAGCCGATCAAGATCGACAACGACCTCTACGTCCGCGACTACGGCAAGTGCATCCTCTGCTACAAGTGCGTGGAGGCGTGCGGCAGGGACGCGCAGAACACCTTCGCCATCGCCGTGGCCGGCCGCGGCTTTGACGCGCGCATCTCGACCGAATACGACGTCGCGCTCCCCGACTCGGCCTGCGTCTACTGCGGCAACTGCATCGGCGTCTGCCCCACCGGCGCCCTGATGTTCAAGAGCGAGCACGACCTCCGCGAAGCCGGCGCCTGGGACGAGCCAAGCCAGACCAAGACCGACACCATCTGTCCCTACTGCGGCGTCGGCTGCACCCTCACCGTCCACGTCCAGGACGAGAGGATCGTCAAAGTCACCTCCCCGATCGACCACGACGTGACCCGCGGCCACCTCTGCATCAAGGGGAGGTTCGGCTGGGAGTTCGTGAACCTGCGGGAGTAGCGCAGGTATGCCCCAGAGCGACAAATCGCGTTCCAGAGACACGGACGCGATGCTATACTTTTTGGGATGGGTGCCAAGGATGCTGCCGCCCGCCGTCTGATCGACTGGCATTTCACCGTCGAGCCTGAGCTCCGTGAGGTCTACCGGATCGTGGTGGACGACGAAGGCTCTCAGGAGGAGCCCATCCGGTTGCTCGAGGTGAACGCGGCCACCGTCGCGACCGGCAGCATCGAGCCGTTCGCGTTCTCCCCCACCCAGGAGATCCCCTTCAAGACGGTCATCGCCGAAGTCACGCCAGAGGAGCTCGAGTGGCTCCGGTCAAACCCCGCGGCTCTCCCCAAGGGTTGGGACCTCTCCCGAGCAGAACGTTTCGTTCGACCCGATCCGTCCTGATGCCTCCCTCCCGGGAAGTGTGGGCCGCCGCCTTCGCTGCCCAGAGCCAGTCCGACTGGCAGGTCTACAACCTGCTCGCTGGAGAGCCCTGGCTCCCACCTTGTCATGAGCTTCACTACCTCCAGATGTCTTGCGAGAAGATCGCGAAGGCCTACCGCTGTCGGGACACGGCGGCGGATCTCGAAGAGCTGTTGAAACGGCATATTGGATTCGCGAAGTTCATAGGAAGCTTTCTGTCCTCTCCCATGATCAAGGAGGCCTACAGAGGACGTAGTGCCCAGCTTCAGAAGATTTCGAAGCTCTCCCGGGCACTGGCTCGTGAGATCGAGAAGCTTGCTCCCGCCGTCGACCGTGCCGGCTCTCCAGAGAATGCGGAGTATCCCTGGGAGTCTGGGGATGACGTGGTCTCGCCGTGCCAGTACAGCTACCCTCGGCTATCGCTCCTGACGAGCGCCGGAGGACGGACCCTCCTCAAGCTGGTGGCCAGGGCCATCCAGGATTTCGAGAGGACGGCGACCTGAGAAGCCGTCAGTTCCTGCCAGCACCGCGACCCGCTCCTCCCGTCGGCTCTTCCAGAACGAGGCGGCGATGGACGTCCCCAACAGCGCCGCGATCACCAGGAGCGAGATGGACGATGGGATCTTGATCACGTCCGCCAGGGTCATCTTGAGCCCCACGAAGACCAGGACCGCCGACAGCCCGAGCTTCAGGTAGACGAACTTGCCCATCACGCCGGCGAGCAGGAAGTAGAGGGAGCGCAGGCCGAGGATGGCGAAGACGTTCGAGGTGTAGACGATGAACGGGTCGTCGGTGACCGCGAAGATCGCCGGGATGGAGTCGAGGGCGAAGACGACGTCCGTGCTCTCGACCATCACCAGGACCAGGAACAGGGGGGTCGCCATCAGGCGCCCCGCGTGTCTCGCGAAGAGCCGGCCTTTCTCGTCGTAGTCCGGGGTCACCGGCATCAGGCGGCGCACCAGGCGGAGGACCGGGTTGTGCTCGGGGTGGATCTCCGTCTCCCCGGTGAAGGCCATCTTGATCCCGGTGAGGATCAGGAAGCCGCCGAAGAGGTAGATGACCCAGTGGAACGACTGCAGCAGCGCCGCGCCGGCCAGGATGAAGACAGCGCGCAGGACGAGCGCGCCGAGGATCCCCCAGAACAGCACCCGGTGCTGGAACTTCGCCGGCACCGCGAAGTAGCCGAAGATCAGGGCGAAGACGAAGATGTTGTCCACGCTGAGCGACTTCTCGATCAGGTAGCCGGTGAGGAATTGGAGGGCGGGCTCGGGTCCCCGGAGCCAGTAGATCCCCGCGTTGAAGAGCAGGGAGAGCGCGACCCAGACGACGCTCCAGACCGCGGCTTCCCGGAGGGAGACGGCATGGGCTTTGCGGTGGAAGACGCCCAGGTCGAGGGCGAGCAGGGCGAGGACGAAGAGATTGAACCCCGCCCACAGCCAGATGGATGTATCGGTCATAGCCTATCTCCTTTAGAGATAGGCCGTGGGGGAAAAGCGAAAGCGAGGCCCCACGGCACTGTTTCGTGTCGTGGTGGTCTCGCCGAAAGCGGTCGGCCCGCTCGCAGGCGGCCGGGGGCTCGCGCCCCGTCTTGACGACCGCCTGACCTGGAACGCTTCCAGGCAGCTACTCCCCACCCGAATTTTGCTATTCCAGCCGATCGGTCGCGCTCCGTCAAGGGTGCGGGACCGCCGGCCGGGGAGAATCAGGGATCAGCGACGCCGGTGCTCACGCGCGCGTCCTGTTTCTTCGCGAATCCGTATCCCAAGACTTCAGGCTGTCCTTTCTGCGCGAGGAGCCTTCGTCGCCGTGGAGGAGGCTCTCGCGCAGCTTGCGGGCCTCCTCGACGGCTTCGTGAAGCTTCTCCAGCGGTTCGGTCAGCACGTTCAGATCCAATCCCTCGGACGCCATGATCGCACCCACCTCCATTCCCCCAGACATCCAAAGCAAATCGCGTGCTAGCTCGTCCTTCTCAGCGCCGGCGCCGCGGCTCGGGCGGCGGTGGCGGCATGTTGCCCATGTCCAGGTTGCCCAGGTCACGCTCGACGCGGGAGGAGGCCAGGCCGCCGACCGGAGCCGGGCGGTAGCCCGGAGGCGGCATGGGGGGCTCGGGCTCGCCCAGGGCGGCCTGACGCGCCTGCCTCACCTCCTCGGCCTTGCGCGCTCCCTGCTCCACCCACCGCCGCATATACTCCCCCGCGAGGTCGCGGCAGCCGAGGCCGAAGGCGAGGCCGGCGGCCAGCGCCACGGCGCCCAGCAGAAGCGTGAACGCGGTGCGGACGATGTCCTCGGCGACCCCGAGCTGGTCCAGGGCCATGAACACGGCCAGGGTGACGATGATCCCTTTGGCCGCCCGGCCCAGGATGGAATAGCCGCTGACGCCGCCCATGGAGGCCGCGATCACGTCGCGCAGGAACTCGCCCAGCAGCATGCCGAGGATGACAATGAGCACCGCGACGATGATGTTGGGAATGTAGGTGATCAGGGAATTGAACATCGCCGAGACCGCGGTGAGGCCCAGGGCATTGCTCGCCATCAGGATCGCCACTAGGGCGATCACCCAGAAGACGAGCCGCGCCACCAGGCTGGAGGGGTCCAGGCGGGTCCCCGTGCGGGCGAGCGCCCGGTTGACCCCGCCGCGGTCGAGCGCATCGTCGAAGTGCAGGCGCTCCAGCAGGGCGTCGGTCCCCTTCTCCAGCAGCTTGGCGACGATCAGGCCGACCAGCAGGATCGCGATCGCGCCCAGCAGGTTCGGCAGGAAGTCGACGAAGTTGGCGATCATCAATTCTGTCCGGTCTCCGAGATCCATTCCGTGCTCCTTTCGTCCAAGTTGAATCATCCCAGTCGCTTGGACACACCGCGAGATACCCTGGAGAGGTATAGCAAGGAATCTGCCAGGGTCTCTCTCCTGTTCTTCTGCCCGAGAGGGCTGTACCTGGAGGTGACGAAGATGCGAGCGAAGAGTCTGCTTCTTGGCTTTTTTATGGCCGCCGTGGCGGTCGCGGCGTCAGCGCAGGGGGCGCAGGGCTCCGATCCCTGGGCGGTGCTCAAGGGGGTGCGGCAGAGCCTGGTCGAGGCCGGGCCCACCCAGGCGGTGTTCACGCAGACGTACGTCCCCGCCGGCTTCACCTCGGGCGAGAAGGAGTCCGGCCAGATCGCTCTGGCGCTCCCCGACTGCCTGCGCTGGGACTATCAGGACCCCTATCCCAAGGGCTTCCTGCTCTGCGGCGGCGTCGCCCATTCCTGGAACTCCCAGGACAAGACCGGCCGCCGCTACCGGGTGGACCGCAAGAACGAGCCCGGGCTCGACCTGCTCCTGCTCGGCGTGGACGACCTCAAGAACCGCTACCGCGCCACCAGCGCGCCGGCCGCCGACGGCCGGGTCGAGGTCCGGCTCAGCCCGAAGGGGAAGCTGGAGGAGCTGACCGACGCCGCCTTCCTGGTGGACACGGCGAGCGACCGCGTGGTCGCGATCTCCTACCACGACCGGGAGGGCAACCTCACTCGCTTCGAGATCACGGGCTACCGGAACCTCCCCAGCCAGGCCCAGTTCTCGCCCCCGCCGGGCATCCGCTGGGAGGAGTAGGGCCGAGCTTGTTCCTGGTAGTCACAAGCAGCCCGACTTCCCGTATAATGACCCCGGACCGCGGGACCTCAACACGGATATGGCTGCCGAGAACTCCTTCGACATCGTCTCCAACGTGGACCTCCAGGAGGTCCGCAACGCCGTCAACCAGGCGGACAAGGAGATCGCCAACCGCTACGATCTGAAGAAAGCGGCGGCCGTGCTGCGCCTGGAGGGGGAGGAGATCCTCCTGGAAACCGCGGACGAGTTCTCGCTGGGCCAGGCGCTCGAAGTGCTCAAGGCGAAGCTGGTCAAGCGCGACGTGAACCTCAAGTCGCTGCGTTACGGCAAGATCGAGACGGCCAGCCACGGCCGGGCGCGCCAGAAGATCACGCTGCAGCAGGGCATCCCCCAGGAGACGGCCAAGAAGCTGGTGGCCGAGATCAAGGCCCGGAAGCTGAAGGTGCAGGCCGCGATCCAGGGGGACACCGTGCGCGTCTCCGGCAAGAACCGCGACGACCTGCAGACGGTCATCACCGCGCTCAAGGCGCTGGACCTCGACATCCCCCTTACTTTCACGAACTATCGCTCCACGTGAAGAATTCAACCAGGAAGTCCCCGCTCCTCCGGCTGCTCGCCTGGGCCTTTTTGACCCTGGCGCTGCTGCCGGGGGCCTCGCCGGCCGCGGCGGCCCCCTATGCCCAGGGGGACCGCGTGCAGATCACCGGCATCGTCTCGGATCCGCAGGGCCAGCCGCTCGCCAACGTGCGGGTGGTCCTCGAAGCCTCCCGCAGCTACTTCAGCATCCGCCAGCTCCGGCGGACGCAGGCGGACGACGTGCGGCGGGTGAGCACGACCACCAACGCCCAGGGGGAGTACACGCTGGAGTGGCCCTGGGACAGCTACTTCAACCACTTCGAGCTGGCGGCCGGGGTGCCGGTGCGCAAGGGGCGGGCGGACAGTCTGGAGGAATTGGAGCGCACGGACGTGACCCGCCGGGTGATGGCGGGCAGCCCGGTGGTGACCTCGGTGGTGGTGCAGAACGCGGAGCACTTCCGCAGGCTGCGCGAGTTCCTCGCCTCGGTGAAGAGCGACGACGAGCGCAAGGTCTACGACGACATGGGCAGGCCCGACAAGGTGGAGAGGGTGCAGTACCCGGGGTCGCAAGAGGTCTCCTGGTGGTACTTCGACGCCGGCCGTGTCTATCGCTTCCGCGACGGGCGCCTGCAGCAGGTGGTCCCGTTCGACCCGGTGAAGGGCTGACCCGGTGAGCCAGCCCCTCGCCAACTTCGAGCGTGTGCCCCAGGGGACCCCCGCGGTCGCCCAGGCCTCCCGCTTCGTCGACCTCGTGGCCGAGAAGCTGCTCGCCGCCGAGGCGCTGTTCCGCCACCACCTCGACTCGGATGTGCCGTTCATCCACAAGGCGGGCGAGTACATCGCCCAGGGGGGCGGCAAGCGCATCCGTCCGGCGCTGTTGCTCCTCACCTCCAAGCTGCTCGGGCACGACGGCGAGGAGGAGATCACCTACGGGGCGGTGATCGAGTTCATCCACACGGCCACGCTGATCCACGACGACGTCATCGACCACGCGGCCCTGCGGCGCGGCCAGGCCACCCTCAACCACCTGTGGGGGAACAACCTGACGGTGCTGCTCGGCGACTGGATCTACACCAAGGCCATGCAGATGGCGCTCAGCCACGGCCAGGTCGAGGTGATCCAGCGCCTGTGCGACGCCACGCTCAAGATGACCGAGGGGGAGCTGCTCGCCTTCCAGCGGCTGGGAGCGATCGACCTGACGGTGGACGAGTACTTCGCGATCATCGACCGCAAGACCGCGCACCTGTTCGCCGCGGCCTGCTCGATCCCCGCGCTGATCCCGCCGCAGCGGCCGGAGGCCGGCCAGGTGCTCGTCCGCTACGGCGAGGCGCTGGGCATCTGCTTCCAGCTCGTGGACGACCTGCTCGACTTCACGGCGCGGGAGAGCGAGATCGGCAAGCCGGTGCTGTCGGACCTCAAGGAGGGCAAGCTCACGCTGCCGCTGATCCTGCTCCTGCCGCGGGTGCGGCCCGGGGAGCGGAAGCTGGTCGAGATGGTCCTGGAGGACCGCAGCTTCGATCGGGTGAGCCCGCAGGAGATCTTGGATCTCGTGCATTCCGAGGGGACGCTGGAAGAGGTCACCGCGATGGCCGAGGGCTACGCCGCGCAAGCCAAGCGGGAGCTAGAGTTTTTCCCGCCCAGCGACGCCCGGGACGCTCTCGAGATCACCCCAGATTTCGTGCTCCACCGGCGTTCGTAGCGACGGCGGAGCGATCCCGAACACCCCTCTCGCGGGCCGGTGGACCCCGGCGAGCAGGCTGGCGGCGGCCGTCTCATCCACTCTCTGCACCTGGGCCGTGACCGGCTCTTTCAACCCGACGACCAGCGCGTAGCGGAACCGGCGCGGCAGCGCGTCCGTCCAGGAGCCCCTCCCCGGCAGGATGGCGACGGCGGCCGGAGGATCCGCGAGCGGGCGCGGCGGAACGTCGCCGGTGAACAGCAGGGCCGCGGTCCGTTCCGTCGAGGGGGGGAGAGCCAGGGTCAGGTATCCCGTGACCTCGCGCCCCCAGTCGAAGAGGATCTGGGGCGGTGAAGGGAGGTCTGCGGGAAAGCCGGGCGGCCTCCCCGGCCGCACAGTCGAGGCCGCGGGCACGGGGCGTCCCCGGACCACGTCCGGGAAGAGGGGCTTCGGGTCTCCGGCCGCGGGCATGCCCCAGCGCCCGGTGGGCGGGTACCCCCAGCAGAAGGCGGGCTGGCTCTCCGGGCTGCCCGGCCCCTGGAGGAGCATCCACCCGCGGAGGAGGCCCAGCTCGTGCCGGGGGAAGACGCGCCAGCTCTCGTCGGTCCTCACGAGCACCTCGCCCTCGGCGTCTTCCAGCGCGGCCAGGAACCCGCCCGCGCCGCGGTCGCTCCGCAGCTCGGCGAGCAGCCGGTTGGTGCCCGGCTGGAGCAGCGGCCCCACCTCCCAGGTGTCGAGGCGGCCCCCCTCGCCGTAGGTCCCGGAACCGACCCGGCGGCCGTTGAGGTAGAGGATGTACTCGGGATCGGCGATGGCCATCAGCCGCGCCCGGGCGGGCGGGCTCTCCACCTCGAAGTCGCGCGCGGCGTAGAACGCGGCCGGGGACACATCCTTGCGGTCGCGTTCCATCCAGATCCACTGCGCGCCGTCCGTGGGAGCGGCGACGCGGGCGAGCAGCACCGAGAGCTGTCGCGTTCCCACGGCCAGGGCGACCGACGCCAGGAAGACCAGGATCAGGGCGGCCCGCCAGCGGCGGGTGGGGGGCGAGGGGGGAGGCACGGCGAGAATTTAGCACCGTTGGGCCCTCACCCCCGTCCCCGGGAGAGGGGCGCCCCCGCCCAGATCCTTCGCTCCGCTCAGGATGACAATTCAAGGCCTTATTCCCCCTCTCCCGGTGACGGGAGAGGGGGCCAGGGGGTGAGGGCCTCTAATTCACATACCCCAGCGCCCGCAGCCGGTTCAGGGTCTCGGGGTCGACCGGCGCGTTCTCGGGCTTTTCGTCGGCGGAGCGGCTGCTCTCGATCCAGGCGAGGAGTCGGGAGCGCAGCCAGGCGGCGGCGAGGTCACCGTGGCCGGCGAGGTTGGTCTGCTCGCGCGGGTCCTTCTCCAGGTCATAGAGGTACTCGGGGTCGCGCGAGCGGCCCCGGCCGTCTCCCTGACCCCAGCCGATGCCGACGCGGGGCGCCCAGATGAGCTTCCAGCGGCCGGCGATCGCGGAGTAGATCCCTCCGCGGACGCTGGAGGCGGCGGCGAGGTGGGGGATCTCGGGAAGCGCGCCGCTCGCCACCGACAGCAGCGACCGCCCGGCGCTCGCGGGCGACCCCTTCGGCGGCATCAGGCCGCAGAGCTGGACCAGGGTCGCGTGCAGGTCGAGGTTGTCCGTGCGCGCCGTCACCTCCGCCGGGCGCAGACGGCCGGGTGCCCAGAGGACGAGCGGGATGCGCAGCATCTCCTCGAACAGGGTGAAGCCGTGCAGGACGCCGCCGTGCTCGAAGTGCTCCTCGCCGTGATCGGCCGTCAGGGCCACCAGGCTCTCCCCGGGCGGCGCCCAGGAGGCCGCCTGCGCCAGGAAATCCCCGAGCTCGTCGTCGTTGTAGGAGAACGAGCCGTTGTAGAGGCCGCGCAGACGGCGCTGGTCCGCCTTCGTGGGCTCGATCCGCGAGGCCTTGATCGCCGTCAGCGTCTCGGTGCTGCCGTCGATGGCCGACGGGATGCCGCGCGTGAAGCGCGAGCGGAACGGGTCGGGCGGATCGTAGGGGTTGTGCGGGTGGATCGTGTGGATGTAGAGGAAGGCCTTCTCCCCCGGCCGCAGAGAGCGCAGCCAGGCGAGGGCCGCGGCGTGCGCCCGCGCCGCGTTGTCGTTGTAGAGGCCGCGCTCGGGGGGAGAGCCCTCGACCAGGCCGTCAATCAGCACCTCCTCGGCCACGTGCTCGAACCCGCGGTCGGTCTTGTAGGCGCGGCCGACGTAGACGTTCCCCGAGAACAGCCCGGTGCGGTAGCCGGCTTGGCGGAACCTCTCCGCCAGGGTCGGTCCGTCCCCGGGCTCCAGGGTCCATCCCCCGCGGGAGACGAAGGCGCGGCCGGTGAACAGCGCCTTGGTCGAGGGGAGGGTGTTGGGCGCGACGCTGCGGTGGCCGCGGAAGGTCATCCCCTCACGCCCCAGCCGGTCGAAGGTCGGCGAGACGCCTTCCGGTCCCCCCAGATGGCCGACGGTGTCGGCGCGCAGTGCGTCCATGACGTAGACGACGACCAGGCGAGGCGGGCCGTTGCGATCACCGCGCTGGGGCTCCGGAGCGGAAGCGGGCTCCGCTCCGCCGACGAGCCGCAGCTCCTTCCATCGCCCCACGCGACCCTTGCCGCGCGCCCACAGGCGCACCCGCACGAATCCTTTGACGTCCCCGAGCGGCAGGGCGAAGTCGCGCCGCCCGCGCCACCGGTTCCACAGGCTGGGGGACCAGGAGAAGCGGCGGATCGGGCCGCCGTCCTCGCGCTCCACGACCAGATCGAAGCGCTGCCCCGGCTCGGGCTCGGCCGGCGGGACGAACGATCCCACCAGGGTTTCGCCGCCGGAGACCGGCCGCACCAGATCGATCAGCGAGTCTCCCGCCTGCACCAGGTCGTTGCCCTTGCGGCGCACGCGCCCTTCGGGGAGCACCGGACGCACGGCCGCCGCCATCACGCCGCGCGAGCCCTCCTCGAACGAGAGGTCGACCGGCACGCGCCCCACCGGCAGGTCGGCCGGCAGCGGGATCTCGACCGGATCGGTCAGCGGGAAGGCGCCGAGGCTCCGCCCCGCGGCCTTGACCCGCACCTTGCGCTCGGGAGCCGCCTGGAGCACGTCGAGCACCAGCGTCCGCGCGCCGCCGCCGAGGTGGACGATCTCCATCCGCGCCTCGGGAGCGACCGGCGACAGGACGAGGGCCTTTTCGTCGGTCTTCCACGGCCACCATCCGGAGAGGAACCGGTTGCCGCCCAGGGCCGGAGGCGTCGCCACGTCCTTGCGCTCGGTCAGCACGTCGGGCGCGTGCTCGCCGTCCACCAGGAGCTGGACCCGTCCGGGGGGTACGGGATCGGGAACGCAGGCGAGGGCGAGCAGGAGCGGAGCGATCAGGGCGAGAGGCTTTGACACGGCGCGGCGAATGTTAGGGGGATCGCAGGCGGGAGTCCAGAGCGGGAGAGCTGCGGCGCGGCGCCGGAGCTACTACCCGTCGAAGGCGCTCGTATCCGCGCGCCCGCAGAGCCTGCCGGCCTCGTTGTGGTAGGTGCGCACGGCTCCCGTCGCGGTGTCGGTCACCCGGACATCGTACTCCACGTTCGACAGCGCCCCGTAAAAGAACCAGATTTTGCCGTTGTTCGAGCGGCCGTCGAGCACCTTGCTCACCAGCTCGACGTTCGCCGGATCGAAGAACCAGAAGAGACCCGTCTCGTCGCTGAGCGGCACCGGGGTGCCCGCGCCCGAGCCGGCATCGCGGCGCCAGGTCACCTCGACCTGGAAGCGGCCGCCGAGCAGGCAGAGGGTGCCGGGAGCGCAGGCCGCGGAGCGGACCGGCGCAGGGGCGTCCGGCAGCGGTATCGCCGCCAAGGTCCCGGCCCGGCCCTCCCCGGCGGCGCCCGGCAGCGACCTCACGTCGCCGGCGCCGCAGAAGCTTCCGGCCTCGTTGTGGTAGGTCTTCGCCGTACCCTCCAGCGTGTCGACCACGGTGATCCAATACGCGAGAGAGGTCAGGCCGCCGTAAAAAGTCCAGTAGAAGCCGTTGCGGTCGCGGCCGTCGAGCATCTTGACGATCAGCTCGACGTTGTCCGCACCGAAAAACCAGAAGAGACCGGTCTGGTCCGAGCCGGGGAGAGCGACGGACCCGGCAACGCCGTGGGCGCCCCCTCGCGGGTTGCGCCAGTGGACGAAGACCTTGAACCGGCCCCCCAGCAGGCAGAGGGTCTGCGGACCGGCGGCGCAAGGGCCGGCCGGACCGGCGGTCGTGGCGCTCGCCAGGTTGGAGAAGGCCGAGGCCCCTTGGGTGTTGCGGGCGCGGACGCGGAAGGTGTAAGGCGTCTCCGGCGTCAGGCCGGCGGCGTCGAAGCGGGTGGAGCCGGCCGGCAGGGCCGCGATCTGGACGAAACCCGCGTCCGGCGAGCTCCGCTCGACCAGGAGCTGCGTTTCGTTGTCCGCGCGGTCCTGCCAGGTGAGGCGAATCGCCGCCGCGGAGACGCGCTCGGCGACCAGGCCCGACGGCGCGGCGGGCGGCCGGGGCGCCGCCGGGGTCGTCGCGGTCGCCTCGTTCGAATAGGACGAGAAGCCGGCGTCGTTGCGCGCCCGCACGCGGAAGGTGTAGGTGGTCCGGGGCGCGAGGCCGGTGAGGCTCGCCGACGTCACGCCGGCACCCGTCGACAGCATCCGGCGGAACGAGCCGGTGCTCTTCATCTCGATCTGGAACTGCGTCTCGGAGGCCGAGTTGTCGACCCAGGTGAGCTGCACCGACGTGCTCGCGACCGCCGCCGTGAGCCCGCTCGGCGCGGCGGGGAGATCGGGCACGGTCTGCGGATAGAGGTCGAAGAGCCCCGCCCGGTCGTCCTCGTTGAGCCTCGCGCCGCGCCCGTCGCCGTGGGGAGAGGCGCGCATCAGCGCCTCGGAGAGAACCGATCGGTTGCAGGGGCCCGAATCGCTGTCGCCGCAGGAGTGACCGAGACCCAGGGTGTGACCCAGCTCGTGCCCCAGAACCTCCACCAGCAGGGCGCTGCTCGTGATCCAGCAGATCGCACCGTCGTTGACGATGACCCGCGCGGCCTGCAGCGGCAAGGGCTCCGCGCCACTGGTCTGGTAGGAGATGGAGGCTATCGCGATTATTCCGCCGCTGTAGACTCCGGGCGCGCTGCAGGCGACGCCCCCGGACACCACGTTGTTGGGATCGTCGAAGAGGACCGGATTGCCGGTCCATGCCGTGGAAGTCGTGGTGCCATCGTACCGGTACCGGACGTTGCTCGCGGGATCGCCGTTCCACGCCGCCAGCGCCGCCTGCAGCTCGGCGAAGCCGCCGCCCGGAAATCCGGACAGGCCGCTCGCGAGAGCGCGCCAGCCGACGCTCTCGCCGCGGTCGAACTCGAACCAGCGCGCCCTGATCCCATTGTTGTAAGTGAACTTTTCGCGGATCTGCTGCACGGCCGCCGCGGGCGGCGCCACCAGGTAGTCGGGACCGCGATGGACGCCGGCGGCGCGGTCGGCCAGCCAGCGCGAGAACCGCTGAACGTCGCGCGCCGGCTCGCCGGATGCGGATTCCGGCTCTCCGGCGGCGCTGAGGTCCACCGCGTTCGCGAAGTCGCGCACCGCCAGGCGGCGCCCGGCGGACTCCACCTCGAAAAAGGTGCCGAGCATCAGATGCAGCGGGCGGTACGAGCCGTCGGCGTGGCGGAGGAGGAAGAGCAGCACGCGGTCGCCGACGGCGAGCTCGGGGCTGCCCCAGACGAGCATGGAGAGCCCATCCGCGCGCTCGCCGCCCGGCAGGCGCACCTCGATCTCGTCCGCGGCCTGTCCTTTGAGGCGGCGCTCGACCTGGACGGCGTACCCGGTCCACGGCTCGTCGGCCACGGAAACCGGCCGCCGCTCCCGTACGGTCCCCTCCACGATGACCGCCGCCTGATCGGCGAGGTCGCCGTCCGAGACCGGCAAGTAGGTCGTCGCCAGAACAGGAGCGACCTCGGAGCCGAGGAGGAAAAGCAGGATCGTAATCAGGCAGGTGCTGCTGCAGCGCATAGTTGCGGGTCCCCTACGAGAATCGGCGCTCCATCTTACACCGCCGGCAGGCGGCAGCAGCCCGGCGGGTCCGGGGTTTGACACCCCCCGCCCCTTCGCTTTAGATTAGGTCGTGCACCCCTCCGCTTCCCCGACCACCTCCGCCTCCGGCGGCGCGGGTATCGTGGGAGCGATCCCGGCACGCTACGCCTCTTCGCGACTCCCCGGCAAACCGCTGCTTCCGATCGCCGGCCGGCCGATGATCGAGCACGTGTACGCGCGGGTGTCGGAGGCGCGCGGGCTCGACCGGGTGGTGGTGCTGACAGACGACGAGCGGATCGCCCGGGCGGTCGAGGCCTTCGGCGGCGAGTGGGAGATGACGCCGGCCGAGTGCGCGAGCGGCACCGACCGGATCGCCCACGCGGCGCGGAGGTGGGACGCGGCGGCGGTGGTCAACGTGCAGGGGGACGAGCCGCTGATCGACCCCGAGGCGGTGACCCGGCTGGCCCGGCACCTTGCAGAGCATCCCGAGGACCCCGTGGTCACCCTGGCGGCGGACGCCCTGCCGGAGGAGATCGGCAATCCGAACGCCGTCAAGGTGGTCCTGAGCCTGGCCGGGTACGCCCTTTACTTCAGCCGGTCCGCGGTGCCGTATCCGCGGCAGGAGGGGGGCGCCCGGCCGCTCAAGCACCTGGGGATCTACGGCTATCAGCGCGCGGCCCTGCTGCGCCTCGCCGAGCTCCCCCCGACGCCCCTGGAGACGAGCGAATCGCTCGAGCAGCTCCGGGCGCTCGAGAACGGCATCCCGATCCGCGTCCTGCGCTCCGAGCGCTCGTCGCCCGGCGTGGACACGAGGGAAGATCTCGAGCGCGTGGAGCGTTTGCTCGGTGGATCCGAGACCTGACGACGACCTTCAAGGAGACGAGACCAGATGGCGACCAAGTACATCTTCATCACCGGCGGCGTCGTTTCCTCCCTCGGCAAGGGAGTGGCCGCATCGTCCGTGGGCGCGATCCTGGAGGCGCGGGGGTTTTCGGTGACGCTGATGAAGTTCGATCCGTACATCAACGTCGATCCCGGGACCATGTCCCCCTACCAGCACGGCGAGGTGTTCGTCACCGACGACGGCGCCGAGACCGACCTCGACCTCGGCCATTACGAGCGCTTCACCCACACCGTCACCAGCAAGCGGCACAACTACACGACCGGCAAGATCTACGAGTCGGTGATCAACAAGGAGCGCCGGGGAGACTACCTGGGCAAGACCGTGCAGGTCATCCCCCACATCACCGACGAGATCAAGGAGGCCATGCGCAAGGTCGCCGACGGGCACGACGTGGTCATCGTCGAGATCGGCGGCACGGTGGGCGACATCGAGTCGCTGCCGTTCCTGGAGGCGATCCGCCAGTTCCGCCAGGAGATCGGGCGCGGCAACGCGGTCAACATCCACCTGACCCTGGTCCCCTACATCGCGGCGGCCGACGAGCTGAAGACCAAGCCGACCCAGCACTCGGTGCGCGAGCTGCGCGAGATCGGCATCTCGGCCGACGTCGTCCTCTGCCGGGTGGACCGCGCCCTGCCCGAGGACATGAAGAAGAAGATCGCCCTCTTCTGCAACGTCGAGAACCGGCAGGTGATCGCGGCGCGCGACGTCTCCACGATCTACGAGGTGCCGCTGATGTTCTGCCGCGAGGGGCTGGACGACATCGTCCTCGAGCTGCTGAGCCTGCCGCACTACGACCGCGACATGTCGCGCTGGGAGAGCCTGGTGGCGCGGGTCAAGAACCCCAAGCACCGGGTGCGGGTGGGGATCGTCGGCAAGTACGTCGAGCTCCCCGACTCCTACAAGAGCCTCAACGAGGCGCTGACCCACGGCGGCATCGCCAACGATGCCAAGGTCGAGCTGGTTTACATCGACGCCGAGCAGCTCGAGGGCGGGAGCTGGCCGCGCGAGATGTCCGAGGTCGATTCGCTCCTGGTGCCCATCGGCTTCGGGTCCAGGGGCACGGAGGGGAAGATCCGGGCCATCCGCTACGCCCGTGAAAACAAGGTCCCCTTCTTCGGCATCTGCCTGGGCATGCAGTGCACGGTGATCGAACACTCGCGGAACGTCTGCAGCATCAAGGACGCGACCTCCTCGGAGTTCGATCCGGAGACCGAGCACGCGGTGATCTACAAGCTGCGCGACCTCCTCGGCGTCGAGGAGATGGGCGGCACCATGCGGCTGGGGGCCTACCCCTGCCGGCTCAAGGAGGGGACCCTCGCCCGCCGCATCTACGGCGTGCCCGAGATCAGCGAGCGCCACCGCCATCGCTACGAGGTCAACCAGAAGTACATGCAGACGCTGGTCGACCACGGCCTGGTCATCTCCGGGCTGTCGCCGGACGGCAAGTTCGTCGAGATGGTGGAGCTGCCGGACCACCCGTGGTTCCTCGGTTGCCAGTTCCATCCCGAGTACAAGTCGAAGCCCACCGAGCCGCATCCGCTGTTCGTCTCCTACATCGCCGCGGCGCTGGAGCACCACCAGCAGCGCGGCCGCCGTCCCGAGGCCGCGGAGGCGGTCCGCCCGCGCGTGCTGTCCGAGGGGCCGGGCGTAACGGCCGCGCCGCAGCACTCGCAGGAGGTTCCGTCGGAGGTCGAGGTCCAGGGCTGATGCCGGTCCGTCCCGTCGAGCTGGCTCCGGGGGTCGTCCTGGGGGGAGATTCCCTGCCGGTCATCGCCGGCCCCTGCGTGGTGGAGAGCGAGGAGCGCACGGTCGAGACCGCCCACATGCTCGCCTCCATGGCCGAGCGGCTGGAGGTGGCGCTGGTCTTCAAGTCGTCCTTCGACAAGGCGAACCGCAGCTCGATCGCGAGCTTCCGCGGCCCCGGCCTGGAAGAGGGGCTGCGCGTGCTGCGGCTGGTCAGGGAAGAGACCGGCCTGCCCGTGCTCACCGATGTCCACGAGCCCGGGCAGTGCGCTCCGGCGGCCGAGGTCTGCGACGTGCTCCAGATCCCGGCCTTCCTCTGCCGGCAGACCGACCTGGTGGTGGCCGCCGCCGCGACCGGCCGGCCGGTCAACATCAAGAAGGGGCAGTTCATGGCCCCGGACGACATGAGAAAGATCGTGGACAAGGCGCGGAGCGCCGGCAACGACCGGATCACGGTGACCGAGCGGGGCGCCTCGTTCGGCTACCACAACCTGGTCGTGGACATGCGCAGCTTCGCCATGCTGCACGACGAGGGCATCCCGGTGATCTACGACGTGACCCACTCGCTGCAGCTCCCCGGCGGCGGCGAGGAGAGCGGCGGCCAGAGACGCTTCGCCGAGCCGCTGGCGCGGGCCGCGGTGGCGGCCGGGGCCGACGGCGTCTTCCTGGAGGTCCATCCGGAGCCCGAGAGGGCGCTCTCCGACAGCGCGGTCCAGCTCCCCCCGGAACGGGCGGAGGCGCTGCTGCGGTCGCTGATCGCGCTGCGGCGGACTCTCACGGGAGAAGGAGCGGCGGCGTGAGCGTCGCTGAAAAGAAAGCCCCGGCCGAGAATTCTTCCCGGTCTCCGCGCGAGGTCGCCATCGAGGTCCTGCGCACCGAGGCGGCGGCGGTCCAGGGCCTGATCGGCCAGATCGACGAGAGGTTCGACCGGGCGGTCGAGATGCTGCGCTGCTGCGCCGGCCGGGTGGTCTGCACCGGCATGGGCAAGAGCGGCATCATCATGCGGAAGATCGCCGCGACCCTCTCCTCGACCGGCACGCCGTCGTTCTTCCTCCATCCGGCTGAGGCCGTCCACGGCGACCTCGGGATGATGGCGTCCGGCGACGTGGTGCTCGCCGCCTCCTACTCCGGCACCAACGAGGAGCTGCTCCGCCTCGTCGAAACCCTGAAGCGCCTGGGCATCCCCCTCATCGTGATGACCGCCAACGGGGACAGCCCGCTCGCCCGCCACGCCGACGTCCACCTGCCGGTGGCGATCGACCGCGAGGCGTGCCCGCTGAACCTGGCGCCGACCGCCTCCACGACCGCGACCCTGGCCCTGGGGGACGCCCTCGCCATGGCCCTGCTGGAGGCGCGCGGCTTCACCCCCGAGGACTTCGCCCTGCTCCATCCGGCGGGCCGGCTCGGCAAGCGCCTCCTGAAGGTCGACCAGCTCATGCACCAGGGCGAGGCGCTCCCCTTGGTGTCCGCCGACACGCCGATGCGCGACGCGATCTACGAGATGTCGCGCAAGAAGCTGGGCATCACGGCGGTGACCGACGCCGAGGGGCGCCTCATCGGGTGCATCTCGGATGGCGACCTGCGCCGCCTGCTGGAAGCCGATACAGACATCCTCCACGGCACCGCGGGCCAGTGCATGACGCTCCAGCCGCGCACCATCGACGGGAGCGAGCTGGCCGCCGCCGCGCTCAAGGCGATGGAAGACCACCGCATCACCTCCCTCTTCGTCTGCGACCGCGAGGAACGCCCGGTCGGGGTGGTGCACCTGCACGACCTGTGGAAGCTGGAGCTGTTTTGAGGGGGGGCGTGGTCCTCACGGACGAGGCCCTGGCCGAGCGCGCCCGGTCGCTCGAATGGCTGCTCTTCGACATCGACGGCGTCTTCACCGACGGCCGGCTGGTCTACGGCCCCTCGGGAGAGCAGTGGAAGGTCTTCGACGTCCGCGATGGCCTGGGGCTGCGGCTGTCCCAGAAGGCGGGCCTGAAGATCGGCATCCTCTCGGGGCGGATCAGCGAAGCGCTGCGCTTCCGCGCCGGCGAGCTCGAAGTCGACGCCCTGATCATGGACCGCTCGGAGAAAGCCCCCGCCTTCGCGGAGTTCCTCGAAACGCACGAGACCGCGCCCGAGCGGGTGGCCTACATGGGGGACGACGTCCTCGACCTGCCGGTGCTGCTGCGCTGCGGGCTCTCCTTCGCTCCGGCCGACGCCGTCCCCGAGGTGCGGGAGCGGGTGGACCGGGTCCTGCTGCGCAGGGGGGGACGGGGGGTGGTCCGCGAGATGTGCGAGATGGTGTTGCGGGCGCGGGGGGAGTGGGAGACGCTGATCGCTCCCTATCTGGGCCTCCAGGCCTGAGGGATCCCGAGGGTGCCTGAGGACTCCGGGATTCGCCTGATCCGCACTCCCCGCGCCTCCCGGCCGCGCCGCCGCGCTTTCAGCCGGCTGCGCAGCGGTCTGCTCCCCGTCCTGGTCCGCTCGTACTCTTTCCTCTTCGGCCTCCTGCCCCGCTCCGCGGCGCTCGCCATCGGCCGCTCCCTGGGCCGGCTGGCCTGGGCTCTGAGCGGCCGCGACCGCCGGCGCGCCCTGGAGCATCTCGCGCTCGCCCTTCCCGAGCTTCCCGAAGCAGGGCGCCGGGACCTCGCCCGCGCCGCCTTCCTCCACGCCGGTACGAGCCTCGCGGAGCTCCTCCACTTCCTGAAGCGGGACCGGAGCGAGATCCTGCGCCATGTTCAGGTCCGAGGCTGGGAGGAGGTCGAAGCCGCGCGCGCCTCGCGGCGTCCGATCCTGATCCTGACCGGGCACTGCGGGAGCTGGGAGCTGATCGGGACGGTCCTCCATCATGGAGGGGTGCCTCCCGCGGCGATCGCCCGGCCGCTCGACGATCCCTCCCTCCAGCGGCTCCTCGTCGACCTGCGGAGCCACCTGGGGACCACCACCATCGCCCGCGGCACCCGGGGATCGGCGCGCCAGCTCCTGGAGGTCCTGCGCGGCGGCGGCGCGCTCGCCATGCTGATCGACCAGGACACCAA
>DASVEF010000234.1:0-37044 GCA_036380715.1 Thermoanaerobaculia bacterium | reverse complement strand
CCGGGCCGAGCGCCGCGACTGGGTGCTGGAGATCGCCGGGCTCACCGGCCACCAGCGGCGGCTGACCGGCGAGCTCTCGCTGGGCTGGAAGCAGCGCCTGGCCCTGGGCTGCGCCGTGCTCCACGAGCCGCCGGTCCTCTTCCTCGACGAGCCCACGTCGGGCGTGGACCCGATCTCGCGCCGCGCTTTCTGGGACCTCATCTACACCCTCGCCGCCGGCGGCACCACGGTCTTCGTCACCACCCACTACATGGAAGAGGCCGAGTACTGCCACAGGCTGGCGTTGATGAACCGCGGCAGGCTGATCGCGCTCGACACGCCGGCCCACCTGCGCGAAGGGCTCCGCCGGCCGCTCCTCGAGGTGCGCACCGAATCCGCGGCCGACACCGCCGAGCTGCTGGAGAAGGCGCCGGGAGTGGCTGACGCCGGCCTCTTCGGCCGCGCGCTGCACGTCTCCCTGGAGGAAGGGGAGGACCCCGAGGCCGCTCGCGACCACCTGGCGCGCCTCCTCGCCGACCAGGGGATCGCCGCGGACAGCATCCAGGAGATCCCGCCGTCGCTCGAAGACGTCTTCATCGCTCTGGTTCAGGAGGCCGGCGGCGCGCCGGTGGATGGATGAGCCTCACCCGCCTCCTCGCCATCGCCCGCAAGGAGATGATTCAGCTCCGGCGCGACACGCGCAGCATGATCCTCGCCTTCCTGCTGCCGGTGCTGCTGCTCGTGCTCTTCGGCTACGCCATCTCCTGGGACGTGCGCAACATCCGCACCGCCGTGCTCGACGGCGACCGGTCGGCGCGCAGCCGCGAGCTGATCGACGCCTTCCGTGCCTCCGGCTACTTCACCATGGTGGAGGACCTGGAACGGTCGGCGGAGATCGGGCCTCGGCTCGACCGCGGCGCCATCCAGATCGCCCTGGTGATCCCCGCCGGCTTTGCTTCCGACCTCGACGCCGGCCGCACGGCCGCGGTCCAGGCCATCGTCGACGGCAGCGACGCCAACACCGCCACCATCGCGCTCGGCTACGCCGAAGCCGTGGCGCGGACCTGGTCGGCGCGGGTGGTGCTTCAGGGCGCTCCGCTCTCCTCGGTCCATTTGCCCGTGGAGGCCGATTCCCGCGTCTGGTTCAATGAAGAGCTGCTCAGCCGAAACATGATCGTTCCCGGCCTGGTGGCGATCATCATGGCCATCATCGCGGCGATGCTCACCTCCCTGACCATCGCCCGCGAGTGGGAGCGCGGCACCATGGAACAGCTCGCCGCCACGCCCGTGTCGCGGCTGGAGGTGGTGCTCGGCAAGCTGCTTCCGTACGTGGCGATCGGCCTCGTGGACATCGTGGCCACCTCGGTCCTGGGCGTCGTGCTGTTCGACGTCCCCTTCCGCGGCGGCCCGGCGCTGCTGATGATCCTCTCGTTCTTCTTTCTGATCGGCGCCCTGGGGCTCGGCATGTTCATCTCGGCGGCGGCGAAGTCGCAGGTGCTGGCGACCCAGGCCGCCATGGTGGCCACGTTTCTGCCGGCCATGCTCCTTTCGGGCTTCATGTTCTCGATCGAAGTGATGCCGCCGGTCCTGCGCGCGATCACCTATCTGATCCCGGCGCGCTACTTCCTGGTGGTCACGCGCGGCATCTTTCTCAAGGGAGTGGGGATCGAAATCCTTTACATCCAGGGATTGCTGATGATCGCCTTCGCCCTGGCCGGCCTGTCCCTGGCCGTCCTGAAGTTCCGCAAGGAGCTGGGATGAGCCCCGAACGGGTCTTCGAGATGGTGCGCAAGGAGCTCCGCCAGATTTTTCGCGATCCGCGGATGCGGGGAGTGATCTTCGTCGCGCCGGTGATCCAGCTCATGGTCTTCGGCTACGCCGTGTCCACCGACGTGCGCAACACCTCGACTCTGGTGGTGGACAACGACCGCACGGGCGCTTCGCGCGAGCTGGTCGAGGCCTTCACCGCCTCCGGCTATTTCCGCGTCGTGGGAGTGTCCGACCGGCCGGCCGACATCGTCCGCGCGCTCGACCGCGGCGACGCCGTCGTGGGGCTGGCGATCCCGGCGGGGTTCGCCCGCGACCTGGAAGCCGGCCGGGCGCGGGTGCAGATCCTCCTCGACGGCACCAACTCCAACGTCGCCACCGTGGCGCGCGGCTACGCCGAGCGGATCGTGCAGAGCTACGGGATGAGCCGCGCGCCGGGCCTCCCCGCGCCGGCCGTGGACCTGCGCTCGCGCGCCTGGTTCAACCCCGACCTCGACAGCCGCGACTACAACGTGCCGGCGGTGATCGGGGTTCTCCTCATGCTCCTCTGCCTGCTCCTGACCTCGCTGGCGGTGGTGCGGGAGCGCGAGATCGGCACCCTGGAGCAGCTCCTGGTCAGCCCGTTGCAACCCGGCGAGCTGATCCTTGGAAAAACCCTTCCCTTCGCTCTCATCGGCATGGTGGACCTGGCGCTGGTCATGGTCATCGCCCTGTTCTGGTTCGGCGTGCCGTTCCGCGGCAGCGTCCTGCTGCTGGTGCTGGCGAGCGTCCTCTTCCTCTTCTCTGCGCTCGGCCTCGGCCTGCTGATCTCGACCGTGTCGAACACTCAGCAGGAAGCCTTCATGTCGGCCTTCCTCGTCTTCATGCCGGCCATCCTGCTCTCCGGCTTCCTGTTCCCGGTCACTAGCATGCCCGTGTTCTTCCAGGCGCTGACCCTGGTGAATCCGCTGCGCCACTACCTGGAGATCGTCCGCGTCCTGTTCTTGAAAGGAGCCGGCTTCGAGCCCCTCCGCACGCAATTCCTCGCGCTCCTCGTCATGGGCGCCGGCCTCCTCTGGCTGGCGGCCTGGCGGTTTCGAAGGAAGGCGGGGTAGTGGCCTGTGGTATCGTGACGCGACAAGTTTCGTAGACCGGTATCCTTGCCCGGCCGGCGGGGGCGTGTTAGGGTGACGCCATGCAGGTGGACAGCGAACCTCCCCACCTCCTGATCAAGCCCGAAGTACGGGAAGAGGAGTTTTACGCCCTCGCCGGCGAGGACGGCGATTGGGAGTACCTGGATGGGAGGCTCGTCATGTCCCCGGCGTCGGATCTTCACGAGGATCTGTTCCGCTTTCTGATGACGCTGCTGAGCGTCGTCGTCGACGCGCGCGGAGCCGGCGTGGTCCGCGGCTCCCGGTACCCCATGCGCCTGGACGAGCGGTGGTCGCCGGAGCCCGACCTCCTCTTCGTCCGGGAAGAGAGGCGGCATCTCCTGGCCGCCCAGCGCCTCGAAGGGCCGGCCGACTTCGTGATCGAGATCGCGTCCGAGAGCGATCCCCAATTCGAGATCCGCGAGAAGATCCCGCGCTACCTCCAGGCCGCCGTTCCGGAGATCTGGCTCGTCCACCCGTTCGACCGCACCGTGTACCTCTGGATCGACGGCCAGGCCCGCAGCCTCTCCTCAGGGAGACTGGAGTCGAAAGTTGTTCCCGGCTTCTGGATCGAGGTGGATTGGCTCTGGCAGCAGGCGCTTCCGTCGACGCTGACCTGCTTGCGCGAGATCCTCGGCTGAGAGTGGATCTCAGGTTCCCCGCCGCCCGGGCGGTCGCCTGAACCGTCCAACGAGTGCACAGGGCGCCTGACGACTCGTCGGAGAGCGCGACGACTCGTTGCGGCGCCTGACGACTCGTCAGAGGCCTCAACGACTCGTCACGCCGCCTGATGACTCGTCAGGGCGCCTGACGACTCGTCGGAGACCACGAACGACTCGTTGCGCCGTCTGACGACTCGTCGGATCGCGCAACGACTCGTTTCCGGCGCCTGACGACTCGTCGGACGGCGCAACGGCTCGTTTTGGCGCCCAACGACTCGTTGGAGCCTTCAGACGCTCGCCGTCCCGCCGGAGCCGCTCTACGCCACCCCCCACAGCCGCTGCAGACCCTCCAGCGAGCCGTTGAACTGGTCCCGGTCGCAGCAGCCGACGCCGTTCACCGACCAGGGCTCCGGCCCGTGCTGGCCGTCCGTGTATTGCCACAACGTCCAGAGAGGCCAGCCGACCGGAAGGATGGGGGTGTCGGCGTAGTCGGCGAGCCAGAGCCAGCAGTTGGACAGCGTCGGGCTGGGCTTGCCGGCGAGGGCCTGGTTCAGGAAGCTCGGGCTGCCGTAGAGGCCGGGCCAGCGGCCCGTCGCGGCTTGCACCTGGGTCACGAACTGCTCGGCCTCCTGGAGCGTCATCGTGCCGCCGCTCGGGTTCGGCTCGAAGTCCAGCACCAGGAGGTCGGTCGGCGTCGGTTTGACGAAGGAGAGGAAGGTTTCGGCCTGGGCCACGCCGTCGCCCGCCTCGCCGAAGTGGTAGGCGCCCCAGAGCAGGCCGGCCTCCAGGGCTTGCGGCCGCCGCGTCCAGTACATCGGGTCTTTGTAGCCGGTGCCTCCCGTGGCCTTGTGGATCACCCCGACGATCCCCGCCTCTTTCACCTCGGCGAAGCTGGTCACGGTGTTCCAGTGGCTCAGGTCCATGACGGCGTTGAGCATGGCTCTCTTCCTCTCAGGGAGCCCCGGACGGCGGCGGCTCCGGTCTCAGGTTGTAGAGGGGCTATTGTACAGCCTGGGCGACGGCCGCGGGCTCGGCCGGGGCTTCGGCGAGGCCGGCGAGGCGGCGCATCTCGGCGAATTCGGCCTGGAAGCCTGCGACGACCGCTTCCGGATCGGGCACCAGGCCGGCGTCGGTGCCGACGCCGATGCGGACCCGGCCGGCGTAGCTGCAGATGGCCACGCCGAGGCCGACCCGGCCGGCCTGGGGCACCCAGAAGAAGATGTCCTGGATCGGCTGCCCGGCGAGGTAGAGCACCTCTTTGGGCCCGGGCACGTTGGTCATCACCGCCGTGGCCTTGGTGGCGAAGATCGTGACCACCAGCTTCTGGAGGACGTGCGGCACCCAGCCCAGGGTGCTGAGGATGGCGTAGACCACCACCGGCTCGAGCGAGCGCTTGAGGGAGCGCGCCCGCCGCGCCAGCTCGGCCAGGCGCTCCCTGGCGTCGGCGATCCCCACCGGCAGCGACAGGAAGATCAGCCCGAAACGATTGCCGAGCTCGGACATCCGTTCCATGGTGCGCAGGTTGACCGGCATCGCCGCCCGGAAGTTGAGGTCCTCCGGCGGCTCGTTGTGCTGCGCGAGGTAGCGCCGCAGGCCGCCGGCCATGGCCGCGAGGAGCACGTCGTTGACCGTTCCTCCCAGGGCTTTGCCTACGGCCTTGACCTCATCGAGAGGGAGGGCCTCGGACCAGGCCACACACTTGGGAATGCCGAGAGGCCCCCTGAACGAGGTGTGCGGATCGGACGGCCGGAGGAGGAGGCGTCCGAAGGCGCCCGTGGCCAGGATCCCCTTGAGCCCGCGCCGGACCGAGCGGAACGCCTCGGCAGGGAGGAGCATGAGCTTCATCCCCTCGGGCATGATCTCTTCGGCCAGGCTGCGGATGTCCTCCAGGTCGTGCTCCGGCTGGCTGCGGTAGAGGTCGAGGAACGGGTTGGGCAGCGCCGGGTCCGCGTCCGGCGTGCGGTCGGTCAGCGACAGCAGCACGAGCATGAGGGCCACGCCGTCGCCCAGGCAGTGGTGGAGGCGGGCCATGAGCACGCTGCCGCCGCGGAAGTTGTCGACGACGTGGAAGCTCCACATGGGGCGGTCGGGATCGAACTGCCGGGTGATGAGCCCTTCGACGACCTGCTTCAGCTCGGCGTCGCCGCCGGGGGCCGGCAGGACGATCCGGGCGAGGTGGTGGTCCAGGTTGAAATCGGGATCGTCCTCCCAGTAGGGCCGGCCCCGCTTCGGGATCACCACGCGCCGCCGGAAGCGCGGGATGGCGAGGAGCCGGCGCTCGACGATGGCCCGGATGCGCTCCATGTCCACCGGCCGGTCGAGGACGAGCACGCCGTTGATGTGCATCAGGTTGGCGGGCTCGTCCATCCGCAGCCAGGCGTAGTCGACGGCGGACAGCGGCTCCCGGTCCGGGGAAGATGACAGGGCAGGGTCCTCCACGACCCCGAAGTGTACACGAGCCTCCTCGGCGCTCCGCGCCGGATGAAAGCCCGGTCTCAATCGCGGTATCCTTGAAGGGCGACGCTCCGTCCGCTTTTGTCCGCTCAAACCCGCCGCCGCGTCGCCGCAGGCCCTGGGGGCCAAGGAGCGTGAGACTCGACATGGTGATCGACCCGCGGCCGCAGAGGCTGGACACCGCCCGGGAGTATCTGCAGTTCGTCACCGACGCGGCGGCGATCGCCATCGCGCACTGCAGCGCGGAGCGGCGGTTCGTCTTTGTCAACAAGGCGTATGCCGAGCGGTTCGGGCTCACTCCCGATCAGATCGCCGGCAGGAGCGTGGCGGAGGTGCTGGGCAAGGGGGCGTACGAGAGCATCCGGCCGTACATCGACCGCGTCCTGGCCGGCGAGCCGCTGCAGTACGAGATCGACATCGAGTACAGCGGCATCGGCCGGCGCTACATGCACTGCGCCTACACGCCCGAGGTCGACGCGCAGGGCCGGCTCGTCGGGTGGGTCGCCGTCGTGACGGACATGACGGACCGCCGCGAGCTCGAGCAGGAGCTGGCCGAGAGAGAGACCATGTTGCGGCTGGCGCAACGGGCGGGCGGCGTCGGCACATTCGATTGGGACCTGGTCACCCAGGTCGCCAGGTGCTCGTCCGTGTACTTCGAGATCCTCGGAGTCGATTCCGGCGACGGCACCATGACCACGGAGGAGTGGCAAGCGTACGCTCATCCGGAGGACCGCGAGCGCGTCATCAAGCACCTCATCGGGATCCTGGAGGACAGCGGAGCGGGCGGCGCCGATTACCGCGTGGTCCGGCCGGATGGCGAGGTCCGGTGGGTCCACTACGCCGGTCAGGTCCTCCGGGACAGGACCGGCAAACCGGCGCGGATGATCGGTACGGTCCTGGACATTACCGATCGCAAGCAGGCCGAGGAATCGCTCCGCGAGGCGGACCGCCGCAAGGACGAGTTCCTGGCGACCCTGGCTCACGAGCTGAGGAACCCGCTCGCTCCAATCCGCAACGCCGCACAGATCCTCCAGTTGAAAGGCCCGCCCGACCCCACCCTGCAGTGGGCGCGCGACATCATCGAACGCCAGGCCCAGCAGTTGAGCCGGCTGGTGGACGACCTGCTGGACGTCTCGCGCGTCAACCGGGGCAAGGTCGAGCTGCGCAAGGAGCGGGTGGAGCTTTCGGCCATCGTCGAACGTGCCCTGGAGACGAGCCGGCCGGTCCTCGAGGACGCCGGCCACCGGCTCACGGTCACCTTCCCGGAGGAGCCTCTCTGGCTGATCGCGGACACCACCCGCATGGCCCAGGCCCTCTCGAACCTGCTCAACAATGCGGCCAAATACACCGAGGCGGGCGGCCACATCCGGCTCTCCTCCGGCCGCGACGGAGATCGGGCGGTCGTCGAGGTGCGCGACGACGGCATCGGCATTCCCTCGGAGATGCTCTCCCGGATCTTCGAAATGTTCGCGCAGGTGGACACCTCCCTGGAGCGGGCCCAGGGAGGCCTGGGGATCGGCCTGACCATCGCCAGGAGCCTGGTGGAGATGCACGGCGGCGCCATTGAAGCGGCGAGCGACGGGTCGGGGAAGGGGAGCGTGTTCCGCATCCGGCTGCCGCTGGCTCCGGAGCGAGACGCCGCCGACGAGGTGCAAGCGCAGGAGGGGGAGCGGATGCCGCGCGCCTCTCTGCGCATCCTCGTCGTGGACGACAACGAGGACTCGGCCGAGAGCCTGGCGATGTGGCTCCGGCTGCAAGGGAACCATGTGCGGACCGCCCACGACGGGCCGCAGGCCCTCGACGTAGCGCAGGAGCACCGTCCCGAGCTGATCTTCCTGGACATCGGGATGCCCGGAATGAACGGCTACGAGGTGGCGCGCCGGCTGCGCGGGCAACCCGAGACCCGCGACGCGATGCTCGTCGCCATGACCGGCTGGGGACAGGAAGAGGACCGGCGGCAGTCGAAAGAGGCCGGCTTCGACCAGCACCTCGTCAAGCCGCTGGAGCCGAAAGCCTTGGCGAGCCTGCTCGACTGTCTGGCGCCACGGCGGGAATAGGGCCGGCCGGCGATCAGAGTGTCACCGGCCGGCGGATGGCGGACGAGACCGGGATCACTACGGCGCCGGGCACTCGCCCTCAGACCTCAAGGAAACGCCGGCCTGCTGCCGCATGCAATCGTTGCTGTAGGTGCGGTTGTCGCAACCGCAGACCGGGTCGACCTCCTGAGTGCAGACCTCGGGCCTGACCATGCAGTGGCCCGCGCCCTTGTCGCCGCAGGTGCCCGCCTTGAATTCGCAGAAGGCGTTGGCCTCGCAGTCGGCGTTGGTCTTACAAGACCTGCCTTCCCGGCCACAGGCCCCTTGGCGCAGCGGACGAACGCCCGCCTTCAACAGCTCGCACTCGTTCGCGTAAGTTCTACCATCGCACCCGCAGACCGGCGGTCCCTGCTTCGGGCAGGTCTCCGTCACGGCCACGCAGGTGCCCGCCAGGTCGGGAGTGTTGCACTGGTTCGCCGGGAACCGGCAGGCCTGTCCGGCTGGACACTGGAGATTGGCGATACCGCCGCAGGTCTGGCCCGTCTGGGCCTGCGTAGGTCCTCCCACCCCAACCGCAACCGCCAGGGCGAGGCTCAGCACGACGTACAGGAAAAGCTTCGGACGCATGCTTGATCCTCCTTTCTCGTGAGAGAGTTCAATGTAAGTAGTGTTGCAAGAATCGAGCCGGATGGCCCCGTTATAGACTCTCGCTGATCGGAGGGAACACGCGCGGTCACGACGAGGCGGCCACCCCGGGACGAGCCTGGGGTGGCCGAGGCGAGATCCGGTCTGTCTAGCGGCGGACCAGCGTCTGGTTGTGGTTGCTGATGATGCGGCCCTTGGGGACCAGCGTCTGGTTGTGGTTCATGATGATGCGGCCCTTGCGGACCAGCGTCTGATTGTGGTTTGACATGATGCGGCCGGCGGTTTGAGTCTTCATGGTTTTATCTCCAAGGTTCATTTGGTTTTTGGGTATCGTTCAGCCAACAACCCTATCTGGCGGGGAGACCTCCCGAAACGTTACATCCCGGGTGTCACGATGAGAGATCTGAAATCGTTCTTCGCCGGGGTGCCGGTGAACCGGACCCTCGGCTTTACGCTGGTCTCCTGCGATGCGGACGGCGCGGAGCTGACCATGCCGGTGCGCGAGAAGTACCTGCAGGAGACCGGCTTCCTCCAGGGCGGCATCGTCAGCGCGCTCGCCGACACGGCCGCCGCCTACGCCCTCCTGCCGGGCCTGCGGGAGGGATACGGGATGACCGGCGTCGAATTCAAGATCAACTTCCTCCGCCCGGCGCTGCCCGGCCGGGGAGACCTCACGGCCCGGGGCAAGGTGGTGCGGCAGGGCAGGACGATCGGCGTCGTCCAGGTGGAGGTCGAGCAGGGAGGACGGATGACGGCGCTGGCGACCTTCACCTACATGTTCTTCGAGCGCGATTGAGCTCACCAGCGCAGCAGGTCTTTGAGCCCCTGCAATCCGATGACGTGGAGGAGAGCGATAACGGTCAGTCCGGCGAGGAGCAGGACCGTTCTCGCGATCCCGGCGGGTCTGCGCATGACCTGGCACCAGAGAAGTAGAAAGAGCACGGTCAGGCTCGGATATCCGATCAAGGTGATCCACGGCACATCCAGGGTCACCCGCGTCCCGGACTGCCAGCGCGCCATGTCGATCAGCTTCAGAAAGGGCTCGTAGAAGCAGGCCAGCGCGATCATGAACAGGGCGGCGAGAGTGAGGAATCTGCCGGACGGCCGGCGGTCTTCCAGCGACTCGTTGGTCATGGCCTCGGCCCAGATCACCGCGAGATAGATGCTGTAGCCCCAGATGATCGAGGCGATCACGGGCGCCTTGCCGAGCATCAAAGTGAGCGGCGCGAAACCGTAGAGGACCTCGCGGAGGATCACGAAGTTCTCCCGCACGAAGCCAAGGAAAAGCAGGGCGCCGAACAGGCCGGCGCCGCTCTTTCCCCGCAGCCAGACCGCGTGCGCCACGGTGGCCAGGAAAAAGAGCAGCGTCAGCAGCTCGATGAAGAGGTGCATCAGCGGAGCTTCTTCCAGAACGCGAGCGCCAGCATCGCAATCAGAGGGAGCTTGGTCAGCCAGACGACCCGGTCAAAGAAGGCGGCTTCGATCCCGAAGCCGACCACGATCATCGCGGCCAGCAGGAGAAGCGGCAGGAGCCGGAACATGGCTCCGTCACCTCGCATCAGGCAGGAGCATCGGAATCGGTGCCGGTGTCAACCAGGGTTCTTGGTTTCACCGGCCGTAGTTGTCGAGGTGCTTCTTGTTGCAGGAGAGGTCGCCGGGACCCTCGAGACAGCCGACCAAACCGCCGGCAAGCTCCAGGAAGGAGCCTTTCCTCGGCGGAGGCATCCGAGCGATATAGTCGCCCACGGCTTCGCTCAGGATCTCTGACTCGGTCGTGCCGTGCGCCTCGGCTTGCGCCGACAGCTCGTGCGCCAGATCGTCCGGCAGGTCGACAGACAGGGTCTTCATTTCCGTAAAAGGAACGATACCCAGGACATCCTTCGGCGTCAATCCGCACCGGCGATCCACAAGATAATTAAGATCTAAGGCTCGCGGGCGCGGCAGCGACGCGAAAGCCGGCACCTTGGAATCGGACTCGTGCTGTGTAGTAGCTGCGGCAAGCGGATCGCAGGTACTCTGCGGAATAGAACCAACTGCCGCCCCGAAGGACCCGCCAGACGTCCTGCCCCGCTTCTTCCTTCCTGACCACGGGATCGAGCGGCTCCTTTCCATCTCGCCCTCGTCGCTGATAGGCATAGGCTCTCTCGTCCCACGCATCGCGGCACCACTCCCAGACATTCCCCGCTTGGTCGAGATTGCCGAACGGTCCCCGACCCGCAGGAAAGGAGCCGACCGGCACGGGCTGACCTATTTGATCTTCGAGGCCAAAATATGCCCGCGCCTCGTTGGGTGGCTTGTTCCCCCAGGGGTATTCACGGCCGTCGGTGCCCCGCGCAGCGAATTCCCATTGCGCCTCGCTGGGAAGGACGACGTGCCGACTCGAGGCTTGCGAGAGCCATCGGCAGAAGGTCATGGCGTCCATCCAGCTTACGCCGACCACAGGCTGGTCTGGCGAGGAGAAACGCCGATCTCGCCAACGGTCTGGTTCCTTGGCGCCGGTCTGTTTGAGGAAAACCGCGTACTGATGGTTAGTCACCGGCGTCTCACCGAGCCAAAAGGGGGACATCCGAACCCAGTGGATCGGCTGTTCGTCAGGCCACTTGTTTCCTCCCATTTGGAAACGGCCACCGGGTATCCAAAGGAAGCGGATGCCGGTGATGGGCTCAATGAATGCTTTCCCGGGGATGCCCAACTCCTCGGCGGCCGGTGCGGCTGGCTGCTCGCCGGCCAGCGCGCGCCGGATCACCGCGACGCAATCGGGCGAGAGCCGCGGCCCGAGGTCGAGCCAAGCCGAGGTTTGCCATTCCGGCGGAAGCGCAGGGGGCTCGCCGCTCGCCGGTAGCCGAAGCGCCAGCTTGGCCGCGCCGCGCCGGGAGAACAGTCGCAGGCAGCGCTCCAGGTCCTTCACCTCCCAGGGAGGTTTCCCGGCGAGACCCCAGAGCACGGCCACGCCTCGCGCTTGGTCGAACAGCTCGTCATCGGGCGGCTCGCTCCCGACCAGCTCGACGCGCAGACCGGCCCGGCGCAGCGGGGCGGCGAGAGCCGTGGCGTCGGCCTGATCGGCGGGATGGTGGAGGAGGACGAGGTCCGCGGCTCCCGGCTCGGCGGCCACCCGAGCGCCGCCCGCCTCTTCGACCAGCCGGTCGACAAGGGCGGCGACGCTCGGGTCAGGGCTCGTCCGCAGAGCAGAGGCCGCAGCGAGGAGGCGCGGGTCGGAGCGGCCGAGGAGGAGGCGCAGCACGGCGGCTTGGCGGTCCACGGGCTCGTCGGGACCGAGCCGCTCCAGGAACGGGGCGAGGTCGACCTCGGAGGCCTCCTCCAGGCAGGCGCGGAGGAGGTCCTCCCGTTCCAGCAGTGCCGGCAAAGCGAGGAGCTGGCGCAGGAGCGGCGCGAACAGGCGGCGGCCCGGGAGGCCGACGAGCAGGAGGAGCACCTCGTGCCACCACTCCTCGCGCCAGCGCGCCGCGACTTCGGCCAGCAGTTCCTCCTGCCGGCTGGCGATTTCGAGGGCGGTCAGATACTCCTGCAGGCCGAGATGGAGGAAGCCATACTCGCGCGGCGCCGCCTCGACGAGGACTCCCGTGTCCCGGTGCAACCAGTCGAGCACAGAAAAGCCGTTCGGAGGTTTCCCGAGACCGACCAGCCGCTGCTCGATCTTGTCGACGGCTTCGACCCGGTCGAGGTCGTCGCGCCGGCCGCTCTGGTGGAGGTCCCAGGCGAGCGAGCGGAGGACGACGAGCGCGGTGTCCAGGTCGAGCGGCGGCTCGGGGGCGGGCTCGGCCTCGCCCTCCCTGGCGCGGCTCCTTCGCTCCAGCAGGACGCGCAGGCAGTCGCTGTAGAAGGCCACGCGCTGGCGCGGCATCTGGCCGCCCCGCAGGGCGATGACGCAGAGGAGGGTGAGGAGCAGCGGCGTGCCGATGAGCACCTTCCACGCCTGCGCGCCATAGCTTGGACCGTCGAGGGCGGCGATCAGACGCTCGGCGGCCCGCCGCGCCTCCGCTTCCGGGAAATCGGGCAGAGCCCGCGGCGCCTCCTGGAACCAGAGGCGGACCAGGAGGCGGCACTGGCCGGCATCCAGGGGGCGCACCTCCAAGGGGAGAAACCGCTCCCCGAGCTGGACCCGGTTCCCGTATCCGGCGAAGCGGCACGACACGACCGCTCGCGCCGGCCCCGTCAGCTCCCAGTCGAGAGCCTGGCAGACGCGGGAGCGCAACGGCTCGGCAGCGATCTCGTCGAGACCGTCGAGCAGGAGGAGAAGGCGGCCGTCCTTCCACAACCGCTCGCCGAGGTCGGAGGGCAGGGCCCCGGCCCCCACGTCGGCCAACTCGCGGGCCAGCAGCACGGCGAGGGGATGGTCCTGCTCCAGATCGTCGGGCCGGAGCCGGCGCAGGCGGAGGAACACCGGCAGCGTCCCCGGCGCGAGGCCGAGCGATTCCGGCCCCTCCTTGAGGCACTGATGGAGGAGCTTCAGCAGAGCGGTCGTCTTGCCCGAGCCCGGGTGTCCCAGGATCAGGGCATGGCGGCCCGCGGCGTGCGGCGCCGTGAAGATCTCCTCAACCTGTAGGTCCGCCGCAGCTTCTGCGAGCCGCTTCGCCGCCTCCGGGCCGTCGAGGTCCGGGCGCTCAGGGTTCTGCCCGATGCGTAGCGGAATATAGACCTCCTCGAACCGCATCCGGACGTCGCCACCGCCCACCCCGATGAGGCTCAAGCCCCGGTACTGCTCGGCCGCCCAGGCACGGTAGGCAGCGAAGGCCGGATCTTCGGGCAGTCCAGGGTTGGGCTTCTTCGGCTTCGCCTGGCGGCGTTTCTTGCCGGTGATGCCCCACGCGAGCTGGTCGAGTCCGGCTTCGGTCAGACCGCCTCTGAGATCGACCCAAGTGAATTCCTGCAGGAAGAGTGGCAGCTCAGGCTCTTGCGAGGCACCGGACAGGAGGACAGGTATGACCGGGATCCTGCGGCGTACGAATTGGGAGAGGCAGGCCCGCATCTCCGGGATCTCCCAGGGACCCAGCCCATCCTTGCCTACGAGCACGGCGGCGCTGCGGGTGGACTGTATAATCTCCTCCAAGGCTTCCTGCCAGGGCCGGCCCGGCACGAGTTCCCACTCGTCCAGCCACACCTTGAGCCCGCGGGCGCGCAGGGCCTCCGCGAGCTCCCGCACGGCGGGCTTGTCCTTGCTGTTGTGGCTCAGGAAGACGTCGAAGCTGGCGGTCATGGGTACAGGGAATTCTAACCTTCTTTTCCCAGTGTGCCCGCCGGGGGTGCTTCTTGATCTCCCTGGCCCCGTGCGGCCCGCCGCGTGCCTGCCGAGGCACGCTCCTGGCCTGACCAGGCACACCGCTCGCCTGACCAGGCACGCTCCTCGCCTGACCAGGCACAGCATTCGCCTAGCCAGGCACAGTGCTCGCCTGATCAGGCACATCGCGCGCCTGGCCAGGCACACCACTCGCCTGGCCAGGCACGGCGCTGGCCTGACCAGGCACGCCGCCGGCCTGACGAGGCGCGCCGCTGGCCTCGCTCCTGCCGGCTCCGGGCGCCTACGGCCCGCTGTGGCAGCTCTGGCACATGAAGCCGCCGTTGGCCATCAGGTGGGGCGGATCGTCTCCGGGGTCGGCGTTGGCGTAGAGGGCGGCGTAGCTCTCCAGGTTCTTCAGCCGGTCTTCGACCTCGCTCTGGAAGCGCCAGCGGGGGTAGTCCGGGTTCTGCTGCGCCCGCACCAGGAGCGCGCGGGCGCGGTCGGCGTTGCCGGCCTTGAGCTCGTAGTCGGCGAAGAAGGTGGTGAAGGCCTCGAGGTTGTGCGGCCAGCGCGGCCGGTTCTCGCACGACGGGTCCTCGGCTCCGGCGCAGCCGCCTTCCGTGGCGCGGAGCGCTGCGAGCCCGCGCTGGAACTCGGGGGACTTCCGGTCGGAGTCCACGGCGAGCAGGGCCAGGGTAAAGGAGTGGAAATTCGGGTCTTCTGCGTAGGCCGTCTGAATGTCGCGGAAGCTCTGCTCCCGCGTCTCCTTGTCGTTGTGAATCCTCGCCAGAGTCAGGCGCACGGGCGCCAGCCAGCTCGGGATGCGGCGGTCCGACGGATCGAGTTTCTGCGCCCGCGCCAGGAAGTGCTCGGCCAGGATCAGGTGATCGATCACGGTCGGGTTCGTCATGTCCCCTTCCGCCGCGAGCCAGAGGTGGTTGAGCCCGAGGAGCAGGTTGACCCGCGCGTCGTCCGGGCTCACGGCATAGGCGGTCATGAGGTCGCGCAGCGGCGCGGTCCGCACCTTGGGATTGCCGTTGAGGGTGGCGAAGAAGCTCTCCTCGGCCTTGACGGCGAGCGGGTGACGGCCGGCCCCGGTGGCTCCCGCGGCCAGCGTCGCGACGGCCAGGACCGGGATCGAGGCGATCAGGGTGAGCAGGATGACGAGACGCAGGCGGCTCATTGCACCACCCCTTCGAAGCTCTCGATCGTCCAGGCGACCTCGGGAGTCTCGGACGAGATGAAACCCGAGATGTCGAGCAGCGTGATCATGACCGCGCCGGCCGGATCGAAGGTCCCCGGATCGGGAGCCTTGGAGGCCGGGGCCATGTAGGAGAGGTCGCCGATGGAGACCTCGGCCTCGCGGGCGTCGCCCACGCGCACCGCCACGGCGGGGAAGGCGTAGACCACGCCGGCGGCGTCGTGGAGCGCGACCGTGAGATAGGCGTTCCGGTTGCCGCGGAGCTTCAGGCGCAGCGACTGCAGGCCGGCGAGAGAGCCGGGCCGGATCATCAGGGCTGCCCCGGCCGGCTGCCCCGGCGCGACCTGATAGGAAGCGGCGAGGGCGCCTTCGGCCTGGCGGACGGTGATCCCGTCGCGGACCGGGCGCCAGGCGAGCGGCCCGTCGGTGGCGAGGGGCAGGCGGACCACGCCAGCCTCGCGGGCCAGCGGCGGGAGGTTGCGGGCGATCTCGCCGAGGTTCTGCGGCTGGGCGTTGGCCGCCGCGGCGAACAGCAGGTAGGCGATGAGCGGAAAGAGTAGACGGCGCATGATGTCGATCTCCTGGGCCGTCGATCGGGAGCGCCATGCTCTGATCTCGGCCTGGCTCCAAGATAGGACGGAGCGGCACCGGTCTCTCAGTGCCGAAGGTCCATTTTTGAGACCATGACTTTCGGCACGGGTGGGGGAAAAGGCCGGGGGCCTATACTCGGCCTTGTGAGCCACGACTCCCATAACTCGCGCGACTCGAACACCCGGCTCCTCATCTGGACCGGCCTCGCCACCGCGTTCGCCGCCGGCGTGCCGGTCTGGCTGGATCTCGCGCGCGATCCGGCGCTCCTCACCACACCGCGCTATGCCGGCTGGCTCGCGGGGTTCCTGGTCTTCGTCCTCGTCTTTTTCTTCAGCCCGCGGGAGCGGGCGTGGCGCTTGGGGTTGCTGGCCGTGCAGAGCGTCACCGCGCTGGCCATGATCTGGCTGCACCAGGGCAACTCCCTCACAGCCGTGCTGCTCGTGATCACCGCCGCCCAGCTCCGCGAGGTGTTGCCTCTTCGCGCCTCCCTTGTCTGGCTGGGGATTCAGAGCGCGGTGTCCGCCGGCATCATGGTCTCCTCCATGGGAATGCTCGGGACTGCGGTCGCGGGAGTTTTTCTGGGCTTCCAGCTCTTCGCGCTCTACACCTCCCACGTCGCCGAGAGCGAGCGGCAGGCCCGCGAGGAGCTGGCCCGGGCGCACGAGTCGCTGCTCACCACCCGGCAGCTCCTTGCCGAGAGCACCCGCGCCGCCGAGCGGCTGCGCATCTCCCAGGAGCTGCACGACGTGCTCGGGCACCATCTCACCGCCCTGGCGCTGAACCTGGAGGCTGCGCGCCACGCTCCGGAGGAAAAAGCGAGAGAGCGCGTAGAGACCGCCCACCGGCTCGCCAAGGGCCTGCTCCAGGAGGTCCGCCAAGTCGTCGGCGCTCTTCGCCGGGAGGAGACCGGGGGAGGAGAGGGCGGGCTTCTGGAGGGACGCCTCGCCGCCGCTCTCGCTCAGCTCGGCGCCGGATTGAATGAGCCGCGGGTCCACCTGAGCGTGAGGGCGGAGACGGACGGAGGAGACTCCGACCTGACCCACACCCTGATGCGCTGCGCCCAGGAGGTCTTCACCAACGCCGTGCGGCACGCCGGAGCGCGCAATCTCTGGCTGGAGGTGAGCGGCAATGGAGACGGCCTGACCCTCCACGCCCGCGACGACGGCCGTGGCGCCTCCGCGGTCGTGCCCGGCAACGGGCTCCAGGGGATGAAAGAGCGGATCGAACGGCTGGGAGGACGGCTGGAGATCGCCTCGGCTCCCGGCGACGGCTTCGAAGTGACCGCGTGGATTCCGCGCACGGGAGGCGCGGCGTGATCCGGGTCTGTCTCGTCGACGACCAGACTCTCGTGCGCGAAGGGATCAAGGCGTTGCTCGACCTCGTGCCGGACATCGAAGTGGCCGCCGAGGCCGAGGACGGCGAGTCGGCCCTGCGCGTCCTGGCCGAGGCCCGTCCGGACGTCATCCTCCTCGACCTGCGCATGCCCGGCCTGGACGGCCTCGGCGTGCTGCGCGCCCTCCGCGCCGAAAACCGCCAGACGCCCACGATCGTCCTCACCACCTTCGACGACGACGCCCTGATGCTCGAAGCTATCCGCCAGGGAGCCCGGGGCTTCCTGTTAAAGGACGTCTCCCTGGAGAGGCTGACCGAGGCGATCCGCACCGTGGCCGCGGGGGGAACCCTGATGCAGCCGGCCATCACCGAGCGCCTGCTGCGCGCGGCCCTGAGCGCGGGCACGGGCTTTCCGAGCCTCGAGACCCCGGACCCGCTCACCGACCGCGAAATCGAAGTCCTGCGCCTGATGACCGGCGGCTTCAGCAACCGCGAGATCGCCGATTCTCTTCACATGGCCGAGGGCACGGTCAAGAACCACATCTCCAACATCCTCTCGAAGCTCGGCGTGCGCGACCGCACCCGGGCCGTGCTCAAGGCGCTGGAGCAGGGGCTCGTGTAGGAGCCTTTTCTGTCAGACTTGGAGGAAAGGTCATTCCTCCGATGCCAGGTTACGACGTCTTTCTGTCCCACAACGGCCGCGACAAGCCGGTCGTGGAGCTCATCGCCGAGAGGCTCAAGGGCGCCGGGATCGAGCCGTGGCTCGATAAGTGGCTCCTGGTTCCGGGAGTCCCTTGGCAGGACGGGCTCGCCGAGGGCCTGCGCTCCTCGGCGTCCTGCGCCGTGTTCTTCGGTCCCAACGAGCTCGGGAGCTGGGAGATCCAGGAGCTGGACGAGGCCAGGAACCGGGCCGCGGTGGACCGCTCGTTCCGGCTCATCCCGGTCCTCCTGCCCGGCCTTCCCGATCCGTTCGATCCCAACCGTCTGCCGCCTTTCGTGGGCACGCGCACCTGGGTGGACCTGCGCCGGGGGATCGAGGACGAGCGCGCCTTCGAGATCCTGGTCAACGCCATCCGGGGACTGCCGCCCGGACCGGGCGCGCCGGCCGAGCTTCCTGCCAGCGCTCCGCCGTACCGCGGCCTGGCCGTCTTCCAGGAGGAGGACGCCGGCCTCTTCTTCGGCCGCGAGGGAGAGGTCCAGCGCCTGGTCGAGAAGCTGAAGCCGGCGCGGTTTCTGGCCGTCGTCGCGCCGTCCGGCAGCGGCAAGTCCTCGCTTGTGCGGGCCGGGCTGATCCCGGCTCTGAGGCGGGGAGAGCTCGCGGACAGCGACCAGTGGGACATCCGCCTGTTCACGCCCGGAGAGCGGCCGCTCGCGAGCCTCGCTCTGCCGCTGATCGATGGAAACGGAGGGGATCTGACAGCCACCCTGGACGCGGTGAGCCGGCTGGAGGCCCGGCTCCTCGCGGACGAACGCACCCTGGATCAGGCCGTCCGGCTGGGACGCAAGCGGCGGCTGGCCCTCGTCGTCGATCAGTTCGAGGAGGTGTTCACCCTCTGCCGGAGCGATGCCGAGCGCGCGGCGTTCCTGGCGAACCTGCTCTACGCCTCCTTCGTCCCGGACGGCCCGGTTGTCGTCCTGCTCACGATGCGCGCCGACTTCTATCCGAAGTGCGCCTCCCATCCCGACCTCGCGGCGCGCATCTCCGCGCACCAGTTCCTCCTCGGCCCTCTGGACGCCGAAGGGCTCGCCCGGGCGATCGAGGAGCCGGCCCGGCGGAGCGGCGTCGAGCTGGAGCGCGGGCTGGTGGAGACCATCCTCGGCGACATGCTCCACCAGCCCGGCGCCCTGCCTCTGATGCAGCAGGCCCTGCTGGAGCTCTGGGAACGGCGGCGCGGCAGGGTGATGACACTCGACGCCTACCGCGAGAGCGGTGGAGTCGAGGGCGCCGTGGCGCAACGAGCGGAAACGGTCTTCGCCGGCCTCTCACCTGAGCGTCAGGCGCTCGCCAGGCGCATCCTGCTGCGGCTCACCCAGCCGGGCGAAGGGACCGAGGACACGCGGCGGCGGGCTCTGCTGTCCGACCTCGTCGTCCGTCCCGAAGAGCAGCCCGCGGTCGAAGACGTGGTCGGCGCGCTCGCGGCGGCCCGGCTGGTGACCACGGGCCACGACCGGCAGATGCAGGAGCCCACGGTCGAGGTCTCGCACGAGGCGCTGATCCGCGGCTGGCCCCGGCTGCGCGCCTGGATCGACGAGGACCGCGCCGGCATCCTGCTGCACCGCCGTCTGTCCGAGGCCGCCCGCGAGTGGCAGCGGCTCGGCCGCGACGAGGGAGGGTTCTACCGCGGCGCGCGCCTGGCCCAGGCCCTGGAGTGGCGGGAGCGCGGCGGCTCCGAGCTGAACCCGCTGGAGCGGGAATTCCTGGACGAGAGCCTCGCCTTGCGGCGGAGAGAGGAGACCGCGGAGGCCGAGCGCCAGCGCCGGGAGCTCGAACAGGCCCGAGAGTTCGCCCGGCAGTCCGCGTCGCGCGAGCTCGCGGCGGCCGCCGTTACCTGCCTCGACAGCGATCCCGAGCTGGGAGTGCTCCTCGGGCTCGCCGCGGTGGCGGCCACGCGCGAGGTGGACGGCACGGTCACCGCCCAGGCGCACGACGCCTTGCAGAAGGCCGTGGAGTGCTCCCGGGTCCGCCTCACCTTCCGGGGACATCAGGGCAGGGTCCACCACGTCGCAGTCCATCCGGACGGGAAGCGTGCGGCCACCGCCGGAGCCGATGGGACCGGCCGGGTCTGGAGTCTGGAATCCGCCGAGGAGCTGTTCCGGCTCGTTGGCCACGCGGGCGACGTCTCCGCAGTCGCCTTCAGCCCGGATGGCTCACGCCTCGCCACAGCAGGAGCGGATCACATCGCGAGGATATGGGACGCGGCTACAGGAAAGTCCTTGGCTGTCCTCACCGGCCACGCCGGACCCGTCAACGCGGTCGCATGGAGCCCGGCCGGTGCCTACTTGGCTACTGCCGGCGAAGACAGGACAATCCAGGTCTGGGATGCTGGCTCTGGGAAGGCGCTCCGCCTGTTCGAAGGCCATGCCAAAGGGGTCAATGGTATTGCGTTCAGGCCGGAAGGCCAGCAGATCGCTACTGCCAGCTCAGATAACACGGTCTGTCTGTGGAGTTTTGATGACGGAGAAATTCGCCAGCGGTTTTCGGAGTACCGAGATCGCGTGATGGGCGTTGCATACTCCCCGGACGGACGAAAGCTGGCAACGATCAGCTATGAGAGCCCGCAACGAATCTGGGATGCTTTCTTCGGCCAACTTGCCTTTTCCATCCCCGGTCACGACAACTGGGGGCTCGGCGTAGAGTGGAGCTCGGACGGCACCCTTCTGGCGACTGCGGGCGCGGACGGGGTCGCGATCGTCTGGGATGGCGCTTCGGGGCAGCGCCTCTTCACGCTGCTCGGCCACAAAGGATGGGTCGAGAGCCTGGCCTTCACGCCGGACGGGACGAGGCTGGTCACCGCCGGAGCGGACGGGACGGCCAGGGTCTGGGAGACAGCCCTGATTTCCGAGTCGCTGACTCTGGATAGCCATTCGGGGCGGGTCTCTCGGCGGGTCTTCCGGGCGCGTTTCAGCCCTAACGGAGAGAGGATAGCCTCGAGCGGCCAGGGTAGCCTCGCGATCTGGGATACCTCCTCGGGGGAGCTGCTGAAGCTGATCTCCGGCGCTGCGGACGATTTCTGGGAGCTCGCCTGGAGCCCAGACGGAGCCCGGATCGCCACCGCGCGCGCCGACAACACGGCCGTCGTGTTCGACGCGTCGTCTGGCGCGGAGTTGGCGACTCTCCGCGGACATGTTAACTGGATCATCGGACTGGCCTTCCATCCGGATGGCTCCCGGCTAGCCACAGTGGGTGCGGATCAAAGAGTCATGGTGTGGGACATCGCATCGGGTGGTGGGCAGACGCTCCACCCCGAGCATGCCGACTGGGTCAACGGAGTCGCGTGGAGCCTCGACGGCCGGTACCTGGCCACGACCAGCAACGATCAAACCGTGTACCTGTGGGAGGCCGACTCCAGCGAGCTCGCGCGGATGCTGACCGGGCACACGCACTTTGTCCACGGCGTCGAGTTCAGCCGCGACGGGAGGAAGCTCGCCACCTCCAGTCACGACGGAACTGCTCGGATTTGGGATGTCCAGTCGGGAGAGCAGCTCCTCGTTCTCCACGGCCATGCCGACTGGGTCCGAGACATCGCGCTCAGCCCGGACGGTACCCGGGCCGCTACGGCCGGCAAGGACACGACGGTGAGAATCTGGGACATGTTTTCCGGGAGAGAGCTGATGCTGTTGCCCGGTCACGCCGGCGAGGTCTGGAGCGTCGACTGGAGCCCCGACGGAAAACATCTCGTCACAGCGAGCTGGGACCGCACCGTGCGTCTGTGGGACGCCGGCTCCGGCGAGGAGCTCCGCACGTTTTCCAGCCAGGCAGGGCAGGCTCGCTTCGTCCCCTACAGCCCGGACGGCAAGGCGACGCTGTACCGCGTCCACATCGACGACCTGGTCCGCTTGGCGCAGCAGCGGACGACGCGCGGCCTGACTCCGGAGGAGCGGCGGAAGTACCTGCATGAGGAGTGAGGCGAGGACCGGAGCCGGCACGGTTCCGCTGGGCAATCAGGAGGCTGCCCACCGGTCCATCAATCGCAGGAGATGCTCTCCTTTGCCGACCAGCTCGGCGCTCTCCAGGTGTCTGATCTCCAGGACCGGCGGCAGCTCCGCGTACAACTCGGGAAGCCCGAGCCATCCTTCCACTTGCTCCCGAAGCCACTTGTTGTACGCGATCGGATAGACACGGTGCGCGATGAACACGGCCTGGAGAAACTCCTGAAAGGCGTGGTAGAGGGGGTCGAACGCCTGGAAATACAGAGCCCGGCCGGTGTAGAACCGCACACGCTCGACGTTGAGCCTGCAGGACTCCCGGACCATGCGGAGGCGCTCCGCACGCAGGGGCTCTGAGTAATAGGGCAGCCAAGCGGCCCGAAGCGCGTCGAATTCGTGCGCCCGTTCCCAGAGAGGCGCCGCATGCGCGACCCGGTTGCCAATCTCGATCTCGAAGCTGTCAGGACCCCCGCCATCGTCCCAGTGCTCCGCGGTCCAGCGCCCGTCGAAGAGGTCGAAATGGACGCGCGCGAACGGGCTCAATCCCTCGAGTTGCCGGAACACCGGACGGTCCGCGTAATACTCGTTCCAGTCTCGCTCGAGTTGCTGGTTTGCAGGACCGGTCACGGGTGGATCGACGAGGACCGCGACGTCCACATCGCTCTCCGGGATCGCAGTGCCGCGCGCGCACGAATTGACGAGCACCACGGCTTTCGCGGCCGAGCGCAGGGAGAAAAATTCAACGACAGCCTCGGCCGCTTGACGATGGATCACGGTCGGGAAGCGCAGCTCTGTGAGCGCTCGACCCGGCTGGGGGGAAGGCACAAGCCGAGCCGATCAGGCGAGGCACGCGCAACAGCCGGGTCTTTCGCACACACCCCAGCCCGCGCCGCAGATCGCGTCACACTGGGAGTTCGGGCCGCCGAAGGTGCACTGGGGCGGGGCGGCGCCGCAACCCCACGAGGCGCTGGTGACTTCAGGGGTCGCCAAGTGGACTGCGAGGAGCAGGACCGCCAGCAGACAGAGAATCTTGAATCGCCTCATAGCAATTTCTCCTATAGGGAAGGCCTTCACTCTATAGGTGCTGTCAGCCGGTGAAACGAGACGTTCAGGAGGTGTGGATCCGCCACACGTCGACTCACCGCACCAGCCGGTAGATCCCCCGCGTGCTCGTCCCCGCGTAGAGGATGCCGCGCTCCGCGTCGAATGCCAGCGGACCGTTGACAGTCCCCTCGAAGCGGGCGTTGCCGGCGCCGACCTTCTGCCACCCCTCGCGCCGCCATTGGTAGACGCCGGAGACCGCGACGCTGACGTACGGATGCGCCGGGTCAGCCGGGTCGAAGACCAGGTCCCCGACGGAGCCAATGAGGAGCTCGCCCCTCGTCAGGCGCGTAAAGCTGCGTCCGCCGTCGGCGCTGCGCCATACGCCCTGATCGTCGCTGCTTACCCAGAGAACGTTCGACCGCTCGGGGTCGACCGCGAGGGTGTTGACGCGCACCGACAGCGACCGCTGAACCCGCCGCCAGGTCGAGCCGGCATCGCGGCTGACGAAGATCCCGCCGTCGGCCCAGGCGTAGAGCGTGCCGTCGCTCGGCGCCACGGCGAGCGCGTGGGCGGTGCGATGGAGTCTGGGCAGCGGCTGCCAAGTGCGGCCGTCGTCGAGCGTGCGGTAGACGAACGGGCCGACAACGCCCTCGCCGATCGGCGCGTAGGTGCGCACGTAGACGACGCCCTCGCGCGTGGGGTCGATGAGGATCTGCACGATCTCGCGGTCCTCCACCCCGCGCGGCAGCGACAGCCCTTGCCAGGTGCGGCCGGCGTCGCGCGAGCGGTGGAGCTCGGCCCCTCCCGCCCACACCACCGACGCGTCGCGCGGGTCGACCGCGAGCGCCGGCGTACCCCGCGCGTCGGCGTGGAGGCCCCGGACCAGGCGATCCCAGGACCGTCCGGCGTCGCGGCTACGGAAGACCCCCTCGCCGCCCGGACTCGCGAACACCGCTCCGTCGGCGGCGACGGCGATGTCGCCCACCACGAAGCCGGAGATGCCCCGGCTCGAGGCCCGCCAGGTGACGCCGCCGTCGACCGAGCGCCACAGCCCCCGTCCGCCGGAGGCGACCAGCACCTCGCCTTCGCCTCCGGGGTCCGCGATGCGGAAGAAGAGGTCGCCGGGACCGCCGTACGCCGTCCACGTCTCGCCGCCGTCATCGCTCACCATCACACCCCACCGGCGGGGGTCGAAGAAGGAGGCGACCAACCGGCCCTCCTCGGTGATCGTCATCGTGCAGGTGTGCCGCGAGCCGGCGAGCGGCAGCGGCCGCCAGGCGCCGCCGGTGAACACCGCCGGCCGGCAATTGGCGAGCGTGTAGACGCGGTGCGGCCGCACCGGGTCGAAGAACATCGGACCTACCTGCCGCCGGTCGATCTCCCCCGGCACGCGGCTCCAGGTGGCGCCGGCGTCCGTGCTGATCAACACGTCACCGGGTCCCTGCAGGGCGTAGTCATTGGTGGCCGCGTGCCACACCGCGGGGGAGAGCGGGTCGATGGCGAAGGCGGTCACCGCGAATCCGGCGAAGGCGATCAGCTCCCAATCACCCCCTCCGTCGTTGCGGAAGAGGCCGAATTCCGTCGCCGCGAAAACCACGCCGGGATCCGTGGGATGCCGCACGAAGGAGAGGATCTGCGGGTTCTGATCCTGGTAGAGGAGCCCGTCGGCGGCGGTCCTGAACGTGCGGCCGCCGTCGTCGCTGCGCACGACCTTCTCATAGATGCCAGGCGCCCCGAACAGCACGTCGGGATCGCGCAGATCGACGCTCAGCGCCCCGAAATTCATCGGGTTGACCTCGCGCCAGCTCTGTCCCCCGTCCTCGGAGCGATAGAGGCCCGAGTAGTTGGTGGTGACATAGAGGATCGCCGGATCTCCGGTGGGGAAGAGCCGATAGCCGTCGTGGCCGAAGGGGCCGACCGGCTGCCAGCGGGGAACGGCCGCCAGGGCGGGAGAGGCGAGCAGCGCCGAGGAGGCGACGATCACAGAGATGAGAAACGAGAGCTGGATCGTGCGTTTCATGGGATCAGTGTAGCGCAGGCTGGACCGCAAGAATCGCACACTCTTAACCTCAGTCCAGAGCCGTGTGCCCCTGGTCAGGCGTCTTCCATCTGGTAGAAGAGTCAAGGAACGAAGAGAGGCTCTCGTGGCGTGGCTTGCAAGTGCGGCGAGCGACAAGGAGATCAGGACGGCGGCTGTCAGCGTCCGCCGGACGAGAGTCTGAGTGCTCTGCTCGGCTGCATGGCTGCACCCTCCTGACTCCACTATACCCACTTGGCGCCGTATTCTCGCGGCTCATGGACCGCTATTGCCGCATTTCGATTTGATCAAGTCAGCCACCTTCCCCTGCCGCTTCATGCTGACCACCGGGCCCGTGATGGAAGCCTCCTTGGGCAGGAGGCGCAAACCGTGCTCTCGGGTGTTGCGGTCGCTCAGGACCTCCGCCGCTTCCGAGCTGGTCGATATCACCACGAAGGTCTCGAAGTCGTGGTGCGAGCTGACGGCCTCAAAGGACCATTGGCCGTCCGGGTTCGGGAACAGCTCCCCTCTGGGATAGATCGTGCTCTCCCGGTTCTTGATGCACAGGAAGGCTCGCTGGCCGCTGCCAAGCCCGGAGAGGACACCTCTCACCTTGACGCACTTGCCGACCTTTTCGCCATCTCTGGGCGAGACGATCGTGACTCCTGGCAAGGTTTCGTCGGAGGCCTGTCGGCTGTCGACAGGAGTACGAGATGGCTCCGGCTCAGCGGGCTTGATATAGGCGTCTCGCTTCGTCGGCGGAAGGCGAGGGGCAGCCGGAGCCGGCGCTGGGTTGGAAGGGGACAAAGCCGGCGCGGAGCTCGAGACAGCCGGGGCCGGCGCGGGGTTGGAGACAGCCGGAGCCGGCGCGGGATTGGCGGAAGCTGGAGCCGGCGTGGAGCTGGAGGCGGTTTGGGCCGGCGCGGGGTTCACGCGGCCGCCGGTGGTCTCACCGGTCGGGGATTGAATTCGGGTCCTGGATATCCATCCGGCGGACACCAGCACCAGAGCCGTCAGGAGGAACATCGAAGCCCGCAGCCAGGTCCGCGGCTCCGAAGGCCTTTTCTCTGCAACCGCAGCTCGCGGCTCTCGCGGGTCTTGCGCCGCCGCGGTCTCCTCCCCCAGGACTTCCCGAATCGTATGGGCGAGGCGGTCCACGTCGTATCCCCAGCGGGCATCGCTGATCTCGATGGCGTTGCGCCGGGCCAGCCGGGCGAGCGACGGCGGCAGATCCTCGGCGCGCGGCATCGGTGCGTCCTGCACCAGTACCGGAATAATCCGGATGTTGCGCGCCAGGGCGGCCTCGACCTCCAGACGGACGAAGTCGCCGCTGTCGTCGAGGCGCCGGGTCCCGGATGCGTTCTTGATGGTCAGCCATTGTTGACCGATGATGACGATCAGCACCTCGCACGAGCCGACGGCCTGCTCGATGGCGTCGCCGAAATCGACGCCGGGCGCGATGGTGTCGACATCCATGAACAAGCGGCCGGGGAAGTGGCTGCTCAGTCGATCGAACAGCCGTCCCGCATGGCCTGCGCTGTCCTCGCGGCGGTAGTTGATGAAAATGTTCGCAGACCGCTCCGGTGGCTTGACAGGTCGTGGGCTCATGACATCCTCTCCCGAGAAAGCCCTGGCCCCAGGACGGCGGCTGGACATTCCCTTCTCAGCTTTAGGCGCGCCGGGAGCCCGGAACGTTACACGTACTGCGGCAGCGCTGAAAAGCGCTGTTCTCTCAGAATTCTCGTGGGATTGCGAGGAGGACGACCGGGAAGTGTGTGGCCAGTCGCCCCCCTCTCCCCCGGACAGGGGAGAGGGGGGCGAAAATGAGTTTCTACGGGCAGGTCGCGAACGCGGAGACGTCCTGTACGGGCGCGAAGGCCTGGCCCCGCGGGTTGAAGTACTGCCGGATACGACCGGCGTGCGTGTCGGTTACGGTGATCAGAACCTCGACGTTGGTCAGGCCGCTGGCGAAAACCCAGAACCGGTCGCTGGAGCCGCAGGCGTTCAGCACCTTCACGGTCAGCTCCGTGTTGGCGGTGTCGAAGAAGTAGAACTGCCCGGATTGGTCGCTCTGCGAGACGACCTGGGCCGGCCCCGAAGCGGTGCCCGTGTTCCACCGCGCCTGGACCTTGAACCGCCCTTCGTCGAGGCAGAGCGTCGTCGGATCGGCAGAGCAGGCGCTGGGCGAGGACGTCGGCGTCAGGAAGCCGAAGAAGACGTGCTCGGCCAGGGTGCGGCCGCTCGCGAGCCCTTGCTTGTTGTCGAACTGCCAGTGGATGCCGCCGTAAATTCGGCTCTGCCCCGCCTCTTCGGCGGCTCGCGAGAAGCTGGTGAACGAGCGCTGCACGCCGGGAAGCCCGTCCGAGGTGGTGGTGAAAGAGATGGTGTCCGTACCGAAGAACAGCTCGAGAATCCTGGCCGCCGAGCCGCTGAACGTGCTGTGGCCCGAGGTGTAGGAGGGGAACGGCGGCGTCGCGATGAGCGGCTCCCAGCGCGGGTCGGCCGTCGTGTCGGGATTGCCGTCGACGTCGGCGTGCTGAATCCCGGTGATCGGGCGCCAGCTATTGGAGGAGTACTTGTAATCCCATGAGACGATCGCCGCATCGGCCACGGTGATGCTCAACAGGGCGAACAGCCGGGCGTTCTCCAGCAGCGAGAGGTGCTCCTGCTGCGAGATTCCCTGGGCGATGACGAGCCAGTGGCCGGGCGGCGTAGCAGTGCCCGGGCCGTCTGCCCAGAACAGAGCGATCTGCGTCTGATCGGCGGTGCGGTGCGGGCTGTTGCTCCGGCCGATCCGCTTGACCTCGTTGAAGGCCGCCGTGTACTCGGCGCTGCCCGCCGGCGGCGGCGTCCCCTGGCGGAATTGCGAGCCTCGGGTCATGCACCACGGCGTCACGATGGGCCAGTTGGGCAGCACGGCCGCCGCGAACGCCGGCGCCGTCGGGGCCCACCAGAAAGCGCCCGTGGGGGCCTCATAGCTCACCACATCCGCCGAATGGTCGTCGGCGCGCAGGGCGAGGATCTGATCCGCCACCGATTCGCCCCAGGAGATACCGGCCGCCTTGGCCGTACCGTCGGGAATGGCGGCAAGAGAGGTGGTCAGCGCGGCGTCGATGGTGGTCCGCTGGGCCGGGAAGAGCGCCACCAGAGTCTTGTGAGCCGCCGCCGACGCCGCGGCTTCGGCCGATGCGCCGGCCGGCGCGCTCGCCGTCACGTGGAAGGGCGTGTAGCCGCCCAGGATGCCGTTGACGGCGTCGTAGATGGCCACGTGAACGGCGGCCATGTACAGGCTCGCCTTGGGCGGCGCCGTCCTGTCGGTGCGGATGGCATCGAGCAGCACGTTGTTCCAGTCGATCACCACGTCGGCGCGGGCCTGAGCCGCGAGACCGAAAAGCGCGGCGGCGCAGAGTCCAATTCCGGCCAGCTTGCGAAGCATGAGTACATCCTTTCTGACGATTGGAGGTCCTCTCGTGAGAGGACTTCGTTTCAAACGGCTTTTGGTGCGTGGATTGTACTAGAAGACCGGCTCAGCGGACGGAAATCTCGTCTCCGAGCAGGACTTGCGCACCGCGGGTGAACGCGGCGCCGGCGTCGGGATCGAGGCCTTTTCCCGGCGGCGGCAGCGGCTCGGGGCCGAGGACCAGTACGGCCTGGTAGTCGCCGACAGAAGGGAAGGTCAGGGAGGCGCTCAGCTCGCCGCCGTCGCGATGGCAGGACGGATCGCCGGGGCAGCGCAGAACGACGTCGCGCCGGTTGCGGTAGACGCGCAGCTCGGCATGCGGCGAGCCCGCGGTCTCGGCGCGGAGGACCAGCCGGTCTCCCGGCCGGGCGCCGGCGGCCCGGCGGATGGAGCCGCTCTCGACCACCTCCTGCGCCAGCGAGGGAGAGGAGGGCGTCCGCGGCATGGCGAAGAAGAGCGTGGCCGCGAGCGCGGTGGCGCCCAGGGGCGCTAGAACCCACCCCCACGAGAGCCGCCGGCGCCGTCTCTGCTCGACGCGCTGCCGGACACGCGCCTGCCAATCGGGAGACGGCTCCTCGTCCGCTCCGAGCGCGGCAAGGTCCTGCCGCAGCCGCTCGTAGACGGCGCGCTCCTCCCGGCAGTCCGGACAGGTGGCGAAGTGGTCGCCCAGCGACTCTCCCCGTTCCAGTTGGAGGAGCCCTTCGGTCTCGAACCGGTCGCAGCGGTCAGGCCGGGTCACGGCGCCATCCCCTTGCGCTCCAGGCAGCGCCGCAGCACCGGCAGCGCGCGGACGACCCGGGCCTGGAGCGTCGCCGGCCGCTCGCCTTCGAGGCGGGACATCTCCTCGTAGGTAACGCCCTGCTGGAACCGCAGCAGGATGGCCGCGCGGACGTGCGGCGCGAGCTCCCGCAGGCACTGCTGGAGGGCGCTGAGCCGCGAGCGGGCGGCGAGCTGGTCTTCGGCCGTCTCGATGGGAGCGGGGCGGTCGGGGAGCTCGTCCATGAGTTGGAGCCGCTTCTGGCGCCGCCGGCTGACTTTGAGAAGGTCGAGGCAGCGATGGTGGGCGATGCCGAACAGCCAGGTGCGCAGGGACGAGCGCCCGGCGAACCGCGACAGCCCCTCGTACGCCTGCACGAAGGTCATCTGATGGGCCTCGTCCGCCAGGTCGCCGTCCTCGACCATCTGGCGGCAATAGCGATAGATCGCCGGTCCGTAGTCGCGCATGAGCAGGCGGAGCGCCGCATGGTGGTCCTTCCGCTCCATGGCGGACAGGATTTCGGCCTCATCGGCGACGACGGCTTCCATGCGGCGTTTCTTCACTCGCGGCCATAGTGCGGCCGGCCGGAGCGGCGGGGACAAAAGCATCTCCCGGGTGTCTGCCATAGGGCTCTCCAACCATCAGGCGACGCGGGCCGGCGTTTTACAACATCGCGGCTCAAGGGATCTGGCCGATGACGGTCATGATCTCCTTGGGGCCGAGGGGAGGCCGCGGCGGGATCGGGCAGATGGATCCCTCTTCATCACAGAGCCGGCATTCGATCGGGTCGCATTCCCACACCGGCACGAGCTGGTAGACGTATGCCTCGTCGAGAGCGACCACGGGAATCTTGAGAATCCCGTCGGCGTGGAGGGGGGGAGCCGGTGCGGTCGCTCCATCCTTGTACGCGCCGAGCGCGAGGAATGCGCCGTCCTGTGTCCAGTTGGTGAGGACCAGGTTATCTCCCACTTTCTTCCACTCGATTCCCGGCTGCTCGTCCTGGGCGACAGCCTCGCGGGGCACCTGCCCACCCAGAGCGAGTCCGAGGACGAAGGCGAGGAGGATCAGCGATGCTATGGATAAGGAACGCATGTGTGTCTCCTTTCAGAGAGAATTGGCGCCTAGCAAAACGAAGGGAGCCCAGGCGGAAGGCGGTTGTCCGGCCGCGAGGAGGGCCCGTTGCGCACGGGCCAACCCTCCGGCCGGATCTGTGGCGCCTCCCTCCTGATAGAAGTGGCGGACGAGGTCCCGGGCATTTCGGTCCTCGACCGATCCGAGGGTAGCGAGGACCGATCCGCTGCCGGCCGCCAGGAACGCGGCGCCGGGTGAGCCCCAGAGGCCGCGGCCGGAGGGGAAGGCCGACGCGCAACTGGCGAGCACGACCAGGCGGGGCCGCACGCGCGCGCCGAGGATCTCCGCCGGAGCCACCTGCCCGTCCGCCAGCTCCAGCCAGGGGCCTCCCGGTCCCCAGCCCGCATGGCTGGCGATGTGGAGCACGGGCGCTTCCGCCGCGGCTTGCAGAGCGCGCCGCGTGGCGGTGGGGCCGAGGCGTGGCTCCGTTCCCAGGAAACGGGCGACCTCCCTCCCTTCGGCCGCTGCCGCCGTCAGATTTTCGTGTGGATCGGCGAGGACTACCGGAGGGCCGGCGGCTTTCCGATCGCCCGGCGAGGCCGCCAGGCTGCTCAGCCCGGGCGCGTAGACGATCGCGACATCCTCGACCAGCCAGCGCCCCCTCCGGCGCAGAGCGGCGAACGAGAGGCGGGCCAGCACGCCGTCCGGAATGATGTGGACCGTCGATTCCGCGGGCAGCTCGAGGTCCGCAGGCAAGAGTAGGTCGCCGAGCGCCTCCTGGGCAGCCCGGTCGTTCGGCTTGGCGAGGAAGCGATCCGCGAGCTCCCGGACCTGCGCGAGGGAGGCCGCGAGCCTGCGCGGCCGGATGCGCCCGCCGGCCACGTCGAGCAGCCAGAGCTCCTCCCGCGCCTGGAAATAGACGAGCGCCCGGCGGTCCTTCAGGGCCGCGAGGATCCGTTCGACCGGCAGGAGGGCCGCAACCGGAGATTCGCTCATCGCCGGCAACAGGTCGCGCAATGCGTCCGCGCGGACGGCGGCTGCCGTCCATCCTGTAGCAGGCATCGCGGAGGTCGCATGGACCAGGGCATCCTGGAACGTCCGGGACTTCGCCCTCTCCACCGTAGCCAGAGCCTCCTCCAAGTGTCCCGCGCGGGCCTGGAGGAGAAAAAGGGATTCGAACGGCCGGCGCTTCCGTTCGAGGAGCCAGGCCTTGAGCTCGTCGAAGCCCAGGGTGCGCCGCATCTCCTCGACGATGTCGACGGACCGTCGATAGGCGATCTCCGCCGTCTGCAGGTCCCCACGCGCCTCCGCGACCCGCCCGCGCTCGTGCTCCAGCGTCCAGGCCCAGTCCGCGGGCGGATCGCTGGCCAGAGCCTCGCCCAAGACGCGAGCCGCATCGTCCAGACGCCCCCGGGCTCTCGTCACGCGGGCCTGCAGGAAGAGCACGGAGACTCCTCGAGCCTCGCCCGCCGCGAAGTGCTGCGCGGCTGTCGCAAGATGGCGCTCGGCGCCCTCCAGATCGCCTCGGTTGAAATGCGCCTGGGCGAGGTTGAGCTGGTACGATCGCAGGATCTGGGGATCTCCCTGCCCCTGGACGAGCTCCAGAGCCTGCTCGATGTTGTGACGCGCGAGCTCGGGTTGCCCTTCGTCCAGGGCGAGCACACCCTGGTTGCCGAGGATGTTGGCGCGCTCGAAAGTTTTCTCCGCAGGGAGCAGCCGGGCGGCCAGATCGAGGGCTCGCCGCGCTCCCGCGAGATCTCCCAGAGCGAGGAGGGCGGTGTACAGGCCCTCCGCCGCGCGAGCCTGCAAGGCGCGGTCCCCTGCCGTGCCGGCTTCGGCGAAAGAGAGGCGCGCCTGCTCCAGGGCTTCGCGGTAGCGCGAGCCGTAGACGGCCACGTAGAACAGGCCGTAATGCGCCTTGGCCAGCCCCGCGTGGTCGCCGGCCTTTTCCAGCAGCTCGAGATCGTGCCGGTACGCCTGCACCGCGCGTTCGGGCTCGCCGCGGTCGAAATAGACGAGGGCCGCGGCGCTCCAGATCCCGGGCTCGGCGCTCGTGCCCCGCAACCGCTCCACCCAGGCCAGGGCCCGGTCCCCTTCCCTGAGCTGGGCCAGAGCCCGCGCCGCCGTGGCCCCGGCGCGGGGATCGTCCGAGGAGCGGTGAGCCTCCTCGCAGAGCCGTACCGCCTCCTCGTAGCTCCCGGCCGCGTACGCCTCCGTACACCGCTCCAGCGCGCGGTCCGCGCACGCGGCCGCCGCCAGGACGAGCGCAAGCCCGCCGAATACCCGGACCCTCCGCAGGGAAGTCATATCCATAATTCTATCGCCGCCAGCCGATTTCTCCTCCGCGGGTACAATCCGCAGAGGACGCCCTCTCCCTTATAGGCGACGGACAGGGGCGGTTCGCAACAAAACCCTGCACAGCCTTTGCAAAGCTTCCGGACGTACGGAGCAGGAGCAAGGAGGGGGGCCGGCATGGCGAATGGGAACGAGGAGGACGACGAGCGCAGTCCGCTGGACGACACGCTGGGGATGCGCGTCGAGCTCCGCCCGGGCAAGCACCTGGGGGAGGTGGAGGAGTCGTTTTCGGTCGAGGAGGCGGACTACCCCCGCTTCCGCAGGCTGACATTCTTCAGCGTTCTCGGCGGGCTCTGTCCTCTGATCCCGGTGCCTTTCCTCGACGAATGGGCGCGCGACCGGGTCCACCGGCGGATGGTCCTCGAGCTCGGCGAAAGCCGGGACCTCGGCCTCACGGAGAACGAGGCGCGCATCCTGGCCGGCATTGGCGAGCGGCGGCCCTGGCCTGGCGTCTTCAAGGGGGGCGCGCTGCTGGTGCGGAAATCCGCCCGCAAGATCGTCCGCAAGCTGTCCAAGGCCGCCTTCTACGTCCTGCTCCTGCGCGAGGGGGTCGAGCAGGCGGTCGAGACCTTCCTCCAGGGCTATCTCATCCTTTACGCCGCGCGCCGCGCGCAGGGGCTCCGCCCGGCGGGGCGAACGGAGGACCGGGTGCGGGCGGTGCGAGCGGCGATCATGGCCACGGTGGAGGAGGCGGACGTGCGTCCGGTCCGCCAGGCGATCACCCGGGCTTTTCAGGGGAGCTTCGACCTGCTGGCCCGGGCCGCCACCCTCCTCGGCAACCAACTGAGCCGTCTCCGCTCGGGAGGTCCGGCGGAAAAACCCAACGAGCGGCTGGCCTTGGAAGAGGAGGAGGATCTCCTCGGTGGCATCGTCGATCGTCTGTCCGCGACCCTCTGGGGCAACCAGGAATACTTCGAGCGGCTGGAGAAGTCCTTCGAGCAGAAGCTGAGCCGGTAGAATCCGTCCCGCAGGAGGACGCCTTGCCAACGAACGCTCCCTATCCCGACGACGTCCAGCGCGTCCTCGACGACCTCGACGCCAACCTCCGCAGGGCGGAGGCGCTGGTGCGGGATCTCGACGAGACGCAATTCGCGTGGCAGCCGTCACCGGGCTCGTGGAGCATCGCCCAGTGCCTGGACCACCTCAACGTGGCGAACCGGGCCTATCTCGGGCCGATGCGGGCGGCGGTCGAGAAGGCCAGGCAACAGGGAAGGAGGAGGCGCGGGCCGATCCGCCAGGGTTTCGTGGAGCGGTGGTTCACCAAAAGCATGGAGCCGCCGCCGAGCCGCAAGCTCCCGGCGCCGAAGAAGACCGTTCCCACTCTGCGGGAGGGGAAGGAACGGATCGCCGGCGACTTCCGCCGGATTCAGGAGGAGGTGGAGGCGCTCCTGCGCGAGGCCGCGGATCTCGACATGAGCATCCGGTTCCAGAACCCGTTCTTCCCACTCGCCCGAGTCACCGTGGGCTCCGGATTCCTGATCATCGCCGCCCACGAGCGGCGCCACCTCTGGCAGGCGGAGAGGGTGAAGGTCCTCACCCCCCGACCCCCTCTCCCATCGCCCTCCCAGCCTCCGGGAGAGGGGGCGCCTCCGCCCGTCCCATGAATTTGTCTTTCTTCCCCCTCTTCCGGTTGGGGGGAGTGCGATGGGAGAGGGGGACCGAGGGGGTGAGGATCAGGCGGCGTACAGACTCTCGATCTGCTCGGCGTATTTCTCGTTGATCACCCGCCGTTTGAGCTTCATCGTCGGAGTGAGCTCGCCCCCTTCGATCGACAGCTCCTGGGGGAGGATGACGAACTTCTTGATCGTCTCGTAGCGGGCGAGCGCCTTGTTGACCTCCTCCACCTGCTTCTCGATGTGCTTGTAGAAGATCGGGCAGTTGGCGAGATCCTTGGGCTCGCGCGCGGGGCTGCCGGCCGCTTCGGCCTCGGCCACGACGCGCAGCGGATCGAGGGTCAGCAGGGCGGTCAGGTAGTTGCGGCGGTCGCCGATCACCACGGCCTGGGAGACGACCGGGATCTGCTTGAGCTTGGACTCCAGGATCTGCGGTCCGATGTTCTTGCCGCCGGAGGTGATGATCAGCTCCTTCTTGCGGTCGGTGATCCGCAGGAAACCCTTGTCGTCGATCTCGCCGACGTCCCCCGAGTGGAGCCAGCCCTCCTCGTCGACCGTCTCGCGGGTGGCCGCCTCGTTCTTGTAATAGCCGGGGAAGACGTGCGGGCCGCGCATCAGGACCTCGCCGTCCTCGGCGGTCTTGACCTCGGTGCCCGGGATGGCCACGCCGACCTTGCCGAAGCGGAAGCGGTCCGGCGTGGAGAAGGTCGCCGGGCCGGTGCACTCGCTCATCCCGTAGACCTCCATGATGTTGATGCCGAGGCTGGAGAAGAACTCCAGCGTCTCGATGGAGATCGGCGCGGTCGAGGTGGAGCAGGTGACGGCGCGGTCGAGACCCAGCCTCTCGCGGACCTTGGAGAAGACGAGCTGCTTGGCGAGCGGATAGAGGATCGGCTTCGGCCGTCCCGCCTGGTCGGCGCGCCCGGCCTCCAGGCCGACGCCGCGCGCCCAGGCGGCGATTTTCTTCTTGAGCCCGGTATTCTGGGCTCCGGCCGCCTGGATGGCCGCCTGCATCTTTTCCCACACCCGGGGCACGGCGAAGAAGAAGTGCGGCCGCACCTCGCGCAGGTTCTCCCCCAGCTTCTCCAGGCTCTCGGCGAACCAGCTGCAGCCGCCGGCGGACATCGGGCTGTGGAGCGAGACCACCTGCTCGGCGATGTGGCTCAGCGGCAGATAGCTGATGAGGTCGCTCGTCCCGGTGACCGCGTAGGTCTCGACGACCCGCTGCGCCGTCCAGGTGACGTTGTGATGGCTGAGCATGACCGCCTTGGGCGGTCCCGTGGTGCCCGAGGTGTAGATCAGAGTGCAGAGGTCCTCCGGCTTCTGCGCCGCGATCCGTTCGCGGAGCCTCTCCTCGGGGACCTGCGAGCCCATGTCCAGGAGCTGCTGCCAGGAGAGGACTCCCGGCTCCCGGGCCTCGCCGGTCATCAGGACGATGGCCTTCAGCTTGGGCAACCGGCCGCGGATCTGCCGGAAGACCTCCAGGTACTGCTCGTTTTCCAGGACGGCCACCGCCGTCTCGGCGTGGTCGGCGATGTAGTGGGCCTGCTCGGGGGTGTTGGTGACGTAGATGCCCGCCGGGAAGCCGCCCGCGGCGATGGCTCCGACATCGGCGAGGAACCACTCGGGACGGTTGAAGCCCATGATCGCCACGCCCTGTCCCGGCTCCAGGCCGAGCTGGATGAACCCCCGGGCGGCGAGATAGGCCTGGTCCCGGTACTCCTTCCAGGTGGTCGTCTTCCATTGACCGCCCTGTTTCACCCGCATCGCCGGCCGGTCGGCGTGCTCCCGGGCGGTCCGTTCCAGAACCTGCATGATCGTCTCGGGCATGGGTCTTCCTCCAAAGCTCTACAGAGACACATACCCGTAACACCGGAGAGGGCCGGTGTCAACGCCCTACTCCGGCAACCGGATCTCCACCGCGCATCTCTGCACCCCATCCGCTCCTCGCCGGACCGGCACGAGGTAGAAGCCGGCTTCGCGGCTGAGGCGCCGCGCTTCCGTGGTCATGCGAGGGTCATCCTCGAACAGGATCTCGGTACCCAGCTTCGGCCTCCCACCGACGTATACCTCGAGGTGGATGTGCTGAGGGGCTCTGCTCTGCGGGTAGCCTTCCGGCCGGATGGTCGTGATCTCGAACCGACCGCTGGGGTCGGTGGTCAGGTAGCCGAAGAGGCGGGCGTGCCGGTCGTCGCCCGAGGAAGCCGTGTAGTGCGCCGCCCGGTCCGAGTACCAGCCCTTGGCGCTGGTCTGGTAGGCGTAGACCAGTGCGCCGCCCAGCGGCCTACCGTCCTTGCTCCGGAGGGTTCCGGTGACGATCAGCCGCTCTCCGGGTTCCTTCGGCGTCACGATCGTCATCCTGGAGCTGCGGGCATGTTTGCGGATCAGCTCGCGGAAGGACGGACGTTCGTGGAGTGGGAGGTAGGTGGGATCGGAGAGGATGGCGGAGACGTCCGCCCGGCCGGATTCGAGGGCCGCCTTTGCCTTGCCGAGCTGGGCCGTCACCTCGGGAGTGTCCGGTCCGGGAGGATCGGTGAAATGGGGCTCCTGGGCGCAGGCCGGGACCAGGGAGAAGATCAAAAGGCAGGCAAGCGCGTGGCGGACGGGTCGGATCATGAGATACCTCCGTGACGAAAGAGTACTCATCTCCCAAAGTCTGGTGGCGCCGCAGTCTTCTACGGAGGATTCTCCGTCTCTGCTCGCGCTGCGCCGTTCAGCCGATCGTCGAACGAAGAGAACTGGGCGGGCTCGTCGAGGTCCACGCTGGAAAGGTGGAGAAACGACGCGAGGTGAAGGCTGTCGAATCCGCGGAGAGCATGCTTATCCGCGAGGCTTCGCCGACGAGGCGCTCGACCTCGGGGGAGCCACTTTCTTCAATGTAGAGTTTGACGAGGCTGCTGGTGTCGAGATAGAGGATCAACGACGGTCTTCCAGAACGATGTCCGAGGCGCTCTTGCCCCGTGCCCGCGGCCTCTGGCGCGATCCCGCGGGCTTGCCTCCGCTCCAACTTGCGGCGCCGGTTTCCACAAGCTCCCAGGCCTGCTTTG